>JAHIPL010000087.1 GCA_018894615.1 Acidobacteriota bacterium | reverse complement strand
TTATGATGATTGGACTGAAAATGACAATCTTGCGAACAAGAAAAACATCAAAGATCTGTCTACATCGCTTCAACGATTGAGAGAAAAACTCACCTACCATGAATCCGGCGTCCGTTCGGATGTCGACGCCAAAACCCTGGCCAAGTTAAAAACCCTGGGTTACGTATCCGGAGGCGTAAGGACTCCCAAAAAAAGCTACACCAAAAATGACGACCCCAAAACCCTTGCTCCTGTTCAAAATATCATTCATCTGGCAAAGTTAAAACATCTGAACGGACAGTGGTCGGCAGCCGCTGCGGACCTTGAAAATGTTATCAAAAAATGGCCGAGATTCATGTCGGCCTATATCCTTCTTTCCAGGATCTATTATACCGAAAAGCAGTTCGATAAGGCCGAAACGGTGCTGAAAAAAGGGCTGGCTGCATCGCCCCAGGATGTCCAACTGAGGGAAATCCTCGGAGCCGTCTACATCGGGGCCGGCCGTTTTGGTGATGCTGTCGGTGTGCTGCAGAAGGCCGTCCGTGAACAGCCGGAAAATCCGGAAACCAGGAATTTACTGGGGGTCTCTCTGCAGCAGACAGGGGAAAAGGAAGAAGCCCTTAAACACTACCAAAAGGCGCTGGATCTGGCGCCCGACTTCGCGTATGCCCTGAACAACATCGGGTCCCTGTACATGCTCCGGTTCAAGGAGACACAGGCGAAGAAGGATGTGCAGCTAGCTCTCGGTTACTTTGAAAAAGCCATTCAACTCGATCCTCATATGGAAGCGGCGAAAAACGGTCGGGAGGCGGCCCTTCACTTTCTCGGGCTTCACGACCTTGATTGATTCTAGTCGTTTATGGGGTCACTCCGTCGATAAGATTGGACCGGATTATTCTGGTCGGGGATAAAAAAAAGGAACCCGCAACGTTTCCAACCGCTTCAAATAAATGTTCCGATCAGACCATCCTTTTCCTCTTGCCAATTTGTTCTTCATGTGTTTTTTTTGAGAGGCTGAAATCATTGGAAATTTTGGCGGGATTTGATTAGACTGGAACCTTCAAAGACGGAGTGAGGAGGAGACATGCCCAAACACACCAAATCCGATAAAGTGAGCGTGAACCGTCGTGAATTCCTGAAAATGGGCGCGGCGGCGGGATTGGGAACGGCCTTCACCGGCATTCAGAAGGACGGCCTTCCGGCCGACCGTAAGCTCGGCCGGCCGCGGGACAGCCGGTTCAAAGTGCCTCCCATCGATCCCGTCCGTATCGGTTTTGTCGGTGTGGGCGGTATGGGCTCGGCCCATGTCCGCAACCTCCTCCGCATCGAGGGGGTGGAGCTGAAGGCCGTCTGTGACATCGTCCCAGAAAAAGTGGCCCGTATTCAGGAGTGGGCGGCGAGGGCCGGAAAACCGAAACCGGCCGGCTATTCCCGCAATGAAAAGGACTTTGTCCGCATGTGCGAAACCGAGGACCTGGACCTTGTCTACACCGCTACTCCCTGGGAGTGGCATGTTCCCGTCTGCCTGGCCGCCATGGCCAACGGCAAACACGCCGCCACCGAGGTGCCCGCCGCCCTGACCGTTGAAGAGTGCTGGCAGTTGGTGAAGACAGCCGAGAACACGGGGAAACACTGCGTGATGATGGAAAACTGCAACTACGGCCGCACCGAGATGACCATCCTTCACCTGGCCCGCAAAGGGCTGTTTGGAGAGCTGCAGCATGCGGAGTGTGGATATCTTCATGACCTGCGGGCCCTCAAATTCGAGATGAGGGGTGAGGGGCTGTGGCGGACCGCCCACTCCATCTACAGGGACGGAAATCTCTATCCCACGCACGGTCTGGGGCCTGTCATGCAGTGGATGGACATCAACAGGGGAGACCGGTTCGATTATTTGGTTTCCATGAGCTGCAGCGCGCGGGGGCTTCAGCAGTATGCCAGGGAGAACTTCGGCGTGGACGATTCCCGCGCCCTGCAGGAATACAAGTGCGGGGATGTCAATGTCAGCCTTATCCGGACCGTAAACGGCCGCACCATCACCGTGATACACGACTGCAACACGCCCCGTCCCTACAGCCGGATCGACATGCTGCAGGGCACCAAGGGGCTCGTCCTCGGGTATCCGGAACCAAAAATCCACATCGAGGGACTGAGCCCGGCCCACCGCTGGGAGGATCTCTCAAATTATGCTGAAGCTTTCGATCACCCGCTCTGGAAAGCCCGCGGGGATGCGGCCAGGGGAGCCGGACACGGAGGGATGGACTATATCGAGGATTACCGCCTCATCCACTGCCTGAGGACGGGACAGCCGCTTGACATGGACGTGTACGATGCGGCCGCCGTCAGTGTGGTTTCGGAACTCAGTGAGCGTTCGGTCGCGGCCCGGAGCAAATCCGTGGACGTTCCCGATTTCACGCGGGGGCTCTGGAAGACAAATCCACCCCTCGGCATCGTTTCCGACTGAAGGATGGATTGTCCCCCTCCTCTTTGAACCGCCACAATTTTAATCTTCGACGATGGGTGTGTTCTTGCTCTGAATACGCACTCTGCGGATCATTCGATTATCTGATTCGAGAATCACTATGTGCAGTGTGTTTGTGTCCAACGTTTCTCCCGTCCGGGGGATCTTTTCCAGAAGATGGATGATGTATCCGGCGATTGTCCGGTAGTCTCCAAGGGGAATATCAAGATTGTGGGTGAAATTGAGTTTCTGAATCTCTGTTTTTCCATCGCATTCCAGAGTATGCCGCCCGAGGACGCGGATGAGATGGTCCTCTTCTCTGTCCGTTTCGTCCCTGATGTCTCCCATGATCTCCTCGACCAGGTCCTCCACGGTCACAAGGCCGATGATGCCGCCGTATTCATCCACCACAAAGGCCATATGCCGGCGGTATTTTTTCAATTCCCGCAGCAGGGTGAAGACTTTTTTGGAATCGGGGAGAAGGCTGATGTCCTTTTTAATAAAAGATTCGATGGACGCCTCTTCGCCGGTCGCATAGAGGACATCCCGCACGTGGACGATCCCGATGATGTTGTCGATCCTCTCCTTGTAGACCGGGAAGCGCGAATGGCCCGTTCGGGTGACGAACCGAAAAAAATCCGAAACGGACATGTTTTGGGGAACGGCCTCGATTTCGATGAGCGGAGTCATGATGCTCTCAACGGTTTTGGATTCGAGTTCGAGCACGCTCTGCACCATCTGAAGCTGCTCCCTCCGGATAACACCTTCGGTTTCACCCAGCTTGGCCAGCAGGATCAGCTCTTCCCGCATAACGCGCATCCGTTCCTTTCGGCTGCTTTCCCCGGCAAGCCGGACAAAGGCATTTGTCAGGCGGGTGACGGTCGATACGATGGGATACAGGAAAAAGGAGGAGATGCGGAGCGGGAGAGCGCTCTTCAGAGCAAGTCGGTCAGCTCTGGCCCGAAAAATGGTTTTGGGCAGGATTTCGCAGAAAATGAGAATAACGACGGTCATGAACAGTGTGTTGAGGAGTTCCTGAAGGCCGGCTTTGTCGGGAAACAACATGAAGAAGAGCTGCAGACCGGCCACTCCCGCCACTGTCGTCATGAGGTTTGTTCCCACAAGCACGAGGCCGAGCATTTTATCGGGATTTTCCATCAGGCTGTCGATGTAGACGGCTCTGCGGTCGCCTTTCTGGGCCAGAACATCGATCCTGGCGCTGGAGGCGGACACGATTCCGGTTTCCGCACCGTTAAAAAAGGCCATCAGCAGCAGCGAGACGAGGAGGGCAAGTCCGTAGGCGGCGAAGGCTGCAGATGATCCGCCCGCCGCTGGAACAGGTCCTGCGACCGGAATGAGAGGTGTCAGAAAGAGAAGAGGCAGCATCCCAGCAAACAGGGATTTTCTGCCGGTCTTTTTCTCTTTCTTTTTTTGCAGGATGGAAAGCTGGTCGATGCGGGCGCCCGTCTTTTGAAGCACCTTGAATTCCAATCTGTTGAGCGCATCATACACGACTTCTCCTTCCTCCGGGAGATGCCCGAAGAGCTGGATGACATATCCCGCCATGGTGCTGGATAAGCCTTCATCCAGTTTGAGATTCAGCCGCTTGTTAAAACTTCGGATGCTCACATAACCGGGAAGAGTCAGGCGGCAGGGGTCCTTCTTGTCCTGTGCGATCGCCCGCTCGGCGACAAGATCATATTCATCCGTTATCTCGCCCAGGACTTCTTCGACGATGTCCTCGACGGTGATCAGACCCGTCACTCCTCCGAATTCATCCAGAAGAACGGCCATCTGCTGCTTGTCACGGGTCATATCCCGGATCAGGGGGCCTATTTTTTTTGTGTTGATGATGAAATAGGGAGAGCGGACGAGGGTGTTCCGCAGCTCGGGAAAACGGTCGTTGAGCCGGGACTGGCCTTTCAGGAATTCATCGATGGTGATGTCCTCGACGGATCTTCCATCGAGCCAGTCCGGTTGAATGCTGCGCCAAAGGGCCAGGTCCTTCACATAAAAAATGCCGCAGATGTTGTCGGTATTGACGCGGTAGACGGGAAGGCGTGAGTAACCTGATTTTTTGGTCAAAGCGAATGCCTGGCGAATGGTGGAACTCACCTCGATGCAGACCATGTTGGGGCGCGGAACCATGGGTTCCCGGGCTTTGATATCATGAAGTTCAAAAATGCTGTGAATGATTTCGCCCTCTTCCCTGTCCAGGGCGCCGATCTTTTCGGTTTCCTCGATCACGGCCCTGAATTCGGCGCTGGTCAAGGGGTGATCGCCGGTGCTGTCGGATACGTTGAACAGGGACAGAAGCTTGTTGGTCAGGGAGCGGAGGATGCGGCGAAAAGGAAAGATCAGAGTGGAAAAAAACCAGAGGGGACGGGCTATCATCTGAGATAAGGAGACACTGTGCTTGATGGCGTAGGTCTTCGGGGTTATTTCTCCCAAAACCAGAAGGAGGGCGGTTTCGATCAGGATGGTTGCCGCGAAGGCGAGGCCGGAGCTCTGTTCCTGAAACAGATGGTTGTAAATGAATGAGCCCGTGATGCTGATAAAGGCCATGTTGACCAGCGTGTTACCGAAGAGCACCGTAATGAACAGACGCCGGGGATCGTCCAGAAACCGGACGACCGCGCGGTGGCTGCTGCGCGGGGAGTTCCGCATGCGGTGGGTCTGGACTTTTGTCAAAGCGGAAAGGGCGGTTTCCGAGCCGGAGAAGAAGGCGGAACAGAGCAGTAAAAGACCCAATCCGAGAAATAGCCAGAAAAGATCAGAGGCCGGCATCATTTATTTCTTGTAAAGATAGCACAGGCCGGACCCTCCGGTCAACAGACGGTGACGACGAGACCCTCAAGGCTGACGGAAAAATCAAAAAAACGGGCCCGGGTGTTGGGAGGATTGTGCATCAGTTTTTGTCTGACGGATCGGGCGTCATCCAAGCTCCTGCAGACGATGAGCAGAAAGCCGCCGCCGCCGGCTCCCAGAAGTTTAGCGCCGAGTATATGCGGTTTTACGGCCTGCAGAATATCTTCGATGGCATCGGTCGTCGAATCGGGGTCGAGCGCCTTGTTCAGGCGCCAGGCCCTGTCGATGAGGCGGCCGAATTCCTCCATGTCTTTAGCTCCCATGGCTTCGGCCATTTTGGGAGGGAACGCATGGAGCTCCCGCAGGACGGCCGCGGAGCGGCGGTCCCTGTCCAGGTATCCGCCGACCACATCCTTGAGGATGTTTTTTGCCAGACGCCGAAGCCCGGTGTAGTAGAGAAGCGTGAGCCCTCCGTTGATACGGGGATCGAGAACATCGGGAGGGACATAGTGGATCCTCGGATCGGGAACGAGCCCGGCCTCACTGGTGATCATCTTGACCCCGTCGACGACGCCGCCGATCTGGTCCTGCCACCCTCCGCCTGTTGTAAGTTCCTGCTCCAGCTGAAGC
>JAHIPL010000086.1 GCA_018894615.1 Acidobacteriota bacterium | reverse complement strand
TCATTCTGATCCCCGTTTTTTATGAACTTTTCGAGAAACAAACATGAAGGTTTTTATCGAAAGGCCCATCGCCACGGCCATGGTGTTTCTGGCCCTGTTTGTTCTCGGCGCTTATTCATTTCTGAATATTCCTCTTGAGCTTGCACCGAAGGAGGAATTTCCTGAACTCAACATCGTCACGAGTTGGTCCGGAGTGCCGCCTGAGGTGATTCAGACCCAGATTACATCGCCGCTGGAGGAGGTGGTGTCTACGGTCAAAGGGATAAAAAAGCTGACCTCCTCGTCCCGGATAGGGATGTCCACTATCACCGTCAGTTTCAATCCCAAAACCAATATGGAGTTCGCCCGACTGGCGCTGCGGGAAAAAATCCGCGGGGTCAAGGATATTTTGCCTTATGGAGTGCGGCCCTCTATTCAGCCCTACATCCCTGAAAACTTTCAAACCGATCCCTTTCTCAGCTTCTCCATTTCAGGCAGCTATTCCCTGCAGAAACTGCGGGAGTTGGTGAAGGAAAAAATAGAAAACGGCATCGGATCCATCAAGGGGGTGAGCGGAGCGGAAGTGACGGGGGGATCGGATCCGGAAATCCGCATCGTCCTGGACAACGAGAAGATCAAAGCTCTCAATGTGCACCCTTATCTGGTTCAGGCCAAGATCCAGGAGATAGCAGAGACCTATCCGGCGGAAAAGGTGACCCAGGGGCAGCAGGAATACCTTTTCAAGATCTCCAACGAGATCCCCGGGCTGCGGCAGCTGGGGGAGACCATTGTGACTTACTCCGGACGAAACCCGATCAGACTCAGGGATCTTGCCCGGATCATCCCGTCCTATGGGGATATCCTCTACATCAACCGGATCAACGGCCAGCCTACTATTCGTCTCACCGTAATGAAGGAAAAAGGGAGCAGCACCCTGAAGGTAGCTCGTATGGTGAAGGCGCGGCTGGAGAGCATCAAGAAAGAACTGCCCTCGGATCTGGTGTTCCGGTCGGTCCATGACGAAAGCGGAGAGATCCAGAAGAACCTGAACGAGCTGTACATGCTGGTCGGCATCATCGGGGCCGTTATTTTTCTTCTGGTTTTTATCGTTCTGCGGAGTGTTCAGCCTTCCCTTCTCGTCATTTCGTCCATCCTCTTTTCCGTACTCATCACATTCAACCTGATCTATGTCTTCAAGATTTCCATGAACCTGCTCACACTGGGGGGATTGGCCCTTGGGTTCGGGCTGTTCGTCGATAATTCCATCGTGGTGTTTGAAAATATTCTGCGGCTGAAGGAAAAGGGTATGTCTCCGGTCGAGGCCGCCATTCAGGGGGCCAAAGAGGTGTTTCTTCCCGTTCTGGCTGCGACGCTGACCACGGTCAGTGTGTTTTTTTCATTCGCCTTTTTTCAGGGACGGCTGAAGATCTATTATCTTCCCCTGGCTGTGATCATGACCTCGGCCCTCATCGCCTCGCTGCTTGTGTCCTTTTCACTCATTCCGGCGCTGAGCCCCCGGCTTTTGAAGCGAAAACAGATCAAGAAGAAGGTGAGTGTTCGAAGCTGGTACAAGACTGTTCTCAGTTTTCTGATCAAACATCCCATCGAGGTGATTGTGATCATCGCCGCCATCTTCTTTTTCTCCTATAAGTGGTTCATGGCCGAGGTGCCGCAGGGTGAGTGGTTCAGCTGGTACAGCAAGGAAAAGCTGTATGTGAGCATCGGTATGCCTCCCGGGACGGAAATTGATGCCACGGATGAGGTCGTTCAAAAGTTTGAGGAAAAGAGCCTGAAGGATGATTACGAAAAAGAAATCAATTCCATCATCATGGCCGAGAACGCCCGGATCGAGATCAGCTTCCCGTCGGAAATCGAGGTGTCCTATCGACCCTATATTCTGAAGGAGGAACTTATTCAGCTGGCGACCAATTTTGCCGGGATCAGTATTTACATCCGGGGTTTTGATCCGCAGGGGTACTCGTCCAGCTTCAGTACCGGTCCGTCGCTCAATTCCCGTATCAAATTTTTCGGCTACAACCTGAAAAAACTGAAGGAAATCACATCCGCTCTGGAAAGGCAGCTGAAACGTAATCCCCGGATCAAGGAAACACAGGTCATTTCCAGCAGCTGGTGGTGGGGCCGGATCGATTCCTTCGCCTATGTCCTCAAAATCGAAAAGGAGGAACTCCAGCGCTACAACATCGATCCGCAGTATCTCTATTTCGCCATTCAGACCATGATCAGGGGCCGGGTGTCCGCTCCGCTGCGCACGCGGATCGGCGGTCTGGAGATGGAGATCTCCATCAAGAATCCGGAAGCGGAAAACATGGATTTAAAAAAGCTGATGGATATCCTGATCTCGACCCGCAGCGGTGAGCTGTTGCGCCTGGGAGAAGTGGCGACCCTGGAGGAACAACCCATCGCCGGGTCCATCGACCGGGAAAATCAGCAGTTCCAGCAGACCCTTATGTGGGAATTCCGCGGGCCCTACAAGGCGGCCGACAGGTACAAAAACCAGGTGTTCGAGCAGCTGGACCTTCCCCCCGGATTTTCGGCGACCCTGGAGGAAACCTGGCGTCTGACCGAAGAGGAGAAGGGCCAGCTCAATTTCGCCATCGTCTTTTCCCTGATCATCATTTTTATGATCCTGGCTTCGCTGTTTGAATCCCTCATTCAGCCGTTCTTTATTCTTCTGGCCGTGCCGCTGGCTTTAATCGGGGTGTTCGTCGCCTTTGTGATCGCCGGCTTTTCCTTCGATTCCTCGGCTCACATCGGTGTCATTCTGCTGGGAGGGATTGTGGTCAATAACTCCATTCTTCTGGTGGATCACATCAATAACAAGCGAAAACAGGGACTGACACTGCTGGAGTCCGTCCTGGAAGGCGCCAAGGAGCGCATACGGCCGATTTTTATGACGACCAGCACCACTGTGCTTGGGATGCTGCCCCTCGTTCTCATTCAGCTCGAGGTGGGGCGGAGAAAGATCTGGGCGTCTCTGGCGCTGTCCACCATCGGCGGGCTTGTCACCTCCACCCTTTTTATTCTGATCGTTATCCCGATCTTTTATTACTATGGAGACAATCTCCGGGCCTGGACCGCTCAAAAAATCAACGACCTCAAAAATGCCTGGACCCGTTTCTGATTTGTATAATATTGGGGTCAGGCCTCGAAATTTTACACTATCCAAACTCATCTAAAAAACAAAATCTACAATTGACGATGATGGATTTTCTTTTTTTGTATAAAATATTGAATAAGATTGATTCATTAAAAAGACCCGATGTAAAATATCGTGGCCTGACCCCAAGGAGAAGAAAATGGCACATATTGCTTCCTGTGAGCTGAGAAAAAAGCTGGATCGGTTCGGCAAGGTCGATCTGATTTATGCGCCGACGCCTTTTGCCAGGCTGGAAAATATGACCAGGGAGCTTGGGGGTCCGGAGATTTATATCAAAAGAGATGACCTCACGGGCCTGGCGTTCGGCGGCAACAAATCACGCAAGCTGCAGTACATCATTCACGATATTATCGACAGAAAATGTGATGCCGTCATCACCTGGGCCAGCCTTCAGTCCAACTGGTGCCTGCAGACGGCAGCAGCCGCTCGCCGATACGGCATCGCTCCCATTCTGCTCCTTTTCAGTCCCGTGGGTGTACCCGAAGAATTCGACGGCAACCTGCTTCTTGATCACATCCTGGATGCGGACATTCACATCCAAAAAGGGGAGGAAGGAAGGATTGTTACAATGGAAGAAGCCGAGGCCCATGTGGAGGTCCTCATGCGGCAGGCCATGGAATGGGGCTATACGCCCTATCATGCTCCCATCGGTGGTTCATTCGTCGGGGGGTCCATGGACCGTCCTCTCGGAGCGATCGGATATGTGGAGGGATTTCTGGAATTGTATGATCAGGCGCAGCGGCAGGGCCTCTCCTTCACCCACGTCATTCATGCCTCCGGATCGGGCGGAACCCAGGCCGGCCTCGTTGTCGGAGCGGCCGCTGTTGACGATTCCGTTCACATCATCGGCATCAGCGTTTCGGAGGGAAGGAAAAGTTACACGGCACTCGTTAAGGGGATCTGTCTGGACACCATGGATGCCCTGAAACTCGGGTTCGATCTGCCGGATGAAAAGATCGATGTCCGGGACGATTATCTGCAGGCGGGATACGGAGTGGTGACAAAAGAAGTCTGCGAGATCCTTCGAAAAACGGCCGTCCTGGAGGGAATCTATCTCGATCCCGTCTACACCGGCAAGGCCATGATCGCGCTGACCGACCTGATCAAAAAGGGAGAGTTGACCCGGGACCACCGGGCCGTTTTTTATCATACAGGCGGGACGGCGGCGCTGTTTCCCCATCGGAAAACCATCACATCCCATCTGACCGATTAAGACAGGGGCCCGATCCTCCTGCCCTTCTGCCTGCCGGCCGGAGAACAATAGCCTGTCAATTGGAATCGCCCGATGAAAGAATATAGTTTTGTGCCCAATCAACCAGGGCGATCCCGGCAAAAACCGCCCGGGACCGGATAGTCCGCGGGCGGTTTAGAGTTTCAACTTAACGGCGGGCTGTCGACTTCAGGTACTTTAAAAATTCATTGTCGGTTGAAATCATCAGCCAGGTATTTTCAGCCAGGGTTGTGCGGTAAGTCTCAAGCGTCCGCATAAATTGATAGAACTCCGGATCGAGGTTATAGGCATCGGCGTAGATCCTCGTGGCCTCTGCGTCCGCCTTTCCCTTGATTTCCTCGGAAGTTCTGTAGGCTTCGGACGTGATACGCAGCAGTTCCCGTTCCTTCTGTCCGCGGATTTCGGCGCTGCGGCCGTCTCCCTCGGACCGGTACTTGGAGGCGATCCGCTGCCGTTCGGCGATCATCCGGTCGAAGACCTTGGCCTGAACCTCAGCAACATAATTGATC
>JAHIPL010000085.1 GCA_018894615.1 Acidobacteriota bacterium | reverse complement strand
TACGGTGAAAAACACATGATGCCGCCACGAATCGCCGCCTTCAACCTGTTCTATTATTTTGCCGGGCGGTACACAGGGATTATCTGGTATTTTTTCCCCGCCTTTCTGGCTCTTCTGGTCTTTCTCCTGTCGCGAAAGCGCGTTAGGCATTGGCTCCTGCTCGCCGCTCTCGCCGCTCAAATAGGAATCTACATCATCATGATGCCCGATAATTACGCCGGAGGAGGAGGGGCGCTGGCCAACCGCTATTTTCTGAGCATTTACCCGCTCTTCTTTTTTCTGTCCGGATTCGAGAAAAAAACGAGAGATGCCGTCTTGAGCTGGGGAGCGGCGGCACTGCTGATCGCCCCTCTTCTCATCAGCCCACTCCATCACTCCCGTTTTCCATCCACCCATGCCAAAAAGATCCCCTTCACCCTCTTCCCGCCCGAGATGACCCTCATCAACAACCTGCCGACCGACACGGTCCCATCCGCTAAAATGGTCCAAACAGGGAACGCCCCGTATTTCGGCTACATTCATCATCTGGATGACAATTACATCGCCAAACCGCGGGGAACGGAAGCCAAGTCAAGCCCGCCGGAAAAAGGGATCTGGACGAAAGGGGCCCGCAGAGCGGAAATGATTCTGGAGACACGGTTTCCCGTCAAAGAAATTCATATGACGGTTCGGAACAACGCCCGCCGGACCAACACCATCCGGATAACACTCGGAAAAGACCGGCAGACACTCACATTCAACTCAAATGAAAAAAAGACTTTCACCGTTCGACCGGGAAGGGGATTTCGTCTGAGAGATCAGTACCTGTACCGGTTCAGTGTCACGCCCCAAAAAAGCAGCATCCCCTTTTATGAACAGACAGGCTCGGAAGACCAAAGACACCTCGGCGCTTATTTCGAACTTGAATTTATACCGGTGGAACTGAAAAAACATCAACCGGCCGGAAGAGTCGGAAAGTCTCAGCAGGACAATGTCGCATTCCCGCAGAACGACCGGAGAACATGACTCACCTGGGGGATCCGCAGCTTCTTCAGCGCTTTTAATTCGATTTGACGGATTCGCTCCCGCGTGACATTAAACACATTTCCGATTTCCTCGAGGGTGTGCTCGCGCCCGTCATCGAGGCCGAAGCGCATCTTGATGACATTCATTTCCCGTTCACTGAGCGAATTCAAGGCCTTTGAGATGTTATCCTTCAGGCTTTTATGAATAACCGTATCCGGAGGAGAGAGAATATCCTTGTTCTCCAGGAGATCCCCCAACTGTCCCCCGTCACCCTGTTTGAGAGGCGCCTCGATGGAAACGGGGTCCTTGCCGATTTTCAGGATGTCCCTGACTTTCCCGATGGACATGTTGAGGCGGAGCGCCAGTTCCTCTTCGGTCGGCTCGCGCTCTTTTTCTTTCAGGAGATGGGCCGCCATTTTTGTCACTTTCTGCAGATTTTCACTCATGTGGACGGGAATGCGAACCGTTCGGGAATGGCTGTCAATGGCACGGATGATACTCTGCTTGATCCACCAGGTGGCATAGGTGCTGAACTTATGTCCCAAGCGGTATTTGAATTTATCCACGGCCCGCATCAGTCCGATATTCCCTTCCTGGATCAGGTCGAGCAGATGAAGTCCCCGGTTTTTGTATTTTTTTGCGATGGAGACGACCAGCCGCAGATTGGCGGCAGCCAGTTCCTTTTTAGAACGGTCTCTCATTGATTTTCCTCGGTCAAGCATTCCGTAGACAGACGGCAGGTTCCGGGCCGTCACTCCGGTTTCATCATGAAATCGCCGGATACGGGCCCGCAGTTTGTCCCTGCGGCCCTGAGCCCACTCCCCCTGTTTTTTCCCGGCCGGAGTATCGAGGAATTGATGAAGTTTTCGCTCTTCCATCCTGTCGTTAGCGGACAGCTTCAGCAGATTGTGCGATTTGTCGACAAAATGTTCAACATAATCAGGATCAATTTTGAGCGCCTCCACAAGCGATTTGATGGTGACCAGGATCCGTCCGCGTAAAAAACGATCCGTTTTTAAATCCGTTCCATCCAGCCGGGACCGCTGCTCATCGATGGCGGCAAAAATGCTCAGGATTTCCTTTTTTCTTTTTTCCAGTTTATTCAGATCCTGCGTATCACCTTTGTATTCAAACACTTTCGGAACCTCATCCAGCTTGACATCCAGCCCGGCCCGGATACGTTCCATTTCGTTGAACAATATTTTTGTCTGCAGCAGAGCTTTCAGGGCGAGACGGTTTCCCTTTTCAATTTTTCGGGCAAGAGCCACCTCTCCTTCCCGGGAAAGCAGGAGGACGGATCCCATTTCCCTCATATACAGCGTCACCAGGTCAGAAGTGGAGGAAGATTTTTCCATCCGATACCCGTCTTCCCGGGTGAGGTTGTCCTCGGAAGAACCCTCACCATCACTGACCTCGCTCTCTTCTTTGTCGAGGATGTCTTCCAAAAAAGAATCCTCTTCCATATATTTTTTTGTCAACATAATAGCCTCTATATTCTAATATTCGTATATATATACTCCAATATATTACAATTCGTTGCAAAAAGAAAGAAATATTTTTCCTCTATTTATTCATACGTCCCATCATTATAAACGTTTGAGAAGGCAAAAAAGGTTGCAGTTATTCCTCTATCCGGTGAATTATTTTCTAAATATCAGGACAATCCATCGACATGTCATCAATCGATGGATTCGGCCGGTCTATCCGATCCCGGCTGTCGGTGTCAATCAGGAAAAGCGACGGTTCCGGTGTGAATGGAGTATCCCCCGCTGTGCCTGATGGACATGCGTGGAGTCCGGCCTTTCATGTATGCACATCCGACCTCCCCCTTCCGATTGATGGCGACGAACTTCTCGCTGGGGAAAAAATTCGGATTGATCTTCTTGTACCTGTCGATGATCATTCGCATCGCATCCAGGCAGGCATCTTCCGGTGAGCGGCCGTCCTTCATGCGCAGAACGATGTAATAGCTGGCGCAGGATTTGATGACATCCTCTCCACGGCCCGTCGCACCGGCGGCCCCCACTTCATTATCGACATAGAGGCCGGCCCCGATGATGGGGGAATCCCCAACCCGGCCCGAAATCTTGTTTCCCAATCCGCTGGTTGTGGTGATGCCTGCGATGTTTCCATCCCCGTCTATGGCCAGAACATTCGTTGTCCCATGGGGAGGGACTTCGGGAACATTGCCTGCATCTTTCTTCTCCAGATCCTTGAGATGGTCCGGTGGGCCCCAGTCGTCCGTATCGCTCATCATCTCCTTCCGGCGGAGCCATGCGATCCGGGTTTTTTCGGTCAGGAGATTTTCCTCTTTGAATCCCCATTTGACGGCAAACCGGAGGGCATCCTGTCCGACGAGCAGCACATGGTCCGTCCTCTCCATGACAATCCTTGCCACTGAGCTGGGGGTTTTTATATTTTCGAGGCAGGCGACCGCCCCGGCATTGTAGGTTTTGCCGTCCATGATGGAAGCGTCAAGCTGCACGACCCCCTCTTCATTGGGAAATCCGCCGTATCCCACACTCGTATCTTCAGGATCGACCTCGATGATGTTGGCTGCTTTTTCAATTGCATCGACCGCCGAACCACCATCCAACAAGACTTTCCAGCCGGCCTCCATGGCCTTTTTCCCCGTATCATTGGTGTGGCTGGTGACGATGAGAGGAATCCGTCCCGGGCCGGCTGTGAGGGACAATCCTTTCCGCCCGGTCAACAGGGCTCCGGCACTCAGACCCAGACTCCGATTAAAGAAGCTTCGACGTGATATTTTTTTTGCCAATTGTATCTCCTTCCTGACCTGTTTCCTTCTTACAATTTCTTGCCATCCCTATACTGTATTCTCCCCAATTCAAAAGTCAAATATTTTCCGTCAGGATGAAAAAATACGACATTCTCGAATCCCTGGACGGCATTATTCCGCAGCGGGAAGAGCAAGACATTTGTGAACAGCCAGCATCTTGTGGTGCCCGGGGTACTGTTCAGCCGTATCGATGTAGTTGACACCGGCATCCATTTTTCATTCAGTCACGGAGGATCCAACGCGGGATTCAAATGCTCCATGATCGGTTTTCCCGAAAAGGGAGAGGGAGCCGTCATCATGACCAACAGCGATCTTGGATCCTACCTCATGATGGAAATTCTCTATGCCCTGTCGTCCCGGTTCGGCAGGAAACGAGGGCTACTCCATTCCCAGCATGAACTTCAGCGAATTCAGTGTGTTCTGCATCAGCATGGTGATGGTCATGGGCCCCACGCCGCCGGGAACGGGCGTGATCCAGCCGGCGATCTCAGCCGCCTTCTCAAAATCGACATCGCCCTTGAGAACAGCGACGGGTTTTCCTGTTTTTTTACTGATTTTAGTTCCCACCCGGTTGACACCTACATCGATCACACAGGAACCGGGCTTGATCCATTCGGGTTTGACAAGTCCCGGCACACCGGCGGCCACGATCAGGATATCTGCCCGGCGGCAGTGAGCGGCCAGATCCCGTGTCCGCGTATGTGCGACGGTGACGGTCGCATTGGCGCCCTCGGCCTTTTGGAGCAGCATCACGGCCACCGGTTTGCCAACGATGTTGGAGCGGCCGACGACAACCACTTCCGCACCTGCCGTGGGCACTTCAGCCCGCCGCAGCATCTCCACGATCCCGGCCGGTGTGCAGGGAGGAAATTTGACCCCTCCTCCTCCAATGAGAAGCCGTCCCACGTTGACGGGGTGAAAGCCGTCGACATCTTTATCCGGATTTATGGCATTGATCACTTTTTTTTCATCGATCTGCTTGGGGAGGGGGAGCTGGACCAGGATGCCGTGGATGGTCTCATCCCTGTTGTATTGTTCGACCAGGGCCAAAAGTTCCTCCTCTGAAATGGTTTCGGGCCGGTTCTCCTGAACTTCTTTGAAACCGAGGCTTTGGGCTGTTTTTATTTTTCCCGTCACATAGGAAACAGAAGCGGGGTCCTCGCCGACAAGGATGGTCACCAGACCGGGAACGGCGCCCGTTTTATCCCTGATCCGTTCCACATCGGCCCGAATCTCCGTCAGAATTTCTTCACGAATGTCCTTTCCTTTGATGAGTGTTGCCGGCATGTTGCCCATCCTTTCAGCGCTGTTCGCGGTATGGATTCATTGGGGCCTGATTTCGGCCGCCCGATGGATTATATTTTCTCAAAATTGCCGTAAAAATCCCAGTTGTTTTTTTCAACCGCGCTTCATCCCAATTTTTTTAAGGATATTTTTGATCCTGACAGGGGGGGGGAAGATGGAGTATACTGTTGCGGGGCATGATAAAAAAGTCAATCCGTTGAACGGAAATATAAAAGCGAGGCCGAGATGTTTAACAAACCACGGTTTCTTCCTCTTGTTTGCGGAATCCTGCTTCTTTTCTTTGGGATCAATTCCCCTGTTCCGGCCGACGAAAAAGATGTTATCCACTCCGTCATCACCGAGTGGCTCCTGCTGGGTCCTTTTCAGAATCCTCTGCCCGCTTTTCATGGTGACACGAGCGGCGGATTCGACCAGGTGGACCTGCTGCTGTTTGATGAACTTGATATCAGCCGCTTGAAACCTGCCGCCAATCGGACCGTCATCTGGAATGACGGATCCACCGCATCCTGGAAAACCGAACAAACTGAAAAAACCCGGCTTGTCATCAGAGGCGCCGCCCGGTATCCCTCGGTCGCCTATGCCGCCGTTTACATCGCGGTCGACCGTTGGACCCAGGCCAAACTGACAATTACGACCCCTCAGACCTACAATCTGTACCTCGACGGCAGCCGGATCACCCAGAAAAAAATATATACATCAGCCGAGGAAGGGGAAGGAATACCGGCGGGACGGAACGTGACGACGGATCTTCTCCTCGAAACGGGCAAGCACTGCCTCATCATCAAAACCGTTCACCATCCCTCGACTCAGACCGACTGGCAGCTCAACGCCGTTCTCAGCTACAATGAACTCTTTGCCAAAGATTCCCCCCCCCGGTTCGTTTTGTCCCCCCGAAGCCACATGCAGATTTCCCACCTGCTGGACGGCCCCAAAGCGGCGGGAGTGACCATCTCACCCGACGCATCCCTCGGGGGAATCTTTTTCTCTCAATCCCGGCCCGACGGGGATCGCCCGGACACATGGATGACGATCTACAACCTGAAGGACGGAAGCGTGTACCGCACCTTTCGGGAGACCGGATTCTCCGATCCAACCTGGTCTCCCGACAACAGCACCTTCGCCTACACGACACGAAACGATGATGGAACAACCCTCTGGCTGCACGATCGAATATCGGGAGAAACCAGCGCCTTACTCAAAAATCTCCCCCATTTCGGCAGCTTCGTCTGGGCACCGGATTCCAGATCCATCGTTTACTCCGCCACGTTCGAGGGAAAGGAGGACATCAAGGGGACAAAGCGATTCAGGAATATGAACGATCGGCTCCCGGGATGGCGGAACCGCAGCTACCTGTTTAAGGCCTCCCTGCCTGACGGCGTCAGCCGAAGATTGACCGCCGGTGAAATGTCCACCGCCATCAACAGCATCAGCTCGGACGGAACATGTCTTCTGTTTTCCCGATCCGTCGTCGATTACACAAAACGCCCCTATTTTCTAACGCAGCTCTATTCCCTCGATCTTTTGACTCTCGAGCCCACGCTCCTCTGGGCGGGCCCTTGGATCAACAGCGCGCAGTGGCTTCCCGAAGGAAACGGCCTTTTGGTCCTGGGAGGTCCCTCCGCTTTCGGGGAGTCAGGCATCAACCTTTCCCGCGGATTGATCCCCAATGAGTACGACGGGCAGGCCTATTTTTTTGATCCGGAGACCAAGAAGGCGGATCCCATTTCGCGGGATTTTGCACCCTCCATTGAGGAAGCCTTCATCGACGCCAAAAACGGGTCCATCTATTTTCTAACAGGGGACCGCTCCTTCCGCCGCCTGTACCGCTATGACGTGCGCGGCAAGAATTTCGTTGAGGTTTTCACCGGAACGGATTATATCCATCAATTCGCCGCTGCCGCCGACCGTCCGATCGCTCTCTACACGGGTTCGGGCGCCAATTCTCCCATGCGGACCTTTCTCATTCAACTTTCGGATTACACATTCAGAATTTTCAACGATTCCGAAAAGGAGACGTTCGGCGATGTCTCCTTCGGCCAGGTGGAAGACTGGACTTTTAAAAATAAAAAAGGCACCACCATCGAAGGCCGGATTTACTATCCACCCGATTTCGACGCGGAAAAAAAATACCCTCTCATCGTTTATTATTACGGAGGCACTTCTCCCGTCACCCGGGATTTCGGCGGACGCTACCCAAAGAATCTGTGGGCGGCCAACGGTTATGTGGTTTATGTCCTGCAGCCCAGCGGGGCGACGGGATTCGGGCAGGAGTTTTCGTCCATGCATGTCAACGACTGGGGCATCGTTGCGGCCGATGAAATCATTCTCGGCACGACAAAATTTCTCGATTCCCACTCCTTTATCGATGCCAAACGTATCGGCTGTATCGGCGCCTCCTACGGCGGATTTATGACCATGCTCATTCAGACGCGGACCAACCTCTTTTCTGCGGCCGCCGCCCATGCCGGAATCAGCTCAATCGCCAGCTATTGGGGTGAAGGGTATTGGGGGCATCTCTACAACGCCGTCTCCGCCGCCAACAGCTTCCCCTGGAATCGCAAGGACATCTATGTGGACCAGAGCCCTCTGTTCAATGCCGACAAGATATCGACTCCTCTGCTCCTGCTGCACGGATCGGTGGACACCAATGTGCCTCCCGGAGAAAGCGCCCAGCTATTCACAGCCCTCAAGCTCCTCGGAAGAGTAGTGGAATATATTCAAATCGATAATCAGGATCATCACATTCTGGATTACGGCAAACGAAAAATATGGACCAAAACCATTCTGGCCTGGTTCGACAAGTGGCTGAAGGGCCAACCGTCCTGGTGGGCCAGCCTCTATCCCGATTGATCCGGAAGGAGGGACGGCCGGAATGTGAGCCGGAACATATCCCGTCATTTCCACATTTCCTGTTGATATCTCTGTGGAAAAAGACATCCTGAAGACGCTATCTTTATTAATAAATCAAAACTATGACAGACTGCACATTTTTTAGTCATTGTGTCATTTTTATATATTCTTTATAATGCGGCCTTAGGAAGATCAATCCCGCATGATTTTAAGTGCCGAAATGCATCAAGGAGTGAAAAGATGAGAAGAATTCTTTTGATAGGAATCTGTCTGATTCTTTCATTCGGCCGGCTTTATTCCGGTCCGCAGCAAACCTCAGAAGAGGCCGAGGAAGCCTACCTCATCAAAGAGGTTAACCCTTTTTATTACTGCTGTTTACAGAAGAAGGGGCCCTACTCTCTCATGGAAAAGGCCATCGGGGAACTCTGGCTCCACATGCAGAAACAGGGCATTCATCCGACAGGGACGCTTTTCGGCATCTATATCAACAGCCCTCAGATGGTTGAGGAGGCTGCGCTGGAGTGGCTGGTGGCTATTCCAATATCGGATTTGCCCGAACCGAAGGCCCCGCTCGAGAAGAGAAAATGGTCCTTCCAGAGAGTCGTTTCCGGGATTCACACAGGGCCCTATGACAAGGTGGGTGAAACGATCGAAAAAATGATGAATTGGCTGATGAAAAATGGTCATGCCATTGCGGGCCCTATCCTGGAAAGATACCTCACGATCCCCACGCCGGACAGCGATCCGACTCAATATAAAACGGAAATCTGGATCCCCATTCGATAATAAACATCCAGGTTCTTTTCAACGATTCCGGCTGAGATCAGGTATCAGGCGTGAGCCGTTTGTGCTCTCTGAACAGAAGGACGGCGACCACAATCCAGATCAGAACCAGGCAGACATTGACAACGGCAAAACTTTCCGTCCGGAAGGAAAAAACCGCCGTTCCCAGAAGCACAAGAACCGCGGAGAAAACATCCCCCGCACGATGAAAAAAGGTGTCGATGGCGGCCTTGGCCTTGTATTTTTCCTCTCTCGAGGTCACAAGAAAAAGGGCGTGCCGGGTCGTGTTCATCAGGGAATAATCCGTCCCGTTTTCGGCCACCTTCACCCAGTGAATGAGCATGAGCGACGCTCCCGCGGCGATAAACGAATATCCGCCGAGCGCAATGACGGGTAGAATAAAAATCGACGTTCGGACTCCGATCCACTTGAAGATACGTGAGACGATAAACAGCTGGATGAGAAGGGCCAGAAGATTGGAGTAACGGTAGAATCCGGCCCAGAACCGGGCGATGAATTCATCGACGGTCAGCCCGCCCGCCATACCGGTATCCACAGCCTCCATCGCCCGCTCCGTCACGACATTCCCGAGAAAAAACTCACCGTTTGTGTTGACGAAGTTGAGGAGAAGGACAAAAAACGCCAGGAAAATTAAATATTTCCTTTTGAAAAGGAGCTGAAAGCCGCCTCCTCGGACAAGTGGCTTCTCCGCTTCGTCCGGTTCTTTTTGCATGGATTTCAGCTCCCGCCCGGGACAACGCGTCTCCCTCTTATGGATCACCAGGGTCAGACCGGTGCATATCAACAGCAGTCCGGCTGAAACCAGCATCATCTCATAGAGGCCGATGGGCCCGACCAGCCACCGGGCAATCTGGCTCCCCACAAAAGCTCCGCAGGTGGCGCCGACGGCCACAAGCGGAAACAATCTTTTCCCTTCTTCCTCCGAGTACAGATCGTTGGCAAATCCCCAGAACTGGGCCACCACCATCACATTAAAAATCCCCATCCAGACGAAAAAGATCAGGCCCAACATCTTCTGAGAAATGGACGACAAAGAAAGAAAATAAAAAATCACCAGGTTGGAAATGAAAAACACGGTTACCCGGCTGATCAATTTCTGGCGGGACACACGGGAGGCGATACTGCTGAAAGCCTTGACTACAAAAACCAGAAGAACGGCGATCACAGCGGACAGATAGCTCTTTCCCTCGGCACCGACGCCCCCCAGAATCAATCCCTCCCGCACGGGTTTGATGATGTAATACGCCGTCAGAAGAAGGAAAATATTCAGCCCAAGAAGAAACGCGGTGACCACCTCTCCCGGCCTGACCTCTGTGAAAAGGCGGAGAAGCAGGTACAGCGCGCCTCCGTTCCTTTTGCTCATCCCATGAAGATTCTTCATTAACCGGGAAAAAATGTCAATTCCCCGGCAAAGATTTATTAGACGGTCAGGGCGCCTTTAAAGACAAAAAGAGAATGGTTATTGTTTTTTGCCGCGACAGGCCTTGAGACAAACACCGCAGATGAATTGACTGACGACATGCCGGCGCCTCCATTCCTGCATCTGCTCGAAGCAGCCGATGTGATCAAAGGCTTCCTTCGTTTCCCTGATGGCTCCCGCCGGGCAGGACGAGATGCAGGCCCGGCATTTTCCGCAGTCCATGTCGAGAGGCTGATCGGGGGTCAGCGGCATGTCCGTCAGGATGGTGACAAGACGGAACCGGGCTCCGTATTCGGGATGAATGAGCAGGTTGTTCCTTCCGATCCATCCGTGCCCCGCAAGAAGGCCGATGTGTTTATGGGACACATGGGCGGTCTGCCGTTCCCAGTCCGTGATCTGGGAGGCGGCAATGGGAAGAGCGCGATAGCCCTTCTCCTGAATAAACGAAGCCGTCAGAAAGGCCGTCCGATCCAGAAAAAAATTGAGCTGACGGTAATGATGGAAATAAAGAGGGGTCGGCTTGTCCTCAATGTCTTCAAGAACGGCGTCCAGGAGACGTTTTCCCAATGAAACGGCGCGTGAAAAAAGGTTGACCGTCCTCTGTTCGAGATGAAAGGTCTCTCTGAATTCGGTGATATCGGCCACTCCAAACAGGGAGACCTCCTGTTTTTCCGTAAAATCGCGTACAGCC
>JAHIPL010000010.1 GCA_018894615.1 Acidobacteriota bacterium | reverse complement strand
TTTACCATAGGGGCTATTTTCTACTATTTCGCCCGCCGAATCAAACCATAATTGGGGACAGGCATCTTTTTTTCAGAAATCTTTTTTTCAGAAATCTACATTCCAATATCTTTTTTCAGCTTAAGACAAATTGATTTTCATTTGTTGGATGAGCCGAGGTCCGGACACGCCCGGGCGCTGGGCCACCGGCAAAGATACGGCGCGCCTCGCGGGACCACTCCCCCGAGTCGTCGTAAAGGATGAGGGGCGGGTGGACGACCTGGCTGTAGCCGTGCTTTCGGAGCTCGCTCAGGAAGAGGACGGAGGAGGTTTCGGCGCGGGGCTGGACCTCACGCTCGACAACGGAACGCAGGCCGTGACTCCAAGCGGTCTCGAGGAATTCGAAGCGGCGGCGTTCCGGGAAGATGAAGTAGGCGCGGCCGTCGTCCTTGAGGAGGGCGGCTGTCCGGCCCATGACGTCGTCCAGGGTGCAGTGGACCTCGTGGCGGGCGGCGGCGATCTCCGGGTTGTCGTTGGTGCGGCCGGCACGAGCTTTGATGTAGGGCGGATTGCTGAGGATGACATCGAAGCGGTGATTGGGGTCGGAGGGGTCGGCGGAGGCGGAGGGGTTGTCGGAGGCGCCGGGGCACTCGGCGGGGCGGTAGGTGCGGAGGTCGGCCTGGAAGACGGTGATGCGGTCGGTGAGGTTGTTGAGGGCGACGGAGCGGCGGGCCATGTCGGCGAGGTCGGGCTGAATCTCGAGGGCGGTGAGGGAGGCGAAAGGTTTGGTGGAGAGGAGGAGGGGGATGATGCCGCTTCCGGTGCCGAGCTCAAGGATGTGATCCGTGAGCGTGGTTTTGATGAAATCCGAGAGGAGGGGGGCGTCGAGGGCGAAGCGGTAGCCTTTTTTCTTCTGGAGGACCTGGATGCGGCCGTGGAAGAAAGTGTCGAGGGTTTCGTCTTTTTTCTTCATCATCGTATTACGTTCTTCATATAATTATATGCGCAAAAGGCATTACACTGATTTCAAATTGCGGCGTCAAGGGCAAGCGCAAATATGTCGCAATTTGTCGTATGGTGTCGCATGTTGTCGCACAAAAAAGCCTTGATTTGTGTGCTGCAGGAGGGTGCGGTGGATTTCTTTATGGCTCAAAGCAATTTGATGAATTCATCTTTCGACAAGCCGGCCTGTTCGATAATAGACAAAAGTGTGCCCCGTGGAATTTCTTTTTTTATCGGTATAATGACGAGATAGGTTTGTTCCGACGTCTTTTTAACGAACGCGTGGTGACTTCCTTTCCCTCTCCTTGGTGCTTCTCCAAATCCTATTTTCTTTAATACCTTAATAAGCTCTTTGGATGAAAGGATAGGAAGCTTCGGCATCAAACAACAACTTCAAGGCTTGTCGTAAACTTTTCAGAGGAATTGAGACTTGGTTCGATGTCATCATAAATATTCAGCAATTTTGCATTTTCAACAAAGAGCTTAACCGCTTCTTTGAGATTTTTGACGGCTTCTTCGACCGAATCACCACAACTCGCCACTCCTAATTCAGGACATTTAGAGACGTAGGCAACATCTTCTTTCCAAACGACAGCCGTATATTTAAGAGTTTTCATTTTGGCCCTCTTTGATTCTCTATTGAATATATTGTACCTCATCGCGAATAAGAAAGGAATTAAACAAATAGAAGCAACTCACAACTGGATTGGATGTTTAGATGATCTACTGGAGCGTTTTGGTATCGGTCCCGGTTTCGGAATTGGTTTCTTGCGGTGCGTCGGCAAAGATAAGGATGTGGTCGGAGTATATTTCGGCATTGCCGCCGCCGATGGGGAGGCTCTCTTCGCGGCCGGATCCGGCCGGGATGTAGACGATGTCGCCATGGCCCAGGGCGCAGACGAGTTCGCAGTGACCGGGAAGAATGCAGAGCTCTCCGTCCAGCCCGGGCAGGCGGACTTCCTTGACGCTTTCATCCACAGCCGTTTGGGTCGGTGTGATGACTTTGAGGTGAATTTCTGTCGGAATGCTTTCACTCATGGTTCTTTCCTAAATTGGGGACAGGCATCTTTTTTTCAGCTCGTATTTTTTCGGCTGATTATGCTGATTTTTTGGCAGCGGGATGCCGCTTTTTGCTTTTTCATTCGCACTTTCAGGATTGGAGGCCGGCAGAAAAAATATTTTTGAAAAAAAGATGCCTGTCCCCATTATTCGCCCTGCTGTTGCAGCTCGCCGGCTTTCTTACACACTTCGTCGATGCTACCGACCATGTAGAAGGCTTGCTCCGGCAGGTCGTCGTGTTTGCCCTCAATCAGTTCCTTGAATCCCTTGACCGTCTCCTCGATGGTCACGTACTTTCCGGGCCGCCCCGTGAACTGCTCGGCCACATGGAAGGGCTGGCTCAGGAAACGCTGAATCTTTCGGGCGCGGGCCACGACTTTTTTGTCTTCCTCGCTCAGTTCTTCCATGCCGAGAATGGCGATAATGTCCTGGAGGTCCTTGTAGCGCTGGAGGACTTCCTTGACGCTGCGGGCCGTCTCGTAGTGCTCGCTGCCGATGATGCGGGGATCGAGGATGCGTGAGAAGGAATTCAGCGGATCGACGGCCGGGTAGATGCCGATTTCGGTCAGGGCGCGGGAGAGCTGGGTGGTGGCGTCCAGGTGCGAAAAGGTGGTGGCGGGCGCGGGATCGGTGAAGTCATCGGCGGGAACGTAAATGGCCTGGACCGAAGTGATGGACCCCTTTTTGGTGGAGGTGATGCGCTCTTCCAGCTCGCCGAGCTCGGAGGCCAGGTTGGGCTGGTAACCGACGGCGGAGGGCATGCGGCCGAGAAGGGCGGAGACTTCGGCGCCGGCCTGGGTGAAGCGGAAGATGTTGTCGATGAAGAGGAGGATGTCCTGGTTCATCTCGTCGCGGAAGTACTCGGCCACGGAGAGGGCGGTGAGGCCGACACGGAGGCGGGCGCCGGGGGGCTCGGTCATCTGGCCGTAGATGAGGGCGGTTTTGTCGATGACGCCGGATTCCTTCATTTCGAGCCAGAGGTCGTTTCCTTCGCGGGTGCGCTCGCCGATGCCGGCAAAGACGGAGTAGCCGCCGTGTTTCTGGGCGACATTGCGGATGAGCTCCATGATGATGACGGTTTTGCCGACGCCGGCGCCGCCGAAGAGGCCGATCTTGCCGCCTTTGAGGAAGGGCTGGATGAGGTCGATCACCTTGATGCCGGTTTCGAATATCTCCATTTCGGTGGACTGTTCTTCGAGGGACGGGGGCTGGCGGTGAATGGGGTAATATTTTTTGGCCTTGATTTCGCCCATGTGGTCGACGGGCTCGCCGATGACGTTCATGACGCGGCCGAGGGTGGCTTCACCGACTGGAACGGAGATGGGGGAGTGAAGGTCATAGGCCTTCATGCCGCGGGAGAGGCCGTCGGTGGGGTGCATGGAGACGCAGCGGACCTTGTCTTCGCCGAGGTGCTGCTCGACTTCGACAATGATATCGACGGGGTTGGTGGTTTTGAAGCCATCGGAGGTGATGCGGATGGCGGAGTAGATCTCGGGAAGCTCGCTGTCCTTGAACTCGACGTCGACGACGGGGCCGATGACCTGGACGACACGGCCGCAGGTTTTGCCGGTGATGTCCAGGGGTGTAAGGGGGGACTTGGCGGGTTTGGAGGTGGTTGATTTGGTGGTTTTAGTGGCGGTTGATTTGGTGGTGGTCTTGGCGGTGGTCTCGGTGGTTTTTGCGGCAGTGGGTTTGGTGGTTTTTGCGGCGGTGGTTTTTGCGGTGGTGGTCTTGGCGGTGGTCTTGGCACTGGCTTTTTTCATGGTTTTTTTCATGTTTTTTTCCATTATCTCAATACATCAATCTTTCCGGAGTGCCTCGACGGCCGACTGGATTTCGAGAAGTTCGGTCGTGATCATAGCCTGGCGGACCTTGTTGAGGACCAGGGTCAGTTTGTCGATGAGTTCGCCGGCGTTTTTGGTGGCGTTGTCCATGGACATCATGCGCGCAGCGTGCTCGGCGGCAGCCGACTCGCTGAAGTAATGGATAACCTGCTCGAGAATATACCGAGGCATTTCCCTCGCCAGCAGCCGCTCCACCCCCGGTTCATAAATTGGGGACAGGCATCTTTTTTTCAGCCTGTCCCCAATTATGGGAAGGAGTCGGGTCAGGGTGACCTTGGGGGCAAGGATGGATTTGAATTCGTTGTAGGCGACGTAGACGGCATCCGTTTGATGTATGGCGTAACGGCGGATGATGTCGTCGGCCAGGTCTTTAAAATCGGAATCGGCATATTTCAACACCTCGGTCGGGATGACACAGGCGATGGGATAGGACTGTCCCTTAAAAAATGCGGCCGCTTTTTTGCCGACCAGGAAAAGCTCCACTGCAGACTCGCCGGCTTTTTTTTCGAGCCAGACGCGGGCATGGTTGAGAAGGTTGCTGTTGAACGCCCCGCAGAGCCCTTTATCCGAGGTGATGACGAGAAGGGTGACACGATTTTCAGCGCGGACGTCGAGGAGCGGATGGAGGGGAGGCAGGGCGCTGGGAGCGATGCGGTCCAGAAAATCGGGACGGGCGTGCCAGGAGGGGCGGCCGTGCAGCACGCGGTTCTGGGCTTGTTTGAACTTGGCCGTGGCCACGGACTTCATGGCCTGGGTGATTTTCTGGGTGTTGCGCACACTCTTGATGCGGCGCCGCAGATCGATTAAAGCGGGCATGCCTCGCCTTCCTTCTTGGTCGGGGTGGAATCGGTGGTTGTGCCTCGGTTTTCGATGAACAAATCGGTAAATTCCTGGAGCGCCTTGGCGATGGCCTCGTCGAGGTCGGTGGAGATCTCCTGTTTTTCGACGATGGTTTTAAAAATGTCCTTGTGCTCGCGGTCGAAGTGATCAAAGAGTTTCGCTTCGTATTCCTTGCAGTCGGCGACAGCCACCTTGTCCAGGTAGCCGCGGTTGCCGGCGTAGATGATGAGAATCTGCTTTTCGACGGGGAGGGGGTCGTACTGGTCCTGCTTGAGAATTTCTGTGAGGCGTTCGCCGCGGTCGAGCTGGGCCTGGGAGATGCGGTCTAGCTCGGTGCCGAACTGGGCGAAGGTCTGGAGTTCACGGAACTGCTGGAGGTCGCCGCGCAGCTGCCCGGCCACCTGCTTCATGGCCTTGATCTGGGCGGAGCCGCCGACGCGGGAGACCGAGATGCCGACGTTGATGGCGGGCCGGACGCCGGCGTTGAAGAGCTCGGGCTCGAGATAGATCTGGCCGTCCGTGATAGAGATGACGTTGGTCGGGATGTAGCCTGAGACGTCGCCGGCCTGGGTTTCGATGATGGGAAGGGCCGTGAGGGACCCTCCGCCGTTTTTGTCGGAGAGCTTGGCCGCGCGCTCGAGGAGGCGGGAGTGAAGGTAAAAAACGTCGCCGGGGTAGGCCTCGCGGCCGGGGGGGCGTCGGAGGAGGAGCGAAATTTCACGGTAGGCGGCGGCGTGTTTGGAGAGGTCGTCATAGATGCAGAGGGCGTGCTGGCCGTTGTCGCGGAAGTATTCGCCGATGGCACAGCCGGAATAGGGAGCGAGGTACTGGAGGGAGGAGGGATCGGAGGCGGTGGCGGCGACGACGATGGTGTATTCCATGGCGCCGTGGGTTTCGAGGGTTTTGATGATCTGGGCGACGGTGGAGTTTTTTTGGCCGATGGCGACGTAAATGCAGATGACGTCCTGGCCTTTCTGGCTGATGATGGTATCCAGGATGATGGCGGTTTTGCCGGTCTGGCGGTCGCCGATGATGAGCTCGCGCTGGCCGCGGCCGATGGGGATCATGGAGTCGATAGCCTTGATGCCGGTCTGGAGGGGCTTTTTGACGGGCTGACGCTCGACGACGCCGGGAGCGAGACGTTCGATGACCATGTTGGCTTCACCCTTGATGGGTCCCTTGTCGTCGAGGGGGCGACCGAGGGCGTCGACGACGCGGCCGACGAGGGACGGGCCGGAAGGGATCTCCATGATGCGGTGGGTCCGCTTGACGACGTCGCCTTCCATGATTTTGTGGGCTTCGCCGAGGAGAACGACGCCGACCGACTCCTCTTCCAGGTTGAGGGCCAGGCCGAAGATGTCGTTGGGGAACTCGAGAAGTTCGTTGTACATGACATGATCCAGACCGTAGACCTGGGCGATTCCGTCGCCGACCGAGATAACGGAACCGACTTCATTGATGTCGAAATCGGTCTCGTATCCTTCGATCTTCCGCCTGATAATCCTGCTAATCTCATCCGCCTTTATTCGCATCATTTCACCTTGTTATTGGGGACTGGCATCTTTTTTTCACTCTTGGTTTTTTGGGCAAATGTCTGATGCCCTTAACCCTGTCTCATTCTTGTCGGCAGCAAATTGCCATTTTTCCTTGGGCCGCCCAAAAAAAATATTTTTGAAAAAAAGTTGCCTGTCCCCATTTTTTATTCCAGTATTTTTTCCTTGAGTCGGTCGAGGGCGCCGGCGAGGGAGACGTCATAGAAGATGTTGCCCCGACGGACGCTGATGCCGCCGATGAGGGTGGGGTCGATCCGGTAGTGGAGGGCCACCGGCGCGCTTTCCATGACCTCCAGTTTGGCGGCGAGTTTTTGCTGTTGGGATTCCGTGAGGGGAACGACCGAGGCCACTTCGACGTTGACGATGCCTTTTTCCTCGTTCCAGACCAGGGGAAGCGTCTCGCAGATATCGGGGAGGAGGGCCAAGCGGTCGTTTTCGATGACGAGGAGGAGGAAACGTTTGGATTTGTCCTCAAAATCGGTGTGGTCAAGGACGGCGGCGGCCACGTCTTTTTTCTTGGATGCGGAGAGAAATGGGCTGCTCATCGTCTCGGCGAATTCCCTGTTCTCGGCATTAAAAGTGGAAAATTCGATCAGGTTCTTCAAAATATTGGCGTACTCGTGCTCGTCCTTCAGGGTGTCGACAAGCCCCTGGGTGTAGCGCCTAAGCAGAACCGTTCTTTGCATGGATCCTTTCGAGCCTTTCGATGGATTTGTCGATGAGACCGGGTTGGGCCGCCGGCTTGAGAGTGCGAAGGATATTGGCTCGGGCACGGGAGACAGCCAAATCGACGGTGAATTCTTTGAGAGTCTTGGCCCCGAACTGTGAGATAAGCTCGATATCGGCGGCTGTTTTGGCCTTGATTTTTTCGGCGGAGGCGCGGGAGGAGGCGAGAATGCGCTCCTTGTCGGCGTTGCCGGCTACTTCGGCGGCGGCACGGATGTTGTCCGCTTCCTTGGCCATTTTTTTGAGCCGGGCGTTTATCTGCTTGAGGTTGGCTTCACTGGTGGTGCGGGAGGCGGCGGCTTCGGAGAGGTCTTTTTGGACGGTTTGGATGTATTTTTTAAAGAAACCGGCGATAGGTTTGCGGAGAACAAGGGTCAGCCCGCCGAAAAGAACGAGGAAGTTGATGAGGGGACCGAGGAGGCTGGAGCCGCCATGCTCGTTGTGGGCGGTGGATTCGGTTTGGGCGGTGTGTTCGGAAAATGCATCCTGAAAAAAAGAGGCCTGTCCCCAATTCGAGGTACAGACGGTGATCAACAGATAGAGCATCCCGATCACAAAAATTGTCCGCGCCCGTTTCCTCATTTTGATCATTCTTCGCTTTTGTGCGTGATGCTGTTTTTGTCCCTGATCGTTTCTTGCTGCCATCTGTTCATCAGCAGGAAAAAACGTTTCGAATCACTCTCCATCCCAATATCCTAATTTTATTCAAACAAAACGGTTTGTCCGGCGGTCATTGATCCAGGATCTTTTTCTCGATTCTTTTGGCCAGCTCTTCGCTTTCCGCCTCCAGTTCCTTTTTGATGTCGCTGACCTGTTTGTCGATTCGGGCCTGGGCCTCTTTGATCTGGGCACGAGACTGTTCGGACATTTCCTTGATGAGCTGTTCTTTTTCCTTGAGGGCTTCCTTTTCGAACACGTCCCGCGTTTCGGAGGCGGTGGCGCGGGCGGATTTGAGGCTGTCCTCGATTTCCTTGACCCGGCGTTCGTACTCGTTGACAGCTTTATCGGATGCCTGGAGGTCGCCCTCGATTCTGGATTTGCGTGCGTTCATGACTTTGCGGAGAGGGTTGAAGAACAGCTTGCTCAGAACAAAGACCAGCACCCAAACAATCAGAATTACGACAATAACACTGGCATCGATCGAAAGCATGGCCACTACTCTCTTTTAAAGAATACCCATGATAAACGGTTCCCCCTCCAAAATCAATGCTTTGGTTGGGGTCAGGCCTTGACATTATACACAAACTCGCACGTGTCAGATCGAGCAGTAGATGAAAACGGCAGAATTAATTCAATTGTATAATATCAAGGCCTGACCCCAATCAGAGATCTTGAGAAAGGGATGGCGATTCAAACAGCCACTTCAATCAATTTGATTTGGGTGGAGAATTCGGGAAGGGGAAGGCCGTTCTCTTTCAATCCTTCCAGATGGAAACGAACAGCCGTTTTCATGTTTTCTATCGTGTCATCGATGGTGGGTCCTGTTGCCACACACCCGGGAAGGTCCGGAGAGTAAGCTGAATAATTTCCCTCCGCTTTCTCTATCAGAATAGGAAATTTAACCATTGTCTTTTCCTTCATCGGACAAACCTGCTTGTTTCAATATGCTGTTCAGAGTTCCCTTCGCCAGATCTTCACTCCCCTTCCCGGCTATCGTCACCAGGCCCGGTTTTGATGGATGCCTGAGCTGTCTGTGACTGCCGCGAATCCGGGCGATGACCCAACCATGCTTTTTCAACAGCGAAAGGATCTCTCTAACTTTCATATTATATGCAGGCTTGAATAAAAAGTATAGGAACAGCCCATATGAAAGGACGGTGAATCGGGATGTTTTTCTCAGCGGAAGGGGTTATCTCTGAAGTATTTTTTAGCCTCACCGATGAGGAAGAGCGAGCCGGCAAAAACAACGGCGCCGGGCAATGAGGCGTCTGACTTCTTATCCGGGTTCGGGGTGGAAAAAGATTTCTGAGAAAAAGATGCCTGTCCCCATTTTAGAGCGAGGGGGATGGCCTGGGAGGGGTCGGGTTCGCTGGTGATGCGGGAGTGGAATTCAGCCGGGATGCGTTCGAGGAGTTCGGCGGGCGCTGCGCACTTTTGAAAGGGGAAGGTGGTGAGGATGATCCGGTCGGCGGCCGGAAAGAGGAGGGAGGCGATGGCTTCGATGGATTTGTCCCGCATGGAGGCGAAGACCAGGGTGATCGGGCCGGGGAGAAACTCTTCGATATATTCCTTGAGGGCCAGGGCGCCTTCCTCGTTGTGGGCGCCGTCGAGGATAATGGGGGGCTCCTCGGCAATGCGCTCCAGACGGCCCGGCCACTGTGTCGATTCGATGCCTTTGATGATTTTGTCGTAGCTTAGTGTCTTCCAGTTGCGGCTCAGGATCTCGGCGGCGCAGATGGTGGCGGCCGCATTTTTCCCCTGATGAAAGCCGGGGAGGGATGGGGTGTAGCGGTAGACCCGCAGCTCGCCGATGTATTCGAAGGTGTATGTGTCGTCCCTGAGGTCGAACGACCAGCTTTTGTCACGGTAAACGGGGAGGAAGGAGGCGCCGACTTCGATGGACTTTTCAAGAATGACATCAAAGGCATCCGGATCTTCGACGCCGCAGACGACGGGAACGTCGGGTTTGATGACACCGGCTTTTTCGGCGGCGATCTGGGCCGTTGTATCTCCGAGCCATTCCTGGTGTTCGAGCGAAATGGTGGTGATAACCGATACGATGGGTCGGGAGATGTTGGTGGCGTCAAAACGGCCGCCCATTCCAACCTCGAGGACGGCAAGATCGATTTTTTTCCGCCGGAAATAAAGGAAGGCAAGGCAGGTCATGGTCTCGAAGTAGGTGGGAGGACTGGGAAGAACGCCGGCGGCCAGGAGCCGGTCAATGTTTTTTTTAAGTTTTGTGAGCAGTCGGGCGAAATCCCATTTGGAGATGGGCTCATCGTTGATTTGAATGCGTTCCCGCGGCGAAATAAGATGAGGGGAGGTGTAAACGCCGACATTAAATTCATGGAGGACGAGAATACGGCCGAGCATGGCACAGACCGAACCCTTCCCGTTGGAACCTGCGACGATTACGGAAGGGTATGCCAGGTGGGGATCTTTCAGGGTACGGAGGACGGTGCCGACATTATCCAAACCGAATTTAATGCCGAGGTGCTGGATGTCTTCCAGGTACTGAAGGGCCTGATCATAATTCATTGATGTAGAGGTTGATTGGTGAACAGGCGCAGGGCGGTGACGAGATACTGGCGCAGCTTGCGACGGTGGACGACATCGTCGAGCATCCCGCACTCAAGTAGAAACTCGCTGCGCTGGAATCCCTTGGGAAGCTTCTGCTTGATGG
>JAHIPL010000084.1 GCA_018894615.1 Acidobacteriota bacterium | reverse complement strand
CAAGGCCTTTTCAGTTTCACTGTTGTTTGTTTTTCTTTTCACTCTTGGGGTGCAGGCTCAAAACCGGCCCGCCCCTACTGACGAAGAACAATTCCTGAAGGCTTTTCACGGGATTCAGAGTCAGACACTGCTGGAATATGTAGAGGAGTTGTGCACTGAAAAATACGCCGGCAGGCTTTGCGGCACGGAGGAGTACAAGCTGAGCGCCGAGTGGGTGATATCCCTGCTGAAAAAATGGGGTGTGGGACCCGGCGGAGACAGCGGCACCTATTATCAGAACTTCCCCAATCCCTACACCGTCGTTCTGCCGGGATGTGAAGTCAGCCTCAATCTTCCCGTTGAGGATGCGGTGATAAAAAAATATTACACCTTCGAAGACGAATACATCCCCGGTGCGACCTCCGGTTCAGGTGAAGTGACGGCCGAAGTTGTCTACGTCGGCTACGGCATCACCGCTCCCGAACTCGGCTATGATGAATACGCCGGCCTCGATGTACGCGGAAAAATTGTTCTGATGGAAAGGGAATCTCCCGTCGGTCCCAATAAACCGGATGAGTTCAAGAAATGGCGCCCTTATTCCTTCCACCAGTACAAACATGAAAATGCATACAAGCATGGGGCCAAAGGAATGCTTTACAATTACGGTCCCATCGCCAACCCCAATAACGCCTACAGGGAGGATTTCATTTATTCCCATGTGGGAGACGTGGTGGTGGCGGATATCTTTGCAGGGACGGGAAAAGATCATGCGGAAGTGGTCAAAAAGATTGCCGAAACTCTGAAACCCCAGTCTTTTGTCACCGGCAAAGTCGCCACGATCAAAAACATCACCACACATTTTCCCGACGGGATCGGATTCAACGTCATCGGAACCATCCCCGGCAGCGATCCAGTGCTCAAGGACGAAGTGATCATCGTCGGCGGCCATCTTGATTTTATGGGCAAGTGCCCCGAGTTTATGGCGGGCGCCAACGACAATGCGGCGGCCGTGGCGGTCATGCTGGGTGTGGCGGAAGCCATGATGAATTCACCCTATAAGCCCAAACGGTCGGTCCAGTTCAATTTCTTCGGGGCCGAAGAACAGGGTGTGGCGGGTTCTGATTTTTATGTCGAAAATCCCATCTTCCCGCTTGAAAAAACCGCAGCAATGCTCAACATGGACGGGGTGGGTATCGGAGACAGACTAAATGCCGGATCGGGAAAAAACTATCCCAAGCTGTTTGAATTCATCGATCGCGCCAACCAGCAGTACGTGCACCGGATCGTTCGGGATTCATTCAATTCCAACCTGGGCAGACAGCGGCAGGACGCCGCCCATTTTTTGTGGAAAGGCGTTCCCACCATCTCCTTCGGAGCTTCCGGAGTCCGAATCCCCTATCCGACCTACCACAACACCCGGGATGTTCCGGCCCTGATCACTCCGGAAATTATGGAATCCCTGGCCCAGATCCTGTTTGCCGCCATAACGGACATGGCGGATGAGGTGACTCTGAATCTCAGATGATTCCAGAGGAAAACGTTAGGCCCCGGTTTCTGATCTTTCCATCGGAGAAGAAGTCTACTCTTCTTCTCCTAATCCAGGTGGTAGACCTCTTCCAGTGTTTTCCACCATTCGCCTTCTTTTCGATCAGAGAGGGGAATCTGCATGGGTTCGGTGTGACTCCACCATTCCTTCGTTTTGGGGTCATCCGCCATCTTTTTCATGTCCGCATCAAAATCGTCACCGGTGTACTCGAAATAGGAAAACAGGTAATGGCTGCCGCCCGGAAACGGAGTCAGATAGATGGAATAGTTCCGGATATTCACCTTTTTCAGCAGGACGTTGATTTCGGGCCAGGGTTCGGCGTGCATCTGTCTGTATTTTTCAAGCGCCTCTCCCCTGACACCGATGACCGATCCGAACCGCTGAACGACGCTTTTTGAAGGGGACTTCGACATGATTACTTCTCCTCTGCGCTTCCCTGGTATTCTCTCCAGAAATACTCCATATTTTATGAGACCAGTAGACCTAACCGACTGATTTGACCATTAAAAATCGTAAGGAATTTATTGTATATTATATGATTGGATTGATGTCTATTAAAAACTGTATTTTTTTCCTTAAGAACCTTTATACATGTTCCTCCATAACATCCGCTATGGCCAATATTTTTGCTTCCACTCATATATTAGTTCACTCTATTAATTCCAGCAGATATCGGGAGCCATCAAGCCGTTTATGATGTCGATAGATTGCTTGAACACTATAACTTCATGATTTTACATAAGATCACGATTGGTGATAGTATGATTAAATAGTTCCGATGGGATTAATCAGAGTAATTGAAGGAATTTCTCATTGACACTATTTTTTAGGGGATTTTAGCCTTCACTATTTGATGGAAGGATCATCTTTGAAACAAGGGGGAATGACTGTGAAGAAGGACACTAAGACCAAAGAAAACATCATTCATTTAAAAAGCGGGACATCCCGGAAAAGTGATCCTGAAAGAGCAATCGTTACAGGACAAGAGAATTATCTTCAAGCCCTCATAGACTCTTTTCCTTTTTATGCAATGCTGATTGATGAAGATCACAACATTATCCTCGTCAACCAACTTGTCTCAAATGGCTTTGGTTTTGATCCAAAGGAAATTATTGGGACATATTGCCCTAAAACAATACATGGTCTTGATCATCCCTTCCCGGGATGTCCTTTAGAGGATGCGCTAAAATTAGATAAAGCGGTTGAAAAGGAATTATTCGACTCGAATTTGCAGATGTGGTCTAAATCAGGTGTCTATCCGACTCCATTTAGAAGCCGTGAGAACAAAAAAATATATTTCCATTTTGCTCAGGATATCACTGATCAAAAACTAATGCAGGAGACAAATCTAAGACAGTCGAGAATTACAGATACCCTTAACAATTTGCTTAAAATCTCGCTTCAAACCATCCCGCTCGTTACTCAATTGGAAAAGATATTGGACTATGTCACGGGCATCACCTGGCTGACACTGGATTCAAGAGGAGGGATCTTTCTGATAGAAGGCGAAGAAAAAGTATTAAAATTGAAGGTGGCCAAGAATCTAAATCCAGATTTACTCAAACGATGTGCAGAGGTTCCTTTTGGATATTGCTTATGCGGAAAAGCCGCCCTTTCACGCGAAGTTGAGTTTGCTGATTGCGTCGATCACCGTCATGATATTATTTACGATGGGATAGTACCGCACGGCCATTACTGCATTCCTATTAAAAAGGAAAAGCGTTTGCTCGGAGTCCTAGTCCTCTATCTTCATGAAGGTCACAAAAAAGTGGAAAGCGAGATTGAATTTCTTCAAGCCGTAAGTGATATTCTCAGTGGAATGATTATTCGTAATGAAACGACTAAACAACTGGAAGCCTCCGTCGGCAAACTGAGAACTGTCTTGGGAGGAATCATTCATTCTATCGATAACCTTATGGAAATAAGAGATCCATACACTTCTGGCCATCAAAGACGCGTCGCTGATCTCGCCCGTACTATTGCAATGGAAATGCGTTTGCCGGAAACCCAGGTGGATTCGATTCGAATTGCCGGTGTACTTCATGATATAGGGAAAATGACAGTTCCGGCGGAGATTCTCAGTAAACCCGGTCGCTTGAATGAATTCGAATTTAACATAATAAAACAACACCCGGAAGTGGGGAATCATATTTTAAAAGATATCGATTTCCCCTGGCCAATTGCCAAAATTGTGCTTCAGCATCACGAAAAAATGAACGGCAGCGGTTATCCT
>JAHIPL010000083.1 GCA_018894615.1 Acidobacteriota bacterium | reverse complement strand
CTGAAAGAGGGCTTGTTGTCTTCTTATTACTTCTGATCCTGCCCTCCGGAATGCCGGGCTCACAGTCTTTGCCGGTTATTGAGGGGAAGGTCATCGATAAAGAAACCGGTGACGCACTTCCGGCCTATATATCCGTCAAAGGAACGGAAATTGGTGTTTCGGCGGACTATGACGGGACGTTCAGGCTCTCCCTCGATGCGGCTACTGGAGCAGGTGAATCCGTCATCCTGGAGGTTTTCCAACTCGGTTATATGAGAAAGGAAATAAAAGCCCGAATCGGCGAAAAGATCCTGATCCGGCTTGAACTGGAACCTCTTCCTTCTCATGAGATCACGGTGACGGCGGACAGCCTGGTTTCCGGGGATCAAGTTCAGAAAATAGTGACTCTCAAGAAAATGGATGTTTACACCCTTCCCGGCACCGCCGCAGATCCCATTTATGCCTCCCAGATTTTACCGGGCATCAATTCCCCTCCCGACTCATCCAGCCTGCTCATCCGGGGCGGCTCTTCTGAAGAAGTCGCCTACTATTTTGACGGTATCGAGATCGCCCACCCGTTTCTTTCCGGCACGCTTCACGAGTCCTATTTCAGCATCTTTGACAACCAGGTGATCGATGGATTCAGCGTTTCCACATCAGGTTTTCCCGCGAGGTTCGGTGACGCCCTCTCCGGAGTCATGGATATCAAGGCGAAGGACCATCTCTCGAAGGGAGAAGGAGGGCTCGGTCTGTCCATCATGGGCCTAAACAGCTATGTCGGCCTTCCCGTCAAAGAGACGGGCAGCTTTTTCGGCAGCTTCAACTGGGGGCATTCGGACCTTATGACCAGAATCAATAATATGGAAGAGAGCCGGTTCGAAACCCTTCATGCGTTCGCCAAATTCAATCTCAGTGGGATACCTCTCTTGACTGCAACAGGCACCACCTGGAATTCGGGGCGGATATTCAGAGAAGAAATCTTGATGTTTCCTTTGTTATGGATCAGGGACTTGTGGATAAACTCTATCTCATGCTGAGCGGAAGGCTGGGCCTGCTGGATTTGGGTGGGTCGGATGTGAGTTTTGATCCCCGGATCTCATTGGCGCATTTTATCACACAGAAAGATATTCTGAGATTTTCGGTGGGTTTGTATCATCAGTTCGGTGATTATTTCACTCTGGAAAATTATGATCTGCGAGCGAAGCGGGCCGGGCATGTTTCCCTGACCTATGACAGGATCAGCGATTCACTGGACCTGCGTTTGTCCCTGTACAACAAAGAATACGGGAACCTTTTCCTCAATCGGGACAACCGGATCAGCTCCGAAGGCGGAGGTTTTGCCCGGGGGGCCGAATGTTTTATCAATTGGAAAAAGCCGAAATATGACATTCTTCTCGTCTACAATTTTCTGCATTCCAAGAGGAAAGAAAATGAGGTCCTACGCCTGACGACATCACCCTACGAAATCAGTCACTCGTTTACGGGGATCATCAAATACAAGTTCAACACGGGAAGTGTGGGTCTGCGGTTTTCATACGCAACGGGACACAAAATATTTTGATTCACAAGAAACTTGTTGTGCTCTATTTCGGCATCACCAATGTTTTAGGTCGGAAAAATATTCTACGCTATGAATACGGCGGCGATTACTCCATGCGCAGCGATCAATATTCCATCTTCGGGCGGTCCATCTTTGTGGGGATTTATATTCCTTTTTTTTAAATTTTCCGGATCGATATGAAGATTCCCCATGCCGCCGGGCTCCGCTTCCGTTCACCTTCAAGTGTGGATGTTCCTCCTGTCCGGGCTGACGGCACTGTTGGTCTCGCTGTTGACGGTTAGCTCGAAGACCATCAAGGCGGCGGCCTCCGATCCGGTCCACTCCCTCCGATATGAGTGAATAGGGCGAATTGTAAAATGTGCGGAAATTGCCGCCAGCTTGTATCGAAGTAAAGATTGGCAATTTTTCCGGATATAAAGTTTATAAAGAAACGACGGATTGTCTAAGAATATCCCCAATTTTCACCGGTTGATTGAAATAGTTGAGATTCGATAAGGGATCCGGATGAGAAATGCATACGGTTTGAATGAATGCCGTATTGCCTTCAACGGTTGTCATGTTCAGGGTTGGGGAGTTAAAGTATTTCAATTCCCAGGGTTGACCGTACTCAGGAATCCAACAGTCAATGTCTTTCCCCCAATTCTTCTCTTCAATGATTTCGTTAGGGGTTCCTATGTGCATACTTAATATTGGAAGACCCTTTGTTGTTTTTACTTCAGGTTGTACAGGATTGGCTTCCGTCTCTATATGATCATGATATTTTCTGAGCAGCACCCTGGAATAAATCTTTGAAAGAATCTCCGTTATCTTGGGTTGATCAACGGCGGTGACATCAATGGGATCGTAATGGGGCGGATAATTGCAGATCTTGTTCCAGTTTTCGTAGTACTCCCTTGTGTCCCCTCCACCCCTTCCATAACCGCCATAATTTCTCAGGTCAGGGCTCTTGGGCATGCCGCCGAAGCAGTTGTGCTGGTCAACAAAAAGGAGGTCTGTCTGAATTTTCTGAGTTTGGTCCGCAATCCACGCCTTCTGTTCTTGTCCGGCACGCCAGTGCTCGGGCCTGTTAGGTTGGTTATTGTTAAAATGGGAATAACTGACGCTGTCGAGCGCCATATGAACAACCCTCCCGTTGGCCAGAGGAATGATATAGTAATTCTGCAGTGAAGAACTCCCTTCCAATTCTCCCGGATGCGGCCACATCAAGGGCATGAATTCCGCGATGTGAGGATGAGCCTTGTTCCAAACTCCACCTCCGTCGTGATTTGCTCGAATTTTGATTTCCGGTGCAAGGGGAGTAAAAGGAGAACAGATTCTCTCTCTTCTCAAGAGTTTGTATGCGTTTCCTCTTTCATCATCAAGAGGAAGACCCTGGCGCCTGTATCGGTAATCCTGAACACCGGTGCCGTCACCCCCATCCACAATAAGATCGGGCCATATGTTTTCTCTGGCCAGGTATGCGTACAGATTGGCCTTATGGAACGTATTTTTTGTGCATTTCAGATTGTGCTCATAGAAGGGATCGACGTTGTTGACCCATTCAGAGTCTTTAAACGACCTTATAAAGTAATCCCAGAAATATCTCCCGTCCAAGCCGTCCTTAACGGCTGATCCCCCTATTGTGAAGGGGTTCGCTTTGAGGTATTTCCGGCCGAATTGGTCGTAGTCTTGAGCAAAAAAATCATCAAACATATGGTGATCGCCATAAGAACATATAACCGCCGTAGAGCGGTATCTGGGATTCCGGAAACATCGTGGGGGTGAAACGGGCTTAAAAGTCCCTTTTCCGTCCTTATAAAAAACCTGGTAAAATATCCGATCACTTTGAATGAACTCAATGGGTATAAGAACATTCACGGTTCCGTTCACCCCTCCCAGATTATAAACCCGGCCCTTTGTTGCAAGGCTTGCCGGATTGTCGCTCACCATCACCTGGATATCCAGATTCTTCTTTGTGCACAGATTGAGTTTGGCGTAATAGATATCTTGATCAGGACCAAAAACATTTGTAACGTACCTGTCCCTATCGTTCAGATAAAATTTTTCACCATTAGACAACCACGTTGGATTTAAATACTCATATTTAGAAAAGTTCCCTTTCATCACCATGACAAGTTCAGGATACTCGAGGGGGAATTCTTTATCTTCTAATCCCGGTATTTTTGCCGGCAGCGCATAGTCCGGATTTTCAATCCATTCCTTAAAATGTTCACTGATACTCCATTCTTTTTCTTGATTTGTTCTAAACGTTGAATTGGAAAATATTTTTGAAGGATCGAGGCATAAACCGCCCAACAATATGGCCGATGTTTCAGTGAATTTCCTTCGGGTCATTTTTTTCATGTGGTTTATCAGCTTCTCTATTTTTTATGAATTGACCAGGCTAAAAAATTTTACAGCAATATGGAATAAAAAAATACCTTTCTTCCTTTATTATGCGAATATTAGATGTGCGGAGAGAGGGCAATCATGGGCCAGAATAAAAAAACAAACTATCACCTGCCAACCTCGAGATCATGAAGAGTGTCGGGGACCGGGAAGATGTAACCATTAGCAGTGTCATTGAGGCTGTCAACAGGAAGGCGGCGGGGCGACCCTCAGGGTGGGAGAGCGGGTGTGGAAACGGTGAATTCGGCCCCGGACCATGGATTTCGAATCCCCTCTATTGGATTCGAAGACCCTCATGATTTTGTGTTGTCTGAATAAGTGAGAAAATAGATAGGAATCGGTCGTCTTCAAAAATAGAATTGCGCGGATGAAACAAACGTCTTACAATGTAAGACATGAAAACATCCAGCCTGACCATTCGATTGGATAAAGAATTGGAAGACATGTTGAACAAAATCAGCCGGCAGTCCGGCAGGACCAGAAGTGAAATCGCCCGTGACGCTCTGCGCCGCCAGCTGAGGCTGGCGAGCTTTGAAGAAATACGAAAGCGAATGATGCCTTTTGCGGAAGCCCGGGGCTATTTGACCGATGAGGATATTTTTTCCAAAATCTCATGAAAGTCTTCCTGGATACAAACGTTCTCGTCAGTGCTTCCACCACGCGGGGATTGTGCGCCGATGTCCTTCGTGAAGTGCT
>JAHIPL010000082.1 GCA_018894615.1 Acidobacteriota bacterium | reverse complement strand
GCCAACAGGCATCGTCGAGGACCCCGTCTATTTTCGGTGGATGACTGAGGCGCGAAACATGGATTGTTTTTGATCGTTCCTGGGCCATTCCCATGTTCATCCCGAGAAAAAGGAGCAGCCAGATAATGAAACCTCTCCACAGCCGGGATTTTCCAATCATCCCATCACCTCAGTTGTGTTGATATCAAAACGAAAGAGTTTTCTCATTATTACAGTCTCCATCCTCAAAACAAAATAATTGTCGTTATACAATTGGACGAGGATTGAAACCAAATCTTTCAATTCCTGTTAAAGTCCCGGATATCTGCTGCTTTTTCCTTTCAACGAACGGCGAAACAATTTTGACGAAATAAAACGGATCACACAATCCATTTGACCTTGTGATAGGGTTCTGATATTTTTTCCTTATCTCAAATGGAGGTCACAATGAACAGTCACTTTTTTAAGCGATTCAAAAGGAATAATTTCATGATGATTCAATTCGTGATTCTGCTGCTGGTCGGCCTGGCGTTCACGTCATGCAAAAAAGTATCGGAATCGCCCGTCGTTGACAATCCGTTCTTTGCGGAATACGAAACCCCGTTTCAGGTTCCACCCTTCGACATGATCAAACCGGAACATTTCATTCCGGCCTATGAGAAGGGGATGGCGGAGGAAAAGGCGGAAGTTGACTCCCTTATCAACAATGCGGAGGAGCCGGATTTTGAAAACACGATTGCCGCCCTGGCCCGAACGGGAAAACTCCTTTCAAATGTGTCCCGGGTGTTCGGCGGATTGAACGGAGCCAACACCAACGACGAGCTTAAAGCCATTCAGAAGGAGATGTCGCCCCGGCTGGCCGCCCACAATGATGAAATCAACCTGAATGAAAAACTATTCGAGCGGATCAAAACCGTTTACGAAAAACGCGGCGAACTGAACCTCGACGGTGAACAGGCTTATATCCTGGAGAATGTGTACAAAGGTTATGTCCGCAACGGCGCCAATCTGAATGATGAGGACAAAGCCAAGCTTATGCAGATGAATCAGGGCAGCTCCAAGCTGGGTGTCCAGTTCGGGCAGAACGTCCTGGCTGAAACCAACGATTTCAAACTTGTGATCGAAAATGAAGAAGACCTGGCCGGCCTGCCGGAATCGTCCATTGCTGGAGCGGCCGAAGCGGCGAAGGACGCGGACCTGGAAGGCAAATGGGTGTTCACCACCCAAAAACCGAGCATGCTCCCCTTTCTGATGTATGCGGAAAACCGGGATCTCAGAGAAAAACTCTACACGGCCTATTTCAAAAGAGGGGACAACGACAACGAGTACGATAACAAAAAAGTCCTCTCGGATCTCATCAAACTTAGGGTGGAGAAGGCCAATCTTCTCGGGTTCAAGACTTATGCCGACTATATCCTGGAATCCCGTATGGCTAAAAACTCCGATAACGTCTACGACCTGCTGAACCGGCTGTGGGATGCGTCCATCCCCGTCACCAAACGGGAAGCGACGGAACTCCAGGCCATCATCGACAGGGAAGGCGGAGGATTCAAGCTCGCCTCCTGGGATTGGTGGTTTTACGCCGAAAAACTGCGCAAGGAAAAGTACGATCTCGACGACAACGAGCTTCGGCCTTATTTTGTGCTGGCGAATGTCCGGGACGGGGCATTCTGGGTGGCCAACCAGCTCTACGGCCTGACGTTCCACGCGCTCGACAACATGCCCCTTCCTCATCCCGACGCTCAGGTCTTTGAAGTCAAGGAAGCGGACGGCTCCCACTGCGGAGTCCTTTACATGGACTTTCATCCCAGAGCGAGCAAGCGCGGCGGGGCCTGGTGCGGCACCTACCGGAGCCAGAGCCGTAAATACGGCGAGGAAATCGATCCCATCGTAAACCTGGTCTGCAATTTCTCCAAGCCGTCCGGCGACAATCCGGCCATGATCACCCTGGAAGAAGTGGAAACACTCTTTCACGAATTCGGACATGCTCTGGACAACCTGCTGTCCAACATCACCTACGGGACGACATTCCGCTCCCCGGACTTTTCAGAGCTTCCGTCCCAGATCATGGAGCACTGGTCCACCCATCCGACGGTCATCAAGCATTACGCCAAGCACTACGAAACAGGTGAGACCATTCCCGACGAGCTGATCGATAAAATCGTCAAAAGCGGTCTCTTCAACCAAGGCTTCATCACTGTGGAATACCTGGCCGCGTGCCTCCTCGACATGAGATACCACACGCTGACCGAACCTCAGGACCTGGACATCAACAAATTCGAAAAGGACTATTTCGACAAAGCGGGCCTGATCCCTGAAATCATCTCACGTTACCGGAGCACCTATTTCAGCCATATCATCGGGGGATACTCCGCCGGCTACTACGGCTACATCTGGTCCGGTGTCCTTGACTGCGACGCGTTCGATGCTTTCGAGGAAACGAGCCTCTTTGACAAGGCCACGGCCGATTCGTTTCGGAAAAACATCCTGGCGGTCAACGGGACGGCGGATTACATGGAGATGTACGTCAATTTCCGCGGCCGCGAACCCAAAATCGAACCCCTGCTCAAGAAACGGGGACTGCAGTAGAGGACAGGTTCCTAATCGGCCG
>JAHIPL010000081.1 GCA_018894615.1 Acidobacteriota bacterium | reverse complement strand
CATGGCCACAACGGACGGCTGGCTCTCAAAATTCAAGGGCTCCGGTATCTCCTATGTCCCCTTCGCCAATTACGCCAAACCGACATTCGTCATCGCCGGTCTGAGTTTCACTGTGGCCAACAATTTCTGGGTCATCCCCAACATCAAGTTTGCCACTTATTCCGGTGACAATGTCGACCTGAAGGATGATGTCATCGCCAGTTTTACGTTCTTCTGGAAGTTCAAATAACCTGAATAATCCAGAATAATCAAATTATTTTGTGAGGAAAAAACAATGAAAAAAACATTCCTGACCTGCCTAACGGTGGTTGTGGGTATGGGGCTGGTATTCGGTATCGCCGGGGCCGCCAAAACAATCACCATCAAAGGCTCCACGACCGCGCTTCCCATCGCCGTCGCCTGTGCCGAGGCGTTTATGAACCAAAACTACGAAATCAACATCTCCGTCGCCGGGGGGGGCTCCGGAGTGGGAATTGCCTCCATTATCGACGGGACGGCCGACATCGGAAACTCCTCCCGTTCCATCAAGGACTCGGAAAGAGAAAAAGCCAAATCAAACGGCATCGATACCTATGAGAACATTGTTGCAGCCGACGGTATCGCCGTCATCGTCAATCCAAAGAACACAGTCAGCGAGCTTACCCTCGACCAGATCAAGGCTATCTACACCGGCAAGATCAACAACTGGAAAGAAGTGGGCGGCGCCAACAAAAGAATCGTCATCGTCTCCCGCGACAGCTCTTCCGGTACCTTCGAGGCCTTCAATGAACTGGCCCTCGACAAGGAAAAGGTACGTCCCGACGCCCTGATGAACGCCTCCAATAACACCGTTGCCCAGATCGTCGCCAACACCCCTCTCGCTATTGGTTATATCGGGATCGGATACATCTCCGAATCGATCAAGGCCGTTACGGTCAACGGCATCACCTGCACCAAGGAAAATGTTGTCAACGGCACCTATCCCATCGCCCGGAACCTCTACATGTACACCAAGGGATCTCCCGCCGGAGTGGTCAAGGAATTCATCGATTTTATCCTCTCCCCCGAAGGACAGAAACTGGTTGACAAAGCGGGATTTGTTGCGATTAAGTAAGGACGACTGAAGCCCCATGTTGAACGCAAAGGCAAGACGGTTCAAAGAGAACATCTACAGGGGAATATTTACCGTTCTGGCCTTTGCCAGCCTTCTTTTTTTGATCGGAATCACTATCACTCTTTTTAAAGAAGGACTTCCCGTCTTCAAAGAAGTGGGTTTTTTCGATTTCATCTTCGGAAAGGCCTGGTATCCCACCCACGAGAATCCCGAGTTCGGAATTCTGCCTCTCATTATGGGATCCTTCTGGGTGACGGCGGGGGCGATTTTCATTTGTGTGCCGCTGGGTGTTGGCAGCGCCCTTTTCATCAATGAGCTTGCCGGCCGCCGAATGAAGGCCTATCTCAAGCCCGTCATCGAACTCCTGGCCGGTATTCCCTCGATCATTTACGGTTTCTTCGGAATGGTGGTCGTAGCTCCTTTTATTCAAAAGCTGCTGGGTCTGCCCGTAGGTCTGACGGCCTTCACCGGCTCTCTCATGCTGGGGATCATGGCCACCCCTACCGTGGCCAGCATCTCGGAAGACGCCCTCAGCTTTGTCCCCAAAAGCTTTCGTGAGGCATCCTTCGCCGTCGGCGCCAACCGCTGGCAGACGCTGACCAAGGTGATTGTCCCCGCCGCCGGTTCGGGCATCTCTACCGGCATCATCCTCGGCATGAGCCGGGCCGTAGGCGAAACCATGACGGTGCTCATGGTCTGCGGAGGTTCGGCCGTCATTCCTCATACACTTTTTCAGCCCGTCCGCCCCATGACCGCCACCATTGCCGCCGAGATGGGTGAGACCGTCTTCGGTTCCCTGCACTATCACTCTCTGTTCGCCATCGGGCTTGTTCTTTTTCTCATCACCATGGTCTTCAACATCATCGCCGAGCTCATCAGCCGGCGGTTCCGCCTGAAGCTGGGGCTGGGCCGATGAACAAAAAACTGACACAAAATCTCGGATTCGGGTCCCTGTTTCTGTGCATTTTTATAGCTATTTTTTTTCTTGGGGTCCTCATCTATTTTATTGCCTCGCGGGGATTGGGCATCATCTCATGGGAATTTTTGACAACGGTGCCCAAGGATCAGATGACGGCCGGAGGAGTTCTTCCAGCCATTGTTGGAACCCTCTATCTTGTCCTGGGATCCGTCATCTTCGCCCTGCCTTTGGGAGTGGCCTGCGCCATCTATCTCACCGAATATTCACCGAAAGGATTTATCGTTAACATCATCCGAATGAGCATCAACAACCTGGCAGGCGTGCCGTCGGTTGTTTTCGGCCTGTTCGGTTACGGCATCTTCGTCAATGCCTTCGGTTTCGGCGTCTCGGCGCTTTCTGGCAGCCTGACGCTGGGGATCCTTGTCCTTCCCCAGATCATCTCCGCCGCTCAGGAGGCCCTCATCGCCGTTCCCCAGTCCTTCCGGGAGGCGTCCCTGGCAGTGGGAGCGACGCACTGGCAGACCATCAAAAAAATCACCATCCCCACCGCCCTTCCCGGTATCCTGACAGGTGTGATCCTCAGCATCGGACGTGTCGCCGGTGAAACGGCTCCGATCCTGTTTACGGCAGCCACCTTTTACACACGGGGTGTGCCAAAATCATTTTTGTCCGAAGTCATGGCTCTTCCTTATCACATCTACGCCCTCATGACGGAGGGAACGCATCCGAAGGAGCAGACGGAAATCGCTTACGGATGCGCCGTGATCCTGCTGGCCCTTGTCCTGTCCTTATCCGCCGCCGCCATCGTCATCCGCCAACGGCAAAGAAGAAAAGAGCTATGAGTGAAGTCAAGATCAAGGTAAAAAACGTCAATTTCTGGTACGGGAAAAACCAGGCTCTTAGTAATATAAATATCGACATCAACGCCAAACAGGTGACGGCATTTATCGGACCTTCAGGCTGTGGGAAATCGACATTTCTGCGTATGTTCAACCGCATGAATGAACTCATACCTAAAACACGATTTGAAGGAACAATCCTGATAGACGGACAAGACATATACAAACCGGGTGTAGATGTGGTGGAGGTCCGGCGCCAGGTGGGAATGGTCTTTCAGAAGCCAAATCCTTTTCCCAAGAGCATCTTCGACAACCTCGCATACGGTCTTAAAATCAACGGGTGGCGGGACAAACGGAAGATCCAGGACCGGGTGATATGGTCACTTAATAAAGCCGCCCTCTGGAATGAAGTAAAAGACCGTCTGCACGACAGCGCTCTCGGATTGTCGGGGGGGCAGCAGCAGAGGCTGTGCATCGCCCGCTGCATCGCCGTCGAACCCTCAATCATCCTCTATGATGAGCCCTGCGCCAGTCTCGATCCCATCTCCACTAAAAAAATCGAAGAACTGATCGAGGAGCTCAAAAACGATTATACCATCGTCATCGTGACCCACAATATGCAGCAGGCGGCACGTGTTTCTCAGCACACGGCCTTTTTTTATCTGGGAGAGCTTATAGAGTACGCTCCCACAGACAAGCTATTCACGGTGCCTCATAACAATATGACGGAAGACTATCTGACGGGAAAATTCGGATAACAAGGAGGACAACATGTTAGCGAATGAAATCATCGAACTGAAAAAACAGCTCATCGAATACGCGGGATTGATCGAGCAGATGATCGACAAGAGCATAACCGGGCTCCTCAAAAAGGACGTCGACCTATTGGATGAGGTGATGGAGAAACTTGAACCCCGGGCTAACGATTTCGAGATTGAGTTGGAGCAGACGTGCATCATTCTGATCGCCAAATTTCAGCCGGCGGCCAAAGACCTGCGCACCATCATAATGACAGCTCAGATGAACAATGATCTGGAGCGGGTTGGCGATTTTGCCGTCAACATCGCCGAAAGCGCTCTCAGGCTGTTAACCAAACCGCCAGTCAAGCCTTTTATCGATATCCCGAACATGGCCGGATTGACCATCCGGATGCTCAAGGATGCCATCGATTCCTTTGCCAACGAAAACACCCGTTTGGCCAAGAGCGTATGCGAGCGGGATGAGGCTGTCGACAACCTCAGGGATCAGATTTATAGGGAGCTCATCACCTACATGATCTCCAATCCCTCAACGATCGAAGCGGCGCTGGAGATCATGAGAATATCCACCTCGCTCGAGCGAGTGGCCGACCTTTCTACAAACTTCTGCGAGGATGTCATTTTTATCGTCGAGGGCAGGATCATCAAACACCACAAAGACGAGATCTGATCTTCTGTCGTCATCCATTTTACGTCGCTTCGAATCGCTTCGAATCATGTACCAATCGCCCGGGGGGTGTGCTATAATATCGCCTTTTAAGTTCAAACGGAGGGCACTGGAATGGCCGAACTTGATGTCAAAGGCATAAAACTGCAGCTCAATGACGATGGATTTCTGATCGAGCCGTTGGAGTGGAACAAGGATGTGGCCCTTGCTCTGGCCAGGGAACAGGAAGGACTGGACGAATTATCGGACGACCACTGGAAGGTGATCGAATACATCCGGAACTATTATCTGGAGAAGGATCTAGCCCCGATGGTTCGAAAGATGTGCAAGAACACAGGATTGTCGCTCAAGGAAATATTCGCTCTCTTTCCCTCAGGTCCGGCCAAAGGCGCCTGCAAACTGGCCGGTCTGCCAAAACCCGACGGCTGCGTCTGATTTGCCGATTGATGAGTCATCTACTTTACTTCTTCGAGAATGAACTTCAGATTGCGGCTCTGACCTTTCTGGCGGTCGTCTATTTCATCCGTCTCGGCTGGATCCTGCGATTTTCTTCAAAAAAGGAAATAACATTCCCTGCCGGAAATAAAAACATCGGGATCATCCATTCGCTCTTCAATGTGGCGCTTCCGTGGAACATGGAATCCATCAGGAGGAACCCTTATTTCTATATTCAGTTCCTCGTTTTTCATTTTGGGGTTGCGGCCGCCATCAGCGCCACCTTTATCATCCCATACAATCCGAGTCTGTTCGAAAACCGGGGGATTGTTCTGGCGTTCAGAATCGTTCTGGCGGCCGCTTTATTTGTTGGTCTTCAAAGGATGTTCCGCCGGCTGAGAAACAGGGCGCTGCGTTTGATCAGCACACCGGACGATTATTTCGCCCTGTCCCTGATGACGGTTTACTTCGCCGCAGGCTATCTGGCCGTTCCCAATCGATATAATATTTCGGAATGGCCGCTTCTTGTTTTTTTCGGCCTCACGGCCTTTTTTCTCGTTTACGTTCCCTTTTCCAAAATCTGCCACTATCTGTACTATCCCTTCACCCGATTCTTTTTAGGCCGGACATGGGGCCATCGGGGGGTCGTGGCAAAAAAGAAATCCAGGAAAGAGCTCTAGCCATGCGGAAGTCAGCCGGCGACAAACGGATCGACATCGCGGATGTTTTTCAACTACCCCTCGAGAAAAAAAGCCAGGAAAACGCGGTCAGAGACAACCTTCCAAGTGTCCTGGAAAAGAGACTAAAACTTTACAATGCCGGGCAAAACAATCCGGATGCGTTTTTGAAGCTTCTTTCCGAAAAGATCAACCGTCCTCTCGTCTGCTCCATCATCTCCTGTGTGCACTGCGGGATGTGCGCCGATTCCTGCCACTATGTGCTGACGCGTCCCGATGATCCCACCATGGTGCCGGCCTATAAGGCGGACCAGATCCGAAAGATCTTCAAGCGGCACATGGACTGGACCGGCCGCCTCCTTCCCTGGTGGGTAAAGGCCTCAACTCCCCGGGGCGATGACGATCTGAACAGATTGAAAAATATCGTCTTCGGTACATGTTCCGCCTGCCGGCGCTGCACCCTCAACTGTCCCATGGGCGTGGATACGGCTCTTCTCGTCCGGTTCACCCGGGGACTGCTCACGGAACTGGGAATCGTTCCCGAGGGCGTGTTTAAT
>JAHIPL010000080.1 GCA_018894615.1 Acidobacteriota bacterium | reverse complement strand
TACCACAACCGGAAAGGACAGGTCAACACATATAAATTTCTCGGATTTCCATCCCGCTTTTATTATTTGTTGTCGATTTTTTTGAATCCGTCGGGAATAGGAAACAATCCGGCATCCACGGGACCGGAATCAAACTTCTGAACGACAACTTCCATTTCCATCAGCACGTTGGGGCCGGACGGACCCGAACCGGATTTTAAAACCTTTTTTTTCAGTCCGCTGACCAGACCGCCCAGCTTGTTTCTCGATTTATTTTCGGTGTCCTCGGGTTCAGCGGAGGATCCCTCGGTCGTAAAAACAGTGTTCGTCTGAAGGGCGAAGCCGGACAGATTGCCCTGTTCCTTCTGCAGCTGTTCGATTGCGTCAACCAGCTGCCCGTTGTTCCGGGAGAGCTGTTCCACAACGGATGCCAAATCACCGCCCTTGAAATCGAAACCGAGTTTTTTGGCAAAATTGAGCTGAAACCGCTTCATCTCTTCCACTCCGGCGGGATCCTGTTTTGTCATCCACATATCGGCCGTAACAATCATTTTTCCCTCGTAAGATTTGGACGGGTCTTCCGTGTCGGTCACAGTCCCTTCCGCAGTGAGGGTGAGGATGACTTTTTCCGTGTCATATCCGGCGATATTTTTTGATTCCCCCGGGCGCTCGACATTCACCTTGAAGGACCAGTCTCCTTCGGGCATATCGTCTCTTTGTTCAGGGACCGCCGTCTGCTGCGCACGGGATTCCATCATGGCGCGCCACTCCTCGAACGTCATCTCCGTGTAGCTCTTCTTATTGTACTGGATGTTGATCATCACTTCCCGGTCCAGATCGATGATCTGTGAATCCGTCACGTTCCCTTTTTTATCCATTGTATCCGACCGCATCATGCTGCCCTTGTAGTACACGGCCGACTGAATGGGTTTGGAGGCGCCCAGGATTTTCATGGCTGTTCCCAGAGGCCCTTTGAAGATCATTTTTACCGTTGATTCCTGAGCGACATCCGCCAGGCAGAAAACAGAAGCGGCAAAAATGAAAACAATGGTCATAAAAACACAAAGATTTTTTTTCATTTCATCTCCCTTTCTTTAAAAAAAGACGGCCTGTTTCGCTTTCAAGATGGGGTAGTGATTTTTTTTCCTTATTGAAACCACAGAAGCTAAACCCAGCCGATAGGATTATTATATTCTATTTGAATAAATATTACATTTGATTAGTCCGTCACAAAATCGGGCAAAAATGCGGAACTCCAGGACATTTTTCGGCGAAAAAAAATATCGACATACCTCTTGACTATATCTATTTATCTTGATATATAGATATACATGCAGGTCATCCAGTCCTTCAAAGCCCTCGCCGACGGAACCCGTCTGCGCCTTGTCAACCTCTCCCTTCACTTTGAGCTGAATGTCAATGAGATCGTCCGCATCATGGAGATGGGACAATCCCGGATTTCACGCCACCTTAAGATTCTCTCCGAAAGCGGTCTCCTCAGCTACCGGCGGGACGGGCTGCGGATTTTTTATTCCGTGGCGCGTGATGGGGAAGGAGCAACCTTCATCAAGGCCATGCGCCACTTCATTAAAACCGACGGAGTTTTCGGCAGGGACCTTACACATGCGGAAAAAGTCGTGGCCGAACGCACCCGGGAGGCATCCGATCTTTTTGAGGCCGTCGCCGAAGATTGGGAACGGCTCAAAAGAGAGATTCTGGACGGCATCGACCTCAACCGGAAAATACTCGATACGCTACCCAGAGTCCGGACCTTGGTCGATCTCGGCTGCGGAACGGGCGAACTCCTGCCCCTGCTGCGAAAGCGGGCACAAACCGTCATCGGTGTCGAGAAATCCGCCCGGATGCTCGAGGAAGCGCGCAAACACTACACACCCGATAAAGACGGCATCGAGATTCGATTCGGCGAGTTGGAGCACCTCCCTCTTGGAGACGGAGAAGCGGATGCCGCGGTGGTCAATATGGTGCTCCACCACCTGGCCGAGCCGCGGAAGGCCTTCGCCGAAACACAGCGCGTGCTTCGGAGCAAGGGAACCTTTGTCATCGTCGAACTCCTTCCCCATAAGGATGAATCGATGCGGCTGACCTACGGCGATCTCTGGCTGGGCTTTTCTCCCGATCTTCTCGCCCGCTGGCTCCATGACTGCGGATTCACAACAAAACGGGAGCACCGTTTTGATCTCAATAAAGGATTACAGGGCTTCATTCTGAAGGCCGAAAAACAATCTTCGATATGAAGCGACACCAACAAAAAAGGAGAATAGAAATATGACAAACCTGCAGCTGGATCTCAACCTCCCCTCAAAAGTCAAGGACATGTCCCTGGCTGAATGGGGCCAAGAGGAAATGAAGCTGGCCGAGAACGAAATGCCGGGGCTGATGGCCATCCGGAAAAAGTACGGGCCGCAGAAACCCCTCAAGGGCCTCCGGATCACCGGCAGTCTGCACATGACCATTCAGACAGCCATGCTCATAGAAACCCTTTTCGAACTGGGCGCCGACATCCGCTGGTCGTCCTGCAACATCTTTTCCACCCAGGATCACGCCGCGGCGGCCATCGTCAAAAATGGAACGGCTGCCGTGTTCGCCTGGAAAGGCGAGTCCCTGGAAGAGTACTGGTGGTGTCTGGAACAGGCCCTGGTCTGGCCCGATGGAAAAGGCCCGGATCTCATCGTTGACGACGGAGGGGACGCCACCCTCATGGTTCACGAGGGAGTGAAAGTGGAAAAGAATCCCTCTCTTCTGGACAAGGAATACAAAATCCGTGAATTCCAGATTCTGATGGACCGGTTCAAGGAAAGCTGCAAAAGGGATCCGCAGTTCTGGACAAAAATCGCAGCCGGCATCAAGGGCGTTTCCGAGGAGACAACCACAGGAGTCCACCGGCTCTACCAGCTGGCCGCCTCCAAAAATCTTCTCTTTCCCGCCATTAACGTCAACGATTCCGTGACCAAATCCAAGTTCGACAACCTCTACGGCTGCCGGGAATCCCTGGTGGACGGAATCAAGAGGGCGACGGACATCATGCTGGCCGGGAAAAAAGTGGTTATCCTGGGCTACGGAGATGTGGGCAAAGGCTGTGTTCAGTCCATGAAAGGTTTCGGCGCCCGTATTTACGTCACAGAGATCGATCCCATCTGCGCGCTGCAGGCGGCCATGGAGGGATATGAGGTGGTCACCCTGGAAGACATCGTAGAAGAGGCCGACATCTTCGTCACCGCCACCGGCAACTACCACGTGATCACCGGAGCCCACATGGAGCGGATGAAGGACGGCGCCATTCTCTGCAACATCGGTCATTTCGACAACGAGATCGAGATGGAGTACCTGGAAAAGAATCCCTCCCGTGTCAAAACAACCATCAAACCGCAGGTGGACAAGTGGAACCTGGAATCAGGACGATCCATCATCGTTCTGGCCGAAGGCCGGCTTGTCAATCTCGGCTGCGCCACCGGTCATCCGAGCTTTGTTATGAGCAACAGCTTCACCAACCAGTGCCTGGCCCAGATCGAGCTGGCCGAGAAGGACCACGATAAAGAGGTCTACACCCTGCCGAAGATTCTGGATGAGGAGGTCGCCCGCCTCCATCTTGGAAAACTCAATGCCAGATTGACGAAACTGACGCCGGAACAGGCTGAATACATCGGAGTTTGCCCGGAAGGGCCCTATAAACCCGGGCATTACCGGTACTGATTTCATGAACACGCCAGGTCAGTGAATCAGATCGCCGGCGAACTCCCCTGCATTCCGAACCAGGATGGTTGTTTTGAAACCTTTGACCATCTCAGTCAGCCGGCGGGCGTAGTCCTCTTCGGTACCCGGTTCCGTGTCATTCAGCCCCAGAAAGACGATATCGGCCATTCGGCTGCACTGGTGCATGACCTGGGTGACGGTCCGATCGGGAGGTTTGACGATGACCTCTGTTTCGGCCCGGATG
>JAHIPL010000079.1 GCA_018894615.1 Acidobacteriota bacterium | reverse complement strand
TGAGGAACCGTTGTCAGGTGTTTATTGTTCTTTTCTTTTTGTTCCGGTGAAATCGGTGCTGCCCATATCGGTGTCCATGTATCCTGTCATGGTGTCCCCCTCGACCGTCGCGGACGCGTTCACACCCACCATTTGGCCGCCGACATCGATGGTCAGAGAAAAAGACAATTTATTGTCTTCAAAGACGATGTTTTCCATCACCCCACCGCCCATTTCGAACACCATCTCGCCGACCAGAGTGTCTTCTTCCATTGTGAAAACAAATTCCAATATCATGCCCGGGCCGTCGAGCTCGATGTCCCAGGTTCCGATTAATGCGTCATATTTTGATGATTGGGGGGTGGCATCCATGATTCCGGAAAATCCGGCCAGCAAAATCAGAGAAAGAAGAATAACGAACATTCCATTTTTTCGCATGAAAATCTCCTTGAACATAATTTTCAGTCAAGCTGTGTCGACGGCCGAAGCCGAAAGAAAGACACTGCGTCAGCAGAGTAAATAACGCACACTCTTCTGTCAAGTCCGGGATGGTGTTTGCCCGGAATTGTATTGCCAAGAGATTTGAAATAGGATAATGAGGCAAGCGTTGTATAAATGAAAATAGGATGATTCTGCATGATTGAATTCGATAAACTTGAGTGTTATATTTAGTACCTATAGGATACATGCTGTGAAAAAAAATCTTCTGCTTCTCTCCATTTTGATCGGCTTACTTTTTCCCTGCCCGACATCCGTTGAAGCCGACGAAAAGGCCAAGCTTCCTCCGATTCATAAGGCCTGGCTGGAGGAAGAGGTGGTCTATATCATCTCTCCGGTCGAAAGGGAGGTTTTTCTGCAGCTCAATTCGGACCGTGAAAGGGACATGTTTATTCTGGCGTTCTGGAAACAGAGGGATCCAACGCCCGGAACGCCGGAAAACGAATTCCGCAAGGAACACTCCGACCGGATCAGCCATGCCAACCGGCGTTTCGGACGGGGCACGCCCAAGCCGGGATGGAAGACCGACAGAGGCCGCATGTACATCATTCTGGGCGAACCCAACGACATTCAAAGATTCGAAGGGAAAACCCAGGTCTACCCGACCGAAGTCTGGTTCTATCAGGGAAAATCCGACGTTGGGCTCCCGGCCGGCTTTTCTCTTGTTTTTTTTCAGGAGAGCGCGGTCGGAGAATACAGGCTGTACAGCCCTCTTGCCGATGGGCCCCAGGCACTGCTGACCTCCTACTACGGCGATCCCATGGATTATTACACCGCCTATACAACCCTGAGAGAGTTCGAGGCGGACCTGGCGGAGGTGTCCCTCTCACTGATTCCCGGGGAGGGCTCCACTATTGGCGGCCGCCCCAGCATGATCTCGGACATGCTGATCCAGAGGGTGGAAGGGACCCCGCAAAAGCAAATCCAGACGAGGTACGCCCGAAAGTTCCTTGAATACAAAGATATTGTGGAGGTGGAGTACTCGGCCAACTACCTGGACAGCGACACCCTGGTCAAGGTCATCAAGGACCCATCCGGGCTTTATTTCGTTCACTACGCCATCGAGCCCGCCCGCCTTTCGGTCGGCCAATACCAGAACAAATATTACACAACACTCATGCTGAACGGGACGGTTGCGGACATGGAGGGAAAGACGATCCACCAGTTCGAAAAAACCATAAACCTCGAGTTTGACAGCGAACAAATTCGGGAGATCTTCCGCAGACCCGTGAGCATCCGGGATATGTTTCCCATCATCCCCGGCCGCTACAGAGTGTCCGTTCTCGTAAAAAATGAGACGTCAAAGGAATTTACATCCCTGGAGAGGGAGATTCTGATCCCGGATGAGGAGGGAACGGTGCAGATGACTGCCTTAATTCTGGGATACCAGGTCAGCTCCGAGGAAATCAGGAGAGACATCCTTCGGCCCTTTCAGATGGGACCTTTCCGGTTGGCCTTTCAGTCCAACAGGGTTTTCCTGAGGCAGGATGAGCTGGCTGTCGGCTTTCAGATGAACGGCCTTAAACAGGAACTGATGAGCCGGGGGACGATCCGATATGATTTCCTTCAGAATGATCAGCCGTTCCACAGCGAAACCCACCCGGCCACTGAATATTTCTTTATGCCCAATATCCTTCAGAAATTCTCCCTTGAGAAATTTCCCCCCGCCCATTATAAAATCACCGCTGCTTTCTTGCTGGATGGACAGGAGGTGATTTCCAGCAGCGAGGAATTTGATATTACTCACAGCACGGCCATCCCCCGCCCCTGGGTATACGCCAAACTCCTTTCCGGACCCGACAGTCCTGCCTACGCCGTTGTCCTGGGCACGCAGCTCTATAACAGCGGTCGCTACCCTGAAGCCCTGGAGTTGTTTCACAAAGCCTGGAACGCCCTTCCCGGGAATCAGGACATCGCCCTCGAGCTCGCCAGAACCTGGATGGCTCTCCAGCAATACCGGGAAATCCCCCCGCTGCTTGCTCCCCTTGTCGATACCGAACAAAAGGAAACGTCCGCTTATGAGGTCTACAGCCTGTTGGGAGAATCCTACCGGAAACTGAGTGAATGGGGAAAAGCCGTCGAAGTTTTCAATAAGGCTCTCTCCCGCCATGGCCAGAATACGGGCACGCTGAATGCCCTCGGTTTCTGCCATCTCCAACTGGGTCACCCGGAGGAAGCTCTGGCGGCCTGGGAAAAATCCCTGGAGATCGTCGAAGACCAACCTGAGATCCGGAAGCAGGTCGAAATCCTGAAGAGAAAATAATGAAGGAAAAGACCGGACCTATTTTTCTGAAAACCATTTATCTCATCTGTTTCACGGCGGTTCTGCTCGGCGGGTGCAGCCAGATAAAACTTGAGAAAAAGCTCGGCCCGAATGATGCGGAATTTTACAGCAAAGTCCGCTATATCATGACCCGGGCTGAGGTGAAAGTTTTTCTGGAGCTCCCCAGTGAGGAACGGGAGCGCTTTAAACGGGAATTCTGGAAGAGGAGAGACCCCGACCCGGACACGGAAGAAAATGAGATCGAGAGGGACTACTACAACCGGATCGAAGAGGCGAACAGCCTTTTCAGGACGGAGGGAAAGGAAGGATGGCTGACGGACCGGGGGCGGATTTTTATTCTCTTCGGATCGCCCTTGGACAGGATCCAATTTCCGCAGGGGGGCGATCCCTACAACCGCTGCCGTGAAATCTGGTACTACGGCAACTTTCCTGTTGTCTTCATCGACTCCAGCTGTACGGGAATCTATGAGTTGAACACCTATGATTTAACATCCCTCAGTTCAAACAACCTGATCTACATGCACCTGCTTAACCGTGCCCAGATAGATGCCCAGAAGGAGTCATCGGGCACCGGGACCGGATTGTTCGATTTCAGCTGGAAAGTCAAAAAAAAGGCCGCTGCCGACCGGGTGACGGGGGAAGTCCTCGTTTCCATCCCTTACAGGATGATCTGGCTTAAGGAGTCAGAGGGCCGGATGCAGACGACCCTGTCGGTTGAATTGGAGTTGGTCGGAGGAGATGGGCGGATTGTCTGGCGGCACAGCCAATCCTACGGCCTGGAAATGGCCGATGGGTCGATCCCGAAGGAAAAGAATTTTCAAATCACGATCCCATTTGATCTTGCTTCAGAGTCGGAAAAGCTGCAACAAAAAGGAAACAGGATCTTTATCATCCTCACCAACACGGCGGACGGGAGCACACTCAAAAAGGTTCTAGACTTCAATTTCTGATAGAAGGAGGTGGCTATGCGGCTCCAAACACGTTTTCTCCTTTTCCCATTGATTCTTCTCCTTATTGGACTTGGCCTTTCCCTCTCAGCCCAGGAGGGACGAGGAAAAGGAAGGATTCGCGGTACCGTCCAGGACATCGAAGGGAATCCCCTCCAAGGCGTTAAGATCATAGCCCAACACCTTGAGTTCAACGCCATATTTGATGGGGAATCCGATAAAAAGGGAAACTGGGCCCTGGCGGGGTTGGGAACCGGGATGTTTCGAATCACCGCCGGCCTGGAAGGGTATACCGCTGTCACACTTGAAATACATGTCAGCCAGATTACGTCCAATAACCCCCCCCTTGCCATAACCATGCAGAGCATCCGGGTCTCATCCGCAGAACATCTGGTCCCGAGTCTTGAAAACGAGGAAGCCGTCGCCCTTTTTGCAGTCGGTAACAGCCTTTTCGAGAATGGGAACATTTCCGAAGCGGCCGGAAAGTTCGAAGAATTCCTTCGGCTCAATCCTTCCGCATTGCAGGCCTATATCAATCTCGGCAACTGCTACAGGGAGTTGGGCGAATTTGAAAAAGCTCTGGCGGCCTACCAGTCGCTTCTCGACGGCTTAAAAGGGGAAATGACTGAGCTTGCAGGCGATAAGAGGGCGGTGGGCGCCTTGGCCGGGATCGGGCAGGTTTATATGACGATGGGCGAGATGGAAAAGGCTGAAGACTCTTTGAAACAAGCCCTGGCTCTTTTTCCCGACGACGAAACCCTGGCCTTCAATATCGGGGAAATCTATTTTTCCACCCAGAAACCGGACAAAGCCGTCGAGTACTTCAAACAGGCCATTGAGATCAAACCCGACTGGGGCTCTCCCTATCGTCAGCTGGGGTATGCGTACCTGAATCTGGCCGATTATCCGTCTGCGCTGAACAGCTTTCAAATGTTCCTGGAAGTCGCCCCGGACGATCCCTTGGCGCCGACCATCAAAAATCTGATCCCCACCATCGAGCAGCTGATCAAGAAATAATCCGGGACCTAACCCTGTCATCTGTTCGATCGAATTTTCAGCACTCCTTTTAGAAAACAAAAAAAAGGGGGAACCGAAGTTCCCCCTTGAGTGCAGTTGGAATTAGAAGGTGAGCCGTGCGCCGATACGGACGGACCGCACACCGTAAACGCTGGTGATCAGACCGTAGGTTGTGCTGGGATACCAGTTGACCGGATCCTGGTCGCCACGGTAGTAGAGGTTGTGGTCCTGATTGACATTGATGCCGCTGCGGCCGCCCAGATTGAAGACGTCAACGTAGACATTGAGCTGAAACCTGTCGGTGAGATGGAAGGCTTTCTCCATTCTGAGGTCGATGTTGGTGTAAGAGGGCTGGCGCCGCGTACCGTCGGGTTCCGCCCGGACGCTGACATAGGAATCCTGACCCAGGTCGGCGATCTCATCGGAGAAATAAACACGGGTGAGGCTCCTGGCCCAGGCGCTTCCCGACCGGTGCTGGAAGTAGGCGCTCAGGATGATGTCATAGGGTAAAACGTAGGTCCCCATGATGCGCACCTGGAAGGGGCGGTCAAAGGCGACCGCTCCGTAGGAGTTGATCATCACGTTGGGATCGTCGAACATGGATGAACCTCCCTCCGTGGCCCCGTATTCCGGACTGGTGTTGCCCTTGAATCGGCTGTACATGATGGAGCCTTTGAGCTGCCAGTTGTTGGACATGCGCTTGTCGAAGGTCAGGATGGTCGCCCAGTATTTCCTCTCGGCTTCGGGAGGATTGGATCCCTGCCAGGTGGGGACGGGACGATCTTCACGCAGGTTATAAACCGTCATCTGCTGGTCGTCGCCCGTGCCCAGCACCTGGTCCCAGCCGGGATCGGTAAAGGTGTAGGGGATCCAGATCAGTCCGTTCTCATCCGTAGCCGAGGGATCGTAACCGTTGTTGGCGTCGATATCCTCGACGATGTTTTTGTTGATCTTGTAGACGAACTGGAAGCCGAGTTTAAAATCCTTAATCACCTCATGATCGATGCCGGCCATGAACTCGTGCATGTAGGGGGGCTTGAGGTCGCTGGGGTAATAGGAGTAGTTCGGATCCTGGTTGGGCCGGGCTGTGGGGACATAGCGGTCCGTGCCGGGGAGATCCATGAGCATGTTTTTGTTCAAGTCGTACCAGTAATAGTTAACGGAGTTGGCCCCGAAGATCTGGGCGGCGTTGTATTTGGCCGACCAGACGGGCTCGTAGTAGCGGGCGAAGGACACCTTCAGGGCGGTTTTGCTGTTGCCGAAGAGATCGTAGACGAACCCGATCCGGGGGGAGAGGGTCAAGAAGTCCACCGGCTTTTTATAGGGGGTGGTCAGCTCATCCCAGGGAGAGGGCTCGTTGTAGTCGGTCCGCCACTGCTCCATCAGAGCCAGCAGAAGGTCGTTGGTCCCGAGGGCCGGGTTCTGGAGAGGTGCGGGAACAGTGTAGGTGTCGGGCAGGTAGGGTCTGGTCTGAACGGGTTCGTACTGGTAGGACTTGTCGATGCGCAGCCCCACATTGACGGCCAGGCGGCCGAAAATGGCGCTGTCCTGCAGATATCCGGAAAACCGGCGTGTGTGGTCCTGGACATCCCAGAGCCCTTCCTCACCGGGGCACATGCGGATGCGGAGACGCCCTCGCCTGCCGGATGTCGAGTAATAGTAGGGATTACCGGCGTTAAAATCATACCAGTAGGAGTAGTAAGGATTTCCGCCGGGCCGGAACCAGTCCCTGTGATATTCGGTCTGCTCAAACTCAAATCCAGCCTTGATCTCGTGGCTGGCTCCGAGGAAATCATCCTCGAACCGGGTGATCGAAGCCGAGGCGAGATATTTTTTCCGTATGTACTCATCATCGTAGAAGGTATTTCCCCAGCTCACGGCGTATTTCCTGTCGTAGGTGGAGTAATTGCCGGCAAACTCCGGCCGGGAGTTGATGGGGAAAAAGCGGTTGATGTAGGTTCCCCTGACATCCAGGAATGTGTTCTGGTCAAGGATCCAGTTGAGCTGGTGGGTGGTGGTGTATGTGTTCTCATGGTTATAGATAGCTGTGTAGGCCCAGGAATAGCTGCTGCTCGTCCGGTTGGAATAGACAGGCTCGTAGATGTGATTGTAGTGGAGCATCCCCATATACTTGATCTTTGGGGTGATCTGGAAGGTCAGTTTGCCGAATGCCAGCCACTCCTGATGATCAAGGTCATAATGCTGGAGTTCAACAGGGGTGAACATGCCGGGATTGGCGTCGGCGATGTTCTGCAGCCGGGTCTCGGGAACCAGTGGGTTGGTCTGGCCCCAGACCAGCCGGCGGCCGTTGGCGAAAAACCAGATCTTGTCCTTGACAATCGGTCCTCCGAAGTTGAAGGACAGGTCCTTGTAGTCCAGGTATTTTTCCGGTTCGTCCACGTTGAAAGCTTCGATGTCTTCCAGAGAGATCAGGTTTTCGGCAAGCCATTCGCCGGTGTAGTAGCCGGTCAGCTGGCCGGAGAACCGGTTCCCGCCGCTCTTGGTCACGATATTGATGAAGACGGAATCCGTCTGGCCCACTTCGGCCGGAAGGGCGCCGATACCCACCTCCATCTCTTCATAGACATCGATGTTGATATTGGCCATGGAGTAGAAGGTCGCCGGATCGTTCATCGGCACTCCGTCAAGGGCATACAGGGTGCTCCGGACCGTGCCGCCGAGAATGGACGAAGTCCTGCGGTAGTCGGCCCCGTCGCCGATGGCCCCCGGAAGGGAGTTTTGAATATCATAGAGGTCGCGGTTCATCGGGATGCTGGCGATAAAGGACGCGCTGTAGTTAATGCTGACCTTGGACGTCGCGACGTCGACCACAGGGGATTGGGCGATAACCGTCACCTCTTCCTGGAGCTGCTGATCGCTGAGAATGATTTCTATCTCGGTATTTTTTCCCACATTGACGATCAGCCCTTCCTGGATGGTTGTCTGAAATCCTGCAATCTCCACCCTGATTGAAAAACTTTCACCGGGAGACAAAGCCGGAAAACGAAATCGGCCCTCTGCGCTGGTCACAAAGGTTTTGATGCCGATCAAGGCCGGTCCCGAGAGCGTGACCGTAGCTCCCGGCAGCGTATTTCCGTCTTTGTCAACGACAGTTCCTGTGATTGATCCGGTCTGACGACCTTGAGAAAATCCAAAGGCAGTTAAAGACAGGATCAAAACCAGGAACAGAAGAAAATGTTTACATCTCTTCATTAGTCCTCCTTCATACAAATTCACAGTTTTAAAGGTCATTCGGACCCTTTCTTCAAATGTTTTTGTTTCCTTACAGCGTATATTCACCTCCTTCGGCATTTTAATGAATGAACGATGCGGGTATTGATATGATCTCGGAATTCGGACGGCAGGACCGATCCGAAAGGGAGATAACAGCAGAACGATAAAATAGAATCATGACGACTTAGTACTACCATTTAACTACCGCAAAAAATATGCCACAAAATTAAAATACGCAAGATGTCAATAAATTGTTTGTTTTCAGCCTCTTGCCGCAGTAATGCATATTTCGTCTGCCGGACCGAATCCATAATATTGGATGGTATCCAAAAAAATAAATAATTCCACTCATTCCCAATGAAATTATGCTATCACAAAAATATAATAAATAGGAATAGATTTTTTTTACGCGAATCCATTCAGGCCGCGCCCTGGATCAGGATTTCCTCATTTGCTGCAGTTTTTCATGAATTCGTCAAATTTATCTTTATCAGCCTGAGACAGCCTGTCATAGTACTTTTTCTTGTATTCGGTGAGCAGCCGACAGGCTTTGTCTTTGTTCCCGGTATTAAAATACAGCATGGCCAGATCGCCGTAAACCTGCTGGAATTCCGGCTCCAGCTCCAGGGTCTTTTCCCAGCAGTGGACGGCGCCTCCAACATTACCGGTTTCCAGGTAGGCATGGCCCAATCCGAAATAGGGTTCGGGATACCCGGGGTCCAGTTCGATGGCCTTTTTGTACAGCTCAAAGCATTCATAGAACACTGAGGATTCGTTTGTTCGGAGGCCCAGGGAGAAGTACGAATTCCCCAAGTTGTGATAGAGCTCGGGATAGCGGTCGTCCAGCGAGAGACCGAATTTGCAGGCCTCGATCGACTTGCTGAAATCGCCCTTTTTGGCATAGGCGATCCCGAGATTGTTCCACGCCTCAGGGTCGAATTCCGCTTCCCTCAGAATCATTTTTTCAAACGTTTCGATCACGGCGTCATGGCGGCCGGCGGAAAGAAGTTTTCTCACATAATCCTGAAAAATTTCATAGTTGGCGGGCAGGTTCTCCAGGCCCTGCTCCAGAACCGCCAGAGCCTCCCCGGTCCTGTTTTGTGAATCGTAGATGGAGGAGAGGTGCTGGTATGCGGCATCGATGTCTTTCCTCTCCTCCAGGATTGATAAAAGCCTTTCTGCGGCTTCCTCGGCTTTCCCCAGACGGAACATTTCCATGGCCTCATCCGCCCGATTTAAAAAGGGAAGGCGGGTTTTTATATCATCACGGGGGGCGAATGCCGTTTTCACCCCGGCCCGCCGAATGGACATGTAACCCAGGCTCTCCAATTTTTCCCGGATCCTTTGATCGTCCTTTCGCTTCGCATCCACGGTTTCCTTCGGGGTCAACTCCTCCATCAGCCTATCAAGTGTTTGTTTGTATTTCCCGGTATTTTCAGTCCCGGCAAGGTTCTTGAGCTCATCAAAATCCCTGTCCAACTCATAAAGTTCAGGGATGGGTGAATCGATGAATTTCTTGCTTCCGAGAATATATCCCCGCAGAGGAGCCCAGCCGCGGCTGTAATAGGGGTACAGGGATTCGAAATAAACAGGCCTTTCCGCGAGTTTTTTTCCGCGCAGCGCGGCATAAAGGGAACGGCCGCTCAGAAAAGTCGGCTTTTTGAGCCCCAGGATATCACAGGCGGTGGGAAAGAGATCGACATGACTGACATGTTCATCGGTGCGTCCCGGCTTTTCCCCGGGGACGGAAATGATGAGAGGGATCCACAGGGTGGAGTTGTAAGCGAAAAATCCATGTGTTTTTTCCCCGTGCTGCCCCAGCGATTCCCCATGATCCCCGGTAAAAACAACTGCCGTGTTCTCCTTGAAGCCATGCCCGCTGATGAAGTCGAAGAGCTTTCCCAGGGTAGAATCAACATAGGCGACTTCACCCAGATAAGGCTCCTGCGCGTATTGTGCGGCAAAGGGCTCGGGCGGCTCATAGGGGGTGTGGGGGTCCCAGCAGTGTATCCAGAGAAACCAGTTCCCGCGCTGCGCCTCAAGCCATTCCAGGGCGCTGTCCACCACGTCCTCCGCTCTCCGTTCCAACGATGACGGATTGACGGAATGCGTGCGCGCATAACTGTCATCATAGACATCAAAGCCCTGTGACAGCCCGAACCGGGCATCGAGAGGGTAGGCGCCCACAAAGGCTCCGGTGGCATAGCCGCTGTTCCTGAGATGTTCGGCCAGAGTAAGGAGCCGGTCACTGACAACAAAGTTCAAATTCTCATGGACCCCGTGATGGAGCGGCGTTGTGCCCAGTAGAATATTCGCGTGCGAAGGGAGGGTTGTGGAGGTGTTGGCGAAGGCCCTGGAAAAGAGAACGCCCCTCTTCGCCAGTCCGTCGATAGATGGCGTTTTTGACCGCAGATTGCCGTAGCAGCCGAGGCTGTCCGCCCTCAACGTGTCTATCGTGATGAGCAGCAGATTTCGACGACCGTTCTCCTTTTCCTGCGGAAACCGGGAATGGGCCGTGAGGGCTGTGACGGACAGGAGCCAGGGAAGACAGAGGAGAAAAAAAAGAATAAAAAAGCGGATTGAATTGTGTTCCTGTCGCCAACGCTTCAAAAGACCCATGACTCCCAATAAAATATCAGATATCTCCCGACTCGGCAACTCATCTCGCCGCTTCCTGATCCGAAACGACGGTGCGCTCGACCTCGATCTTACCCATCTTCACATCCAGAAAGGGTTTGCCGTTCTTTAATCCGACCGTGCCGAAACCTCCGTCCACGGCCAGGAAACTTCTGAAGGAATCACCCACACGGGAGTTGATGTAAAGGGTTTTTTCCACGGCGTCGTAGCGGACTCCGGTCAGGCCCTGGATCAATCCGTAGCTGGACAGGGCCCGTCCGTACCAGTGGCCGCACTCGTATTCATTGAATGGATTTCTGATCCTGCCGTCGTAGCGGTCCCTGCATTCGCGCACGATGTCCAATCCCTCCTTCACCTTTCCCTCGAACATCAGATGGGAGGCGACCTGGTATTCGATTCCGGTCCAGACCTCGTTGCTGTAGACAAAGGGAAGGGACAGCTCACCACCGCGCGGCCAGGTGCACAGCAGCAGTCCGCCCTCGTTTCCCATGGCGAAGGACGGGCGCTGGGGATTGGCGAAATCCGCGAGGTCCCGCTTCAGGTTGTACTTGTGGACGGCGAGGAGGTGGCTGGTGATCTTGTCTGAATCGACCGTTTCATCCAGCCCGCACACCAGGCCGATCCAGAAGCCGAGGACCCCATCCGAGAGGCAGCCCGTGCCGTACTGGTACTTGGGCCCTTCCTGGTTGAGTCTGTCGATCATTTTCCGGTAGCCGCTGCCGTTGCCGGAGTAATCGATCCCCGGATATTCGGTTTCCAGGCCTTCGGTCTGAATCTTCTGAATAAAATATTCGCCGTTGTAGAGCTCCGATTCATAGATCGCTTTCCCTTTTTCCAAAAGCTGCGCATAGGTCCCGATGTCGTCTTCCAGGGCCTCTCCCATCTTCACCGCGGCATCCAGAGCACCAAGATAAAAACTGGAGCAGTGTCCGTCGGGCCCCCAGTACTCGATGTCGTAGGTGTTGTGGTGAGGTTCCTCCAACAGACCTTTTCCCTTGGGATCCCAGGTGCGGATGCAGTAGTCGAGGCTTTGCCTGACCCTGGGCCAGAGGGACTTCAGCCAATCCGTATCTCCGGAAATGCGCCACTCCCGGAAGACCTTCATGATGCCTCCCAGCTGTCCGTCCGAGGCCGCATGATAATCGTGAGTCGGAGGCCGGATGGGAAGGGGCGTGCGGAATGTCTGATGGCCCCGCTCGTCCTGGCTGTTGAGGAATTCCGTTTCTCTTAAACTTCTCTCCAAGCTGGGAAAAAGATGGGGGATCGCCTGGGCGTAGTTCCACACATGCGTGCAGGACCCGTGGCAGCAGCCCCTGTTGTCGGAGCATCCTTCAAAACACCAGAATCGTCCGTCTTTCTGCCTGAGCACCGTAGGGGATTTGAGGATGGTCAGGTTGGCGGCCGCCGCCTCGATGACTTCCGCCGGCAGGTCGGTGTCATAGAAGGTGTCCGTGAAGATCTTCGTTTTCTGACGAAGGTCATCGTACCGGAAGCGCCAGTACTCGGCGACATCGTAGATATCCGAGAATCGGCCCGCGTACCAGGGGACGAAGTTGCCGGATTCGCAGCAGGTCGGCTCCGCAGGCAGAAGAGAGGGATCCGGATCGGTTCCAAGGCGCAGATCGGTTTCCGGCACATACCAAGCGATCATGAGCCTGACGGTTTTTTCGCCTCCTGGTTCCAGGGTGAAGGGAACGAACAGAGATGCTCCGGGGCAGGTGCCTTCGACCGG
>JAHIPL010000009.1 GCA_018894615.1 Acidobacteriota bacterium | reverse complement strand
TCATCGGAGGCAGCTGAATGTCCGCCTTTAAATTCCCCACAACGCGAATCCTGTCGCCGCTGATGCCGACAGCCTGAAGACGGCTGCCGTCCGGGGCGGTCTGAACAAGAAACCGGTCGATATTACCGAGCAGCGGCCGGACCAGGCAACGGAACCGGCGAAAGCGGCGGCCCGTCCTGTCGGAAATACGACCGTTTACCAGGAGAACACCGCCTGCGTGCCGTCGGGCGGTCCGCAGCAGATTGGGCCAGAACTCCGACTCGGCCAGAATGAACAGCCGGGGTTGAATTCGCTTGAAAAATTTCCGGGCGATCCAGGCAAAATCAAAAGGGACATAAAAAATGTGATCGGCCTCGCCGAGCTTGGATCCGGCCACAGTGTATCCTGAATTGGTGAGAGCCGAGCAGTAGATGGTCCAGTCGGGATGCCTGCTCTTCAGCGCTCTGATAAGAGTCTGAAGAGAGAGGACCTCTCCGACCGAAACCGCATGAAGCCAGATGGAGGTTCCTTCCGGTGATGGGAGTGAAAAAGACAACCCAAAACGCTCCTTGAGATGCAGCTTTTCCCCTCTGCGGATTTTCAATTTCCATACGGTCGCAGGAAGATAGTACAGAAGGGAAAGAAATACGAGAAAGGAGTATAAAACATACATGCGTTCAGACTATATCTCATTCCGCACTCATATTCAATCAGCGAAAAGGAGCCGGAAATGTCCCGGCCTCCCTCCTCATCCCGTCATGGAAATAAAAAACGCTTTGTCTGAAAAAAGGGAAAAAGTGTTTATTTTTTTTTGATTTTCTGGTAAACTCTGCACCTATTGAGTGTTGGACTCAGAATGAGTCGTCGGTATCGAAAAAAGACCGGGTCCATATTCACCCCATCATCGGGATATAAAAGAAAACAAAGGATAGAATCAAATGGCTGAAGAGAACAAAGACGAACAGGTCAAAGCCGAAGAAGAAAAACCGGAAGAACCTGAAGCCGCAGAACCCATCGTGGAGGAGCCCAAAAAAGAGGACGAGCCCAAGGCCGAAGTTCCCATTGTTGAAGAAATCAAAGCTGAATCCCCCCCTGCTGAAGAGATTAAGATTGAAGTTCCCAAACCTGTCGAACCCAAAAAGGAAGAAGCCGCAGCACCACCCACTCCTCCCCCGGCAGAAATCAGCGCATCGCCCGGCAAGAAGAAAAAAATAAACAAAATGACCCTTCAGGAAATCAATGCCAAGCTGGTCTCCGTCAAAGAGACCCAGGGAGGTTTTGATTCAAAATATGCGCAGGAACTCCTCAAGCGCAAAAATTATCTGACCTCCCTCAATTCCTGACTACTCCCTTAACGTTGATCCATAAACAACTTTTCACGCGAAAGGGACGAATACTTCATCCGATGGAGACCTTTCTGCTTGAAAGAGAAGGATTTACAATTTCACCTTTTTTTGATAAAATAAACAAATTCAAGGAAGGAGCATAAACAGGTGCTGAGTAAAGAAGAAAAACAAAATATCATCAAAGACAACGCGGTCAATCCTCAGGATTCCGGCTCACCGGAAGTTCAGGTGGCACTGCTCACCAACCGTATCAATTACCTGACCGAGCATTTTAAAACTCATAAAAAGGATCATCACTCCAAAACAGGTCTGATGAGAATGGTCGGGCAGAGAAAACGTCTCCTCGAATACCTGAAAACCAAGGATTTCGATCGCTATGAAAAGCTCAGATTAAAACTGAAGCTTAGAAAATAGGAATAAAGAACTACATGTCAACACAAACCATCTCCGTTAATATCGGAAACAGACCCCTTACGGTTGAGATAAACAAGATCGCGCGCCAGGCCGACGCCTCGGCGCTTGTCCGTTACGGCGACACCGTCGTGTTTGTTTCCGCCACATCCAAAAAGGATGTCAAGGAACCCAAGCCCTTTCTTCCCTTGATCGTCGATTACAGGGAATACGCATACGCCGCCGGAAAAATTCCCGGCGGATTTTTCAAGCGCGAGGGACGGCCCTCCGAGAAGGAAATTCTCACCAGCCGTCTGATCGATCGCCCCATCCGCACGCTTTTTCCGGACGGCTATTACTTCGATACCCAGATCATCGGCCTTCTTCTGTCCGCCGACCTCGAAAACGAACCGGAAACTCTCGGCCTGATCGGCGCTTCCGTCGCTCTGAACTTTTCCGACATCCCCTTCACCACTCCCATCGGTGCGGTCAAGATCGGATACGGCGACGGAGAATACATCATAAACCCCACGCCCTCCCAGCAAAAAAAATGCATCCTTAAAATGATCGTTGTCGGCTGTGAGGAGGGACTGGTTATGCTGGAGGCCGAAGGCAACGAAGCCGGAGAGGATATCATCCTCGAGGCCATCGCCCGGGCCAGCGATCCCATCACCCAGATCATCGAGGCCCAGAAAGAACTGTTGTCCAAGCTGAACATACAGAAGCGCACCTTCACCCCCATGACCGTCCCGGCCGAAAAAATCAAGGCCCTCCAGGACAAGGTGGAATCCCAGGTTTCCGACGCGTTCCACCAACCGGACAAGCTCGCCCGTGATGCGGCCATGTCCAAAGTGTATGACGGCATTCTGGCCGGCATCCCTAAAGAGAACGAGGACGAGAGAAACGAAATCAAAGAGGTCTTTTACCAGGTTCAGAAAAAACTGGCCCGGGACCTCATTCTGAACAAAAAGGTACGTGTGGACGGACGTTCCTTCGAGGATATCCGCACCATCACATCAGAGGTGGGATTTCTCCCCCGAACCCACGGCTCGGCCCTCTTCACCCGCGGTGAGACACAGGCCCTGTCCACCATCACCCTGGGAACATTCCAGGATGTCCAGAGGATCGACAGCATCGGGGAGGAACCTGAAAAACGGTTCATGCTCCACTACAATTTCCCCCCCTTCAGTGTGGGTGAAGTGTCCTTTCTCCGGGGGGCCGGCCGGCGTGAAATCGGCCACGGCGCCCTTGCGGAAAAATCAATACGCCCGTCCATTCCCGATAATGATGACGTTTTTCCCTATACCATCCGCATCGTTTCGGAAATCATGGAGTCCAACGGCTCCTCATCCATGGCCACCGTCTGCAGCGGTGTCCTGGCACTGATGGATGCCGGAGTTCCCCTTAAGATGATCGTCGCCGGAATCGCCATCGGACTTGTGAAGGAAAACGATCGCTACGCCGTTCTGACCGACATCGCCGGCATGGAGGATTTTTTCGGCGACATGGACCTGAAAATCGCCGGCAGCCGGAAAGGTATCACGGCCATGCAGATGGACCTCAAAACCCCCGGTATCTCCATGGACATCCTCAAGGAGGGACTGGAGAAGGCCAAAAAGGCCAGACTGACCGTCCTGGATAAAATGTTGGAGGTCATCGCCGAGCCGAGACCGGACATCTCTCCCTATGCTCCCCGCATCGAAAATATATTTGTCAGCCCGGACAAGATCGCCGAGGTGATCGGTCCTTCTGGTAAGATCATCAAAAGAATTGTGGCCGAAAGCGGCGCAAAGGTCGATATCGACGACACCGGCAAAATCACCATCGCCTCCTCCGACATGGAAGCCGTCAAAAAAGCCATCCGCATGATCAGTGACATCACGGAAGAGGCTGAAATCGGCAGGATCTACGAAGGCAAGGTGATCCGCATCGAGGAATACGGAGCCTTCGTCGAGATCCTCCCCAATGCCGTCGGCCTGCTCCATATCTCAGAATATTCCCATCAGAGGATCCCGAGCATCCGAGATGTCGTCCAGATGGGACAGATCCTTAAGGTCAAGGTGGTCGGCATCGACGATATGGGAAAGGTCAAAGTCAGCCGTAAGGCTCTTGAGCCCCGGGAAGAAGGGGCCGAAAGGTCGAATGACGAACGACCCGCCCGCCGGGACAACAGGAATGACCGGGGGGACCGATCCTCTCCTTACAAAAAGCGGGACCCTAAAGATCGATTCTGAGGAGATCCGGCAGACAAGCGAGACATATGATCGATTTTTCGTGCCGACGAAAGGGATTCTCCATCACGGAACTGCTTGTCACTATGGCCATTATCGCCGTTATCGCCGCCGTCGCTCTTCCACTTGCCGAAACCTCCGTCAAAAGGGGAAAAGAGATTGAGCTGCGGCGAAATCTCCGCCTTCTCCGGGAATCCATCGACGCCTACAAAAAACTCGCCGACGAAAATAAATTCGAATTCGACGAGGAGACCTACGGATATCCTCCCGATCTCGAAACACTGGTCGAAGGAGTGGAGATAACGGAGAAGGAAAACGACCGTGAAATCGTTAAATTGATCCGCTTTCTGAGGCGGGTCCCCCGTGATCCCATGACGAATTCCACCGAATGGGGAAAACGTTCCTACCAGGACGATCCCGACACACAATCCTGGGGGGGACAAAATGTCTATGACGTGTCCACGCGAAGCCCGGGAACAGGACTGGACGGAACGAAATACACCGATTGGTAGCCGGGGGTACTGACAAACAAGGAGCGAGGCCCGAATGACCACCAAGGAAAAAGGATTCACCGTACTCGAACTTATCATCGTTTTCACCCTGATCGGCATTCTGGTCGGATTGGCGCTTCCCCAATTCAAACACGCCATCATCAAATCCAAGGAAACCGTCCTCAAGGAAAACCTCTTTCAGCTGCGTATGCTCATCAACCAGTACTACACCGACAAAAAGCACTACCCCGCCTCCCTTCAGTCCCTTGTCGATGACAAATACCTGTTCCGGATTCCCGTCGATCCCATCACCAATTCCTCTGACACCTGGATCGAAGTGCCTGAAACCCTCTCCGACGAATCCGTTTTTTCGGGACAGATTCCAGGAATCGTCGACCTCACCTCGGGGTCCAAGGACACGGCTCAGGACGGAACCCTCTACAGCACATGGTAAAATCCCGCGGCTACACCATCCTTCTCCTCATGTTCCTCATCGCCATCCTGGGCATCGGCCTCCTCGCCGCCGTCCCTGTCTGGAAAACCCAGATTCAGAGGGAGTGGGAGGAGGAACTCATCTTCCGCGGCAGCCAGTATGTGGAAGCCATCCGCCTCTACACCCAAAAAAATCCGGGGGCATTCCCCGACAGTCTCGAAATTCTGGGGGAAGAAAAATTCATTCGCAGATTGTATCCAGACCCGATGACCGAATCGGGGGAATGGAACATTATTCTTGTCCATCCCGAAACATCCGCAGCCGATCAGTCTGGGATTCAGAAGATCCTCGTCGCTCCTTTCCGGGTCCTGAAGGCGATGGCTCAACCCCGCATCATCGGCGTCGTCAGCGCCTCCACCGAATCATCCATTCAAATCCTCGACAAGCAGGAATCATACGACAAGTGGTTGTTTTTTCTGGGGAAGAATCCGGAACAGCCGCCCGAAATCGTCTATTTCGGCCGGGACGACTCAAGATGACGCGATCCATCCTGATCGTCGCCGGAGAGCAGTCGGGAGACAATTATGGAGCCTCCCTGACGCTGGCTTATTCCGAACGGTATGGAGACGGATTATTTTTTGGAATCGGCGGGCCCTCCATGGTGAAAGCAGGGGTCGATCTTATCCATCCCATGGAAGACCTGGCTGTCACCGGGCTCATCGAAGTGGTTTCCCACCTGCCGCGCATTCGGCGCATTTTTGAGGATGTCCTTGCGGAGGCAAAAACACGGCGGCCGGACGCGGCCGTGCTCATCGATTCCCCTGATTTCAATCTTCGTCTGGCCCGGCGGCTTCGGCGCTTCGGTATTCCCGTCTGCTACTACATCAGCCCCACAATCTGGGCCTGGCGCCGTGGACGCATTCACACGCTGCGGAAAAACGTGGCCCGCATGCTCTACATTTTCCCATTTGAAGGCCCGCTTTTCGAAAAATACGGCATCCCGGCCGTCTTTGTCGGTCATCCTCTGATCGAGAGAGTCAAGGCGCGGACCGGGCGGGCTGAATTCTGTCAAAAACACGGACTTGACCCGGACCGCCCTCTCATCGCCGTTCTCCCCGGAAGCCGAGGGAGTGAAATCCGTCACCACGCCTCCATCCTCATGGAAGCACTGGCCCTTATTCATAAACAATTTGCGGCGCAGTTTGTTGTGGTCAAAGCCGAACATCTCAGCCCCGGCATACTGAAAGAGGCCTTTCCCGGTGACATTATTCCTAATGTTCTCATCGAGGAAGACTCCTACGACGCCCTGGCGGCGGCCGACCTGGCCCTTTCTTCCTGCGGCACGGCCAACCTGGAAGCGGCTCTTCTGGAAACGCCCGTTATCGCCTTCTACCGGCTCTCTCCTCTCACCTACCGGCTGGGAAAACCCTTCGTCCGCATTAACCGCTACAGCATCGTCAACATCCTGGCCGGAAAAACCGTCATTCCGGAGCTCATTCAGGATCAATTCACGCCCGGGAATCTGGCCGCGGAAACAGCCCGTATTCTTGAAAATGCCGAGGTACGGGACGCCATGGTGGAAGAGTTTCGCCTGATCAGAGCCGAGCTGGGTGAGTCGAAAGCTTCGGAGAACGCCGCTGCCGAACTTCATCGTCTTATTCAGAAGATCTCTTGACAACAAAAGAAAACCCATTTAAGGAGAAGAACATGAAAAAAACGGCGCTCGCGGGACTGACCGCATTCCTGTTGATTGCGGGGGTTTTCGCTCAGTCGACCGAGGTGCGGGACCTGAAGACCCGGATCATCGATCTGCAGAACCAGGGCGAGCTCGGTTTTCAGGATTTTACTCTCTGCAGCCAGATCCTTGGGTACGCATCCTTTGTCCCCGTCAGGGAACCGGTCATCGACAAAAACGGAACCCTGCTCATCTATTACGAACCGCAGAACATTTTCACCGTCGTTAGGGAAGGCATCTACGAAATCTGGTACACCCAGGACATGGCCGTCCTCGATGCCGAGGGCAAGGAGGTCATCTGGGAACAAAAAGAACTTCTCAACATGCACTACATGGCCCGCAAACCCGTGCTCGACATGTACGCCCAGAATTCCCTGGATCTCCAGGGAGAACTCCCCCCCGGGAAATACAAGTTCCGGGCCGTCCTTCACGACAAGCTGCGCAACGCCTCCGTGACCAAAATGTTCGATTTTGAGGTCCGTAGTCCCTGAACCGGAAACGTTGACGCGGCAGCGAAAGCGATACGGGGGGATGATTCTCAGTGAATCTTGACGAGGGGGACAAAGCGGACGGGAAGGAGGGATTTTGAGATGAACCGGTCCCCTTCCCGCCGCACAAGGACCAGTTCCTGATGGAGCACACCGACCGGAGCGATGAGCCGCCCTTCCGGTTTCAACTGGTGCTGAAGGGCCGGTGGTATCTTTTCCGGGGCGGCGGTGACGAGAACGGCATCATACGGATGATGGTTCGGCCAGCCGGAATTTCCGTCTCCGATGTGGAAGGAGATGTTTCCGTAGCCCAGTTCGTGAAGCAGGGCCTGCGCCTTCCGTGACAGCCGTTCCAACACTTCAACCGTGTTCACTTCCCTCACAATTTCCGCCAGGACGGCTGTCTGATAGCCGGATCCCGTTCCGATTTCCAACACCCGGTCCGTGCTTTTCAGCGCCAGGGCCTCGGTCATATAGGCTACGATATAGGGCTGGGAGATGGTCTGTCCTTCGCCGATCGATAGCGGTTCGTCCCTGTAGGCGTGAATTCTCTGCCGGGCGGGCACGAATAGATGGCGGGGGATTTTCCGCATGGCCGCGAGCACACATTCATCCCGCACACCCCGGAATTCGACCTGAGCGCTGACCATGCGCTCCCGCTCCTGTTTGAAGTCCGGTTTGTTGTCAGTCACGGTTCAAGGTCCACCGGTTTTTAGGATGCCATGTCAGTAGGACCGGGCGAAATAAGCCTGTTGACCCGCCTTTTTTTCGCACCTGATGCAAACGCCCTCCGTCTTCTCCTCAGTCAGAGGAATGACCCGGATGGTGGCCATGGTCTCTTCCTTGATTTTATCCTCGCAGGCCCGATCACCGCACCAGGGAACCAGCAGAAACCCCCTTTTTGTTTCGATGACTTTTTTGAATTCCTCGTAATCGCAGACGCTTCTCGTGTTGGCCCGGCGGAAATCCAGGGCCTGATTGAACAGATTGTCCTGAATGGACTGCAGGAGTTCGGGAACCGCCTGAGGCAGGCTGTCAAGGGAAAGGCTCTCCTTGGCTCCCGTGTCCCTTCTGACGGCTACTGCCTGGCCGGATTTCACATCCCGGGGTCCGATTTCAAGCCGCAGCGGGACGCCCCGCATCTCCCAGTCTGCAAACTTCCAGCCCGGCGTGTATTCCTCTCTCTGGTCCAGATAAACACGCACGCCGCTTTTTTTGAGCCCGGCCGCCAGTTTTCCAGCAGTGGGAAGGATGGTTTCTTTCCAGTCGCCGATGGAGATGGGCACGATCACGACCTGGATGGGCGCGATCCGGGGAGGAAGCCTCAGGCCGGAATCGTCTCCATGGCTCATCACCACGGCGCCGACCAGCCGTGTGGACATTCCCCACGACGTCTGCCAGGCATACTGAAGCGTCTGTTCCCTGTCCTCAAAACGGATCTGAAAAACTTTGGAAAAATGCTGCCCCAGATTGTGAGAAGTTCCCATCTGAAGCGCCTTGCCGTCTCCCATGAGGCCTTCGATGGCATAGGTGGCCTCGGCCCCGGCGAATTTTTCCCGGTCCGACTTTATTCCGCTCAAAACGGGAATGGCCAGTTCGGTCTCGGCGAACTCCTTGTAGAGGGCGAGGATCTTCATGGTCTCTTCCTGGGCTTCCTCCGCCGTTTCGTGCACGGTGTGCCCCTCCTGCCACAGGAATTCCGTGGTCCGGATGAAGGGGCGCGTCACCTTTTCCCAGCGAACGATGTTGGCCCACTGATTGATGAGCAGGGGCAGATCGCGGTAGGATTTGATCCATTTGGAATACATGCTTCCGATGATGGCTTCCGACGTCGGGCGAACCGCCAGCCGTTCCTCCAGTTCTTCCGTTCCGCCCTGGGTAACCCAGGCCACTTCCGGAGTGAAACCTTCCACGTGCTCCGCTTCCTTTTGAAGGCTGGACTCGGGGATGAACAACGGAAAATAGGCATTGGAATGGCCGGTCTCCTTGATCCGCCGATCAAGGCCGCTCTGAATATGTTCCCAGATGGAATAGCCGTAGGGCCGAATGACCATCATCCCCTTGACCGGGGCGTAATCCGCCATTTCCGTCTTTCGAATAATCTCCACATACCACTTCGAAAAATCTTCACTTTTCGGTGTTATCTGCTTCACTCGTCGATCTTCTTTGATCAAGTTGGACTCCCGTCTTTTTAATCCCGTTCATTCTATCCAGAGGGCCGTTTTTTGTCAATTGAACGAGCATACGGGCAAGATCCCGCCTTATGCGAAAAAAACGGATATCACCCCTAAATTTCATCCACAGGGGTGATTGACCGGACCCTTCCGTTGTGCGATTCTATGCTCGCCAAACATGTGAAAAGGAAGTGTTATGCACAGGAAAATTCGAAAGGAGACCTGCGGTGACAGGGGCGTCAATGAACAGGGTTTCAAACTTCCTCTCAAAACCATTGTCCAGGGGATGGACGGCTCGGGACGCCCCTTTTCCGAAGAGACCGTTCTCTCCTACATCAGTCATAACGGTTCGTCTTTCCGGATGTCGACACCAGTCCTGATCGGCACCGATCTGCGGCTGACGGTGGATCTCCCCCCTCAGCTTTCCGACAACGAAGACCTGAAGCTCATCATCAAAGGAAAAGTGGTCTTTGTCGAAGCAGCGAAGGATGACCACTCCCTGCAGAGGGTCTCCCTCAAATTCGAAAACAGATACATCATCCAGTCGGATAAGGATTGACGAAGGCCCTTTCAGCCATCCTCTCCGGTATTCCGTCTTTGGGACGATTAATCCCTCACCCCCCCATTAGGATGAGACGAATGCGTCAAATCTCACCCCTTGAATCATCCGGGTGAGGGATTGTCCCCTCCGGCCTCGCAGGGCACAATAGGGGCAACAATGAATACTGAAAAAATGATGCAGCAAACCTCCAATCCAACCCTGTCCGGAGCGCAGAAGAGAGAGCGGCTTTTCCAGCTCTCTCTTCCCGCTTCGGTCTCCGGACTGGATGCCTCCGATCGGATATTCGAGGAAAACACCAACCTGAAAGCCATCAGCTCACAACATGCCACTTTTCGCCTTGAGGCCCGTGTGCTGATCGGGTCCTGCCTCCACCTGTCCCTAAAAATTCCCCGAACCCTCATTCTTGAAAATCCCCTCTTTCTGAATATATCGGGAAGAGTGATTCTTGTCAGAACAGAAGCGGAGGGGAATTCGCAGCTCATCACCCTGCTGCTCAAACGCGCTTTCAACATACAGAAAACATCCTGAACCCTTCCTTTTCAATCCATTTCAATCCCCGTTGCCATGCTTGACAGAACAAATTTGTTTCTATAATATTATCAGGAAATTATGTCAAAAAAGTCATCACCATCTCAGGGGGATTCCAAGAAAGTCCTGCCGATGAATAAAGACAACTCACTTCCCGACAGCAAAGACCGGATTCAGGTTCTTCTGTACTGCACATCGGATTTTATACTTTCCGGCATCATGAAGGCCCTGGAATCCTATGAAGAAATTGAAATCATCAATGTCGAGAAAAGCACTATCGAAAATTTTCTTCAGTCCATCCGCAGCCTGAATCCCAACGTCATTCTTTTCACCAACACCGAAACCCTTCCCAATCTCCGCGAGATCTGCAAAGCGGTTCATGAAATCTCCAAGGAACACGAAAAATCACAGATGATCCTTCTCGGGAGCATCCCTTCACAAGAAGAAATCGTGAGCCTGATCAACACCGGAGTCCGGGGATACTTTGATTTGAATGAGTCCTCCAATCAGCTCGGAGAGGCCATTCGCGTCGTCCATCGAGGGGAGATCTGGCTGCCGAGAGATAAAATGAGCAGCATCATGGACAGAATCGTTTCCGTAGTCGGGCGGGATCTCAAAGAAAAAACGCTCGACCAGCTGACGCCGACGGAATTCCGGGTTCTCCGGCTCATCGGGCAGGGAAAGAGCAACGATGAAATCGCAGAGGCGATGTTCATCAGTAAAAACACCGTACGTTCGCACATCAAAAGCATTTACGCCAAACTGGACACTCACAGCCGGCTTCAGCTCGCTCTGTATGCCATTAATTCCGCTCTTTTCTAGGCGGTCTCGATTCACGAGGTAACTATGACGAAGACAGCAACTTCAAAAAAAAAATCGATTCAGAACACGGCAAAAACCGATAAAAAAAAAGGCGATGTGACCGTCGACCGTAGAAGGGAATGGCGCCTCGATCTGCCGCTTACAGCCGCGGTGGAGGGCACCCTTCCGGAAGGACAATCCTTTCGGGAAGAGACCATTCTTGAAAACATCAGTTCCACCGGAGCCTACTTCTGCCTGAATTCCGGTGTCACGGTCGGATCCCGGCTGACCCTCGTCATCGAAATTCCCGACAAGCTGACGGAAGGGAAAAAGCTCAAACTGCGGCTGAAAGGCATCACCATTCGACTGGAGGAGCCCCTCCGAATGGGGAAAAAACAGGGAGTCGCCCTTCGATTCGATGAGGAATTTCACTTCATCGGCGAGACTTCCGCCTGACCGGCTCCCGTTCCCGTCAGACGGCGGACAGAGACAGGGCCGTTTGAGACAATGCTATCAAAACCCTCTGATTTCAGAATGCTTCTTGTCGCCCTGACCGGCGGAATCGCCGTTGGAAAATCCGTAGCCGCCGCAGTTTTGAAGGACCTCGGCTGCTACATCCACCATTCCGATGAGGCCGCCCATGAACTCATACATCCCGATTCTCCCGCCTGGAAGGAGATTGTCGTCCAATTCGGCCGCGGCGTCCTGAATCCCGACCGGACCATCAATCGGAAGCAGCTGGGCCGCATCGTTTTTGCAGGCGAGCAGGAACGCCTTCGGCTTAACGGCATTCTTCATCCCCGTGTGATGGAAGCCCGGCTGGATCGCCTTGAAGCCATGGAGCGGGACGGGAACCACACCATTTTCATTTCGGAAGCGGCCCTTACGGTGGAGGCGGGCTTCGCCTCGTCTTATGACAAGGTCATCGTCGTTCACTGCAGGGAACCCCTTCAGATACAGAGGCTGATGAGAAGAAACCGGATCGACCGTACGGAAGCGGAACGGATCATTCAAAGCCAGATGTCCCAGGAAGAGAAAAAAAAACAGGCCCATTATCTGATCGACAGTTCCGATTCCCTGGCTGAAACCATCGAGCGGACGGAAACCGTCTACCGTCTTCTCGTTCAGGACTACGAAGCCAAGCGCCGCATTCAGAACTGAAATCTCTCCCCTGTCGGGCTCTCCCCGCTGTAGGATTCAGGTGATGTCCCCGGCCTTGAGGGAGGCGGAGAGAAGGGGGATCATCAGTTCGTGATGACCGATAAAATAAAATCCCTCGCCGCCTGTCCCGGGAGGGCGTCTGACCACATTCTGATCGGGACGGTAGTGCCTGTTGAAATCGAACACAGCCGTCGTCAGGTTTTCGAGTTTTTTCCCTTTGTTCCGGGCGAAGGTGACACTTTTTAAAAAGACTTCGGGCAGAATAACGCTGGAACCCACATTGCAGAAAACACCGCCGTCCATGCCCTCGACGAGGGCACAGAACAGAAAAAAATCCCTGAGGGTTGTCTGCCCGATATCCCGTCCGTCCACATCGGGATGAAAATGAATAAAATCCGTTCCCACGGCCACATGGACGGTGACGGGAAGGTTGCGGTCATAGGCCGCCGCCAGAAGGCTTTTGTCCCTGTGCGGAAAATCCGAGGAAGAGATCATACGGCCGACCGCTTCACCCAGGCCGATATTCGCTTCCGCCCCGTCCCTGATCGCGCGGTGGAGGAGACGGCCCGTTTCCTCCGCCATGCCGAAACGGCCGTCCCCGATCCGGGAATCGACATCCTCCGAGGTTTGTCCGACCAGGGCGATCTCGAGATCATGAATGATCCCCGCCCCGTTAAGGGCCAGAGCCGTGATCCAGCCGTGTTCCATCATGTCGATAAAGACCGGACTGAGTCCGACCTTGATGACGTGGGCCCCGCAGCCGAACACAAGGGGCTTCCCGGCGGCCCGCGCGTTTCTCATTTTTTGGAGAAACATCTTCATATCCCGGCCCGCCAGAATATCCGGCAGACCGTTCACAAATTCGGTAAAGACTTGCGAAGCGGGTGCGGGCCGGGCGAACATATCCACCCGTACTTTGCTCGGGCGGGACCGGAGGGAATAAAAGGTCAGGCCTTCCGGATCGGCGGGATGAATGCGGTATTTACTCACGGTTAAAAATCATCCTAGGAGAGAAAATGAAGATAAGAATATCTATAATTTTTTCAATTCCTGTCCGGAGCGGAATTTGATCCGTTTTCCTTCTTTGATCTTGATCTGTTTTTTCCGCCGGATGTCCCGTCCGTAACCTGTTTTTTTGGAAACAACTCGAAAACTGGCGAATCCACGTATTTCAATTTTTTCGTCTTCAGCCAGCGCATCTTTGAGGGAGGTGAGAACGGACTCCACTATTTTTGAAGATGTCGCCCTGTTGAAATGTGACTTCTTTTCAATGGCCAGGGCAATATCATTTTTGATCATAAAAAACTCCTCTTGGACGAAAACACAATGTTTTAAACAAATTATAATTAAGTTATACAAAAAGAAAAGTCAAGTCCAATTGTATTCCAATTGTATTTCGTCATGAAGATCCATCCGTTTCCGCGTATTGACTTTGAATGCCTCCCCCTTCTATAATTATAAAAAGTGAAAAAAGCACCTGTCGTCCTTCTCTTGGTCCTCCTTGCCGCCGCCACTCTATCCGCTTCCGTGCTGAAGATCACGGTCAACGCCCCCATTCACCCCGTCACATCGGAATACATCCGCCAGGCCGTTGACCGGGCCGCGGAGGGGAACCATGACCTGCTCGTCCTCGTCCTCAACACGCCGGGCGGCCTCGACTCATCCATGCGGGAGATCATCGAAAAAATTCTCTCATCCCCCGTCCCCGTCGCTGCTTATGTCAGCCCCAGCGGATCCCGTTCCGCGTCGGCCGGTTTTTTTATTGCCGTCGCTTGTGACATTTTTGCCATGGCTCCGGGAACAAACACCGGTTCCGCCTCTCCCGTCGGCGTGTCCCTCACCGGCCAGGAAATGGACGAAACCATGTCTAAAAAAGTGACCAACGACGCCGCCTCCTTTATCAAGAGCATCGCCGAAAAAAGAGGACGGAATACGGCAATGGCCGAAGCGGCCGTGCGGACGGCGGATTCCTATACCGAGCAGGAGGCTCTGGAGGGGGGACTTATCGATCTCGTCGCCGGAAACCTGGAGGATGTCCTCTCCTATGCCGACGGCAGGACCATCACCCGCTTCGACGGTGAAGAAGAACAGATCGACCTCCACGGCAAACAGGTCGTGGAAATGGAAATGACCGCCCGGCAGAAATTCCTCCTCACCATATCCAACCCCAATCTGGCCTATCTCCTTCTCATGATCGGCCTGCTCGGCCTTTACTTCGAATTTTCCAATCCGGGGGCCATTCTGCCCGGAGTGCTGGGGGGGATCTCGCTTCTTCTGGCCGTCTTTTCCTTTCAGATTCTCCCCATCAATTATGTCGGGCTGATCCTGATCCTGCTCGCCATCGGTCTTTTTCTTCTGGAAATCAAGATTCAAAGTTATGGAGTCCTGTCTGTGGGAGGAATAATCGCCATGCTTATCGGATCCATCATGCTGATCGACGCCCCCATTCCGGAACTGAAACCCAGCCTCAAGCTCATTATTCCCATGGTGATGGGGCTCAGCCTGATTTTCATCTCTCTGGTCGTATTGGCCGTGCGCGCCTATGCCCGGAGGTCCGTGACCGGGAAGGAGGGTCTTGTCGGGGAAATCGGCCTGGTGTTGTCCGTCCTCAATCCCGAAGGCAAGGTGTTCGTCCACGGCGAGATATGGAAAGCCGCGGCGGATGAAAAAATCCTGAAGGGCGCCAAAGTGGAGGTCATCGAAGTTCTGAAGAACCTGAGCATCAAAGTAAGAAAAATCTGAAAGGAGGAGACAATGATCACATATCCGGCGGTAATAATAGGACTGTTGTTGCTTTATCTGCTCAACTGCATCAAGGTCCTGAAGGAGTACGAACGGGGGGTTATCTTTCGTCTCGGGCGTGTGCTTGAAAAACCCAAGGGGCCGGGACTCATTTTTGTGTTCATTCCCCTCGATCGAATGGTCCGTGTCAGCCTGCGGACGGTCGTTATGGATATCCCGCCCCAGGATGTCATCACCCGCGACAATGTGACGGTCAAGGTCAACGCCGTCGTCTATTTTCGGGTGATGGACCCGCAGAGGGCCATTCTCGAAGTGCAGGATTACCTCTACGCCACCTCCCAGCTCGCTCAGACCACCCTGCGCAGCATTCTGGGTGAGGTCGAGCTGGACGAGCTTCTTTCCGAAAGGGAGAAACTGAATCTTCAGCTGCAGGAAATCATCGATAAACACACGGATCCCTGGGGTGTCAAGGTGCAGCTTGTGGAAATGAAGCACGTCGACCTCCCTGAAAACATGATCCGGGCTATCGCCCGCCAGGCGGAAGCGGAGCGCGAACGGCGCGCCAAGATCATCCATGCCGAAGGCGAGTTCCAGGCCGCCGGCAAGCTGACGGATGCGGCCGACATCATCTCCCGGAATCCCCAGGCTCTTCAGCTCCGTTATCTGGGAACCCTTGCGGAAATCGCCACCGAAAAAAATTCAACCATCATTTTTCCCATCCCCCTTGAAATTCTTGAGGCCTTTAAAGGTTCAAAAAAGGACTGAATGGACAATGTCAATGAGTGACAGAGAATACCGAGAACTTCAGCTTTCCAGCACACATCTATTATTGATTTTTGTAGGACTCTTTGCCGTTCTGATCGTCGTTTTTCTTCTGGGTATCTCCGTTGGGAAAAAGCAGTCGGATGAGGTCCAAAAAACGCAGCTGACCGCCAATCCTCCCATCGAAACAGTGCAGACCGGTACACTCCGGCCGGCACCCGAGACGAAAGAGGACGTCCCGCCGCCGGTCACCCGGACGGAGACGCAGGAACCGGCTGCAGAAAAGGTCACCGCTGAACAGACACCTGCCGTTCAACCGAAAAAGGCCGAGCCCTCACCGGCTAAAGCCGAACAGCAGTCCGGCAACTATTTCATTCAGGTCGGAGCATATTCCAAAAAGGACGGAGCCATGGCCCTGGCCCAGGACTTCCAGTCCAAAGGATATCCCACCATCATTCTTGATCCTCTTTCATCGGACCGGAGGGCCATTTTCCGGGTGAGAGTCGGCGGATATGCCAGCCGGGAAGAAGCCAACAGGGTTCTGTCCGAACTCCTGCGCCTGAAGGGAAAAAAAGAAGGAGATTATTTCGTCAAGTTCGTCAACTGAGACGGCTGTTCTCCCTCTTCGGACCAAGACAATGAAAAAACGCGGATCCCGCTCATCAACCGGACTGCATGATTACGGCTTCGCCGTTCTCAGTGGAGGGATAGCCGCTCTGACCTTTCCCAAATTCAGGCTTTTTTTTCTCGCCTGGGTGTGCCTTATCCCCCTGATCGGGACCATCCTGAAAAAAAATCCCGGACAGGCATTTCGACTGGGAATGGCCGCCGGATTTGTATTTTACGCCGTTCTCCTGTACTGGATTCCGGCCGTGCCCGCCCATTACGGCAACCTCTCCTGGGGCTTCAGCTTATTCATTTATCTCGTTCTGGCCCTTTATCTTTCCCTTTTCTGGGGAGGATTCGGCTATGTCACCGCCCGCATCGCCCGGCGCTATCCCATCGTCGTCTATCTCCTCATCCCCTTCGTCTGGACGGCGTTTGAATACCTGATCACCCACGTTCTCACAGGTTTTCCCTGGGGAATCCTGGGATACAGCCAGCAGCCCAACATCTATTTCATTCAGACCGCGGCCGTTTTCGGCGTTTACGGCATCTCCTTTGTGCTTGTCCTTTTTCAGAGCCTGTTTCTCTGCTCCATGCGATTGGGCAAAAAATCCCCTTTTCTGGCCGCCGTGGCCTTTGTCCTGTTCATCCATTCGGCGGGATTCCTGGTGCTTCAAAATCCCATTGAAGGGAAGGACGTCCTTCGGGCGGGTGTCGTCCAGGGAAATGTGTCCTCCGAAACCGACTGGAACAGCATCACCGAGGACGATAAACGGGAGCTTCTCAACCGGCATCTTGATCTTTCCGACTCCCTCCTGAGGGAAGGCGCGGACCTCATCATCTGGCCCGAATTTTCCGTCTCCCTCTGTTTCAGCTGCAACTATGGCATCTATGATGATTTCAGGCGGATTCTGGAAGACTATGCCCGCACCAACAACGTCAGCTTGGTGCTCGGGACAAATGAAATCAGCAAAAAGGCGGACCTCTTTCTCTATCACAACACGGCCCTGGCCCTGCATCCCAGCGGAGAAATCACGCAGTACAGCAAGATGCATCTTGTCCCTTTCGGCGAATACACCCCCTACAAATGGGCGTTCGGATTCATCCAGAGGCTGACACACGCCATCGGCGAGCTGACTCCCGGGAAGAGCTATGTCCTTCATTCCGTAGGGGGAACGCATTTCGGAACCCCCATCTGCTATGAAATCATCTTCCCCGACCTCGTCCGGGGTTTCGCCGCCCGCGGAGCCCGTTTTCTGGTGACCATCACGGATGACGGGTGGTACGGCACCAGCGCGGCCCCCTATCAGCACTTCGCCATGGCCGTCTTTCGAGCCGTTGAAAACAGACGCCCGCTCCTTCGGGCAGCCACCACCGGAATCAGCGGTGTTGTCGATCCCTACGGTCGTGTTTTGGAAAAAACCGAGATGAACACCCGCGCCTCACTATCGGCCGGGATCAGCCCTGTGGAAGCCAAAACCCTCTACACCCGGTGGGGAGACGTTCTGCCCTTCATCAGCTTGACTTTGGCCGCGGTTTTCCTTATTCTGGCTTCATTCAAACGACACATTCCGAACGACCGGCCGATGAAAAACGGAACCAAGAGGCAACCATGAGCGACGATAATAAAAACGGCACTCCCCTCGTTGAGGACCTTCAGCTGCGGATCGACAGTGCCGAAGCCAAATTCGAAGAGCTTCGAGGTTTTCTTTGACCTCGCAGAGAAAAAAAAGAAACTGGACGATCTGACCGGGCAGCTGAGCGAGCCCGAAGTCTGGAAGGACCAGAGCCGCTACACATCCCTTCAGCAGAAAAATAAATATCTCACACGCGAGGTGGCGTTTCTGGAGCTCCTTTACACAAAGAAGGAAGACATCGATGTGCTGCTCGAGCTGTCCGAAGAGGGGGAGAACATCGGCCGGGACCTGGAATTCATTCTGAAGGAATTTGAAAAGGCGCTGGACACGGCCGAACTTCAGACTCTTTATTCCGACAGGGATGACATCCGGAACGCCATCCTCACCATTCACCCCGGCGCAGGAGGCACGGAATCACAGGACTGGGCGCAGATCCTTCTCCGCATGTACCTCCGCTACGGCGAGCGTATGGGCTATAAGGTCGAGGTGCTGGACCTTCAGCAGGGAGAGGAGGCGGGCATCAAAAATGTGACCCTGCGGATCGAAGGAGAGTACGCCTACGGCAATCTGAGCCGGGAATCAGGCGTGCACCGCCTGGTGCGCATCTCCCCCTTCGATGCCAACAGCCGCCGTCACACCTCCTTCGCCGCCGTGTTCACCTTTCCTGAAATCGATGACGATATCGAGGTGGCCGTTTGCCCCGACGATCTCAAAATCGACACCTACCGGGCCTCAGGCGCCGGCGGACAGCACGTCAACGTCACCGATTCCGCGGTCCGTATCACCCACATCCCCACCGGAATAGTGGTGCAGTGCCAGAATGAACGTTCCCAGCATAAAAACAAGGCTGCAGCCATGAAGGTCCTGAAAGCCCGCCTGTACGAGCTTGAAAAGAAAAAACAGAACGAAAAGCTGGAAAAACTGGAAGATGCCAAATCGGAGATCGCATGGGGAAACCAGATCCGTTCCTATGTCCTGCATCCCTATAAAATGATAAAGGATACCCGAACAAAGGTTGAGGTCGGCGATGTGGACCGGGTGCTGGACGGCGATTTGGAAGAGTTCATCAAAGCCGCTCTGTTACTCCGCAGCCGCTCGGCCAAGGACAAATTCGGTTCCTGACCTATTCTTTCATTTTTGATTGGTTCCAGAGCGCATCCATTTCCTCCAGGGATGCCTGTTCCGCCGTTCGGCCCCGTTTTTTCAATTCCCGTTCGATGAACTGAAACCTGTGAATGAATTTGTGGTTGGCACTTCGCAGGGCCAGTTCGGGATTGATGCGGCAGAGCCTGGCGACGTTCACGACGGCGAAAAGAAGATCTCCCAGTTCCTCTGAAATGTCTCGAATTTCTCCTCTCTCAATCGCCCTCTCCACCTCGACGGCCTCCTCAGTGACCTTGGCCCAGGCATCCCCGGGATTGTCCCAGTCAAATCCGACGGAAGACGCCTTCTGGGTGATCTGAAACGCTTTGAGCAGGGACGGTCCGGTCCGGGCGAACCCGTCATAAAGGGAATCCCTCTTTTTTTCCTTTGTTTTCTGCCGGTTCCAATCCTCGAGAACCCTTTCCGGTGACTTTTTTTCAGGGGAATCGAACACATGGGGGTGGCGTTTGATCATCTTTTGATTGATCCCTTCCAGCACATCTTCCATGTTGAACTGCTCTTGTTCCTGAAAAAGACGAGCCAGAAAGACCACTTCCAGGAGAACATCACCCAGCTCCTCGGCGACCGACCGGATCGAGTCTCTCTCCAGGGCATCGATGGCCTCATAGACCTCTTCCAGGAAATAGCTGGTGATGGAGCGAACATCCTGTTCTCTGTCCCAGGCACACCCGTCCTCACCCCGAAGCGTGTCCAGGATTTGAACGAGCCGGGCAAACTCCTCTCCCGTCCGCTTCCGCCCGGCGGAAAGGGGCCTCCCTTGATTTGAGTCCACAAATCGTGTAGTATTCTTATCTTTTCGACACATTGTTCCGAAGATTATACCTGTTTCCATCCCGTTTGAGCAAAACCTCTTTGAGTGAACAATGCGGCCGCTGAGGATAAACCGTCATGAACATTTTTAGGGGACTGGACGACATCACACCCGTTCCCTCCTCATCCGTGATCGCCGCCGGGAATTTTGACGGCGTTCACCTCGGCCATCAGCGGATCTTGTCGCTCCTCAAGCAGCGCGCCGCCCAAAGGGACATGCCCTCCTACGCCCTGACATTTTCCCCTCACCCCCGGCAGGTTCTCGAAGGCACTCCCCTTCCCCTGATCCAGACACTGGAGCAGCGACTGGAACGAATGGAGGAACTCGACATTCAAAACGCCGTGATTCTGGAATTTAACGAACGGTTCTCGCGCATCCCGGCCGGCGATTTCATTCAGCATATCATCGCCCGGTCTCTTCATGCCAGGGAAATCATCGTGGGGCGCAATTTTTCCTTCGGGCGTAACAGGGACGGCGACGTTCGAGCCCTGCGCCTTTTTCAGAGGCGGTTTGAATACCGCGTTTTTTCCGTTCCTTCCGTCCTCCGCAGCGGAGTTCTTGTGTCCAGCTCCAATATCCGGCGGCTTCTGTGGGAAGGCCGCATGCCGGAAGCCGCCCGACTCCTGGGCAGGCCCTACCGCATTTCCGGCCCGGTCATTCCCGGGCACTCAAAGGGGCGCAAACTCGGTTTTCCGACGGCGAACATTCAAAGTGTTAACGGCATCCTCCCCCGGGGCGTTTTCATCACCGAAACCGACGTGAAAGGCTCACTTTTTCCATCGATCACCAATATCGGAAGCAGGCCCACCTTCGACGGCGAAGAGCTGTCCGTCGAAACACATCTGATCGGGGAGAATACGGACCTGTACGAAAAAAGCCTGACGGTTCTGTTTCATCAAAAAATCAGAGAGGAAATCAGGTTCGATTCAATCGAGGCCCTCACCGCCCGGATTGAGACCGACATAAGCACTGCCCGGGCCTTTTTCGACAGGCTGCATTCTTGACTGCATTCTTGACTTTTCGACCCGGTTGAGGCATGGTGAAGAATCGGGCCGGGCCCCGCCCGCAGAATGACGGTGGGGATCACACATATCGGCACAGGAGTCAGCACATGGAAGAAAAAATCAAAGCGCGGGTGATGGACTCAAAAAAGATCAAAAGAGCCTTTCAACGGATCACGACGGAAATCGTCGAGCGCAACAGGGATCTCAATGAACTGGTCATTGTCGGCATCCGAACCCGGGGCGTCTTCATCGCCAAACGGATACAGCAGCTGATCAAAACCATGGAGGAGGCGTCCGTGCCCCTCGGCATCCTCGACATCACTCTCTACAGGGACGATTTTTCCGAGCTTGAGCCGCAGCACATCATCAAAAAAACGGAAATCCCCTTTGATATCGCGGGCAAGGATGTTGTCCTCGTCGACGATGTCATTTTCACCGGCCGGACCACCCGGGCCGCCATGGACAGCCTGTTCGACCTGGGCCGTCCCCGATCCATCCAGCTGCTCGTTTTCATCGACAGGGGGCATCGAGAACTCCCCATTCAACCGGATTACATCGGTAAATTCCTACCGACCTCCCGCAGAGAAAAAGTCAAGGTCAGGCTCAAGGAAATCGATAAAATCGACGAGGTCTTGATCACCGAGCCTGTCAAAATATAAGACGATCCGATCGGCTTTGAAGGAGAGGACATTGGCTTTTCAGCACACGCATCTTCTGGGTATCGAAGACCTGACCAGAGAGGATATCCTCACCGTACTGGAAACGGCGGATTCCTTTCTTGAAGTGTCTTCCCGTGAAGTTAAAAAAGTTCCTGTTCTCAGGGGGAAAACCATCGTTAACCTGTTTATGGAGCCCAGCACCCGCACCCGCAGCTCCTTTGAACTGGCCTCCAAGCGGTTGAGCGCGGACATCATCAATTTTTCCAAACAAACGAGCGCCGTCGTCAAAGGGGAAAGCCTACGCGACACCATCGAGAATCTGGAATCCATGCAGACGGACGCCATTATCATCCGGCACGAGGCATCGGGATCACCCCATTACATTGCCTCGTTCTGCCGTTCCCACGTCATCAACGCCGGAGACGGCACCCATGAACACCCGACACAGGCCCTGCTGGACGCATTCACCATCCGCCAGAAGAAAAAAAGGTTGGAAGGCCTCAAGGTCGTCATCGTCGGCGACTGCGTCAACAGCCGTGTCGCCAAGTCCAACATCCTCTGCCTGACCCGGCTCGGCGCCCGGGTCACGCTGGCCGGGCCGCCGGCGTTTGTCCCCGAACAGCTGAAGTCCCTCGGGGCCGACATCGAATACAATCTGGACAAAGCGCTCGAATCGGCGGATGTGGTGATGATGCTTCGTATTCAAATGGAACGGATGCAAAAAAACTGCTTCCCCTCCCTTCGTGAATACGCACAGCTGTTCAGCCTGACTCCCCAGCGTATGAACCGAGCCAAGAAGCGGGCGATCCTGATGCATCCCGGGCCGATCAACAAGGGAATCGAATTGACCTCTGAAATGGCATCTTCCGACCGGTCCGTCATACTCAAACAGGTGGAAAACGGAGTCGCTGTCCGCATGGCCATCCTCTATCTGCTTTTAGGAGGAAAAGAGCGTGAGATTACTGCTTAAAAACGGCCGGGTCATCGATCCGGTATCCGGAAGAGACGAAACCCTCGACCTGCTGATCGAAAAGGGGAAAATCGTCGAATGTAAGCCCCAGATAAAAACGACTGACGCCCGGGTGATGGATGTTTCCCGCAAAGTCGTTCTGCCGGGTCTGATCGACATGCATGTCCACCTGCGGGAACCCGGCCAGGAATACAAGGAGACCATTCAATCAGGAGGAACGGCGGCCGCACGTGGTGGTTTCACCGCCGTTGCCTGCATGCCCAACACAAAGCCCGTCAATGACAGACGGGATGTCACGGAGTTCATCCGGACGGAAGCCAGGCGGCACTCCCCCGTCCATGTTTTTCCCATCGCAGCCATCACGCTCAACCTGGAAGGTGAGAATCTCACCGATATGGCCGAATTGAAAAAAGCGGGCGCCGTCGCATTTTCGGATGACGGTCATTCGGTCGTCGACAGTCAGGTCATGCGGAGGGCCATGGAATACGCCCGGATGAACGACCTGCTGCTGATCGATCACTGTGAAGATCCGAATCTGACCGCGAGCGGCGTCATGCACGAAGGGGCCGTCTCCTATGCGATCGGGCTCAGAGGGATTCCCTCCGCCGGGGAGGAAGTGATTGTGGCGAGAGATATCACGCTGGCCGGTCATTTCAACGCCCGCCTTCACATCGCCCATCTCAGCACCGCCGGATCGGCGGACATGGTTCGGGCCGCTAAAAAGCAGGGAATCGCAATCACGGCGGAAGTCACACCCCATCATGTCCTCCTCAGCGATAATCATTTGAGAGGATATGACACCAACTACAAAATGAGTCCGCCTCTGCGCGGGGAATCGGATATCAAGGCTCTTATAAAGGCCGTTCAGGACGGAACAATCGACGTATTCGTTACGGACCACGCTCCCCATTCCCCCGATGATAAGGAGATGGAATTCGACTACGCTCCCTTCGGCATCATCGGCCTCGAATCCGCCGTCCCCCTCCTTCTGGACCGGTTTGTCCATTCCGGACTGATCTCGCTTCAGCGATTCGCCGAGATGCTGTCTTCCAATCCCGCCCGCATACTGGGACTCGAAGGTAAAGGACGCATCGAGCCCGGAGCAGACGCCGATCTGACCGTGTTGAATCTTTCAAAGAAACACACCATCGATGTGTCGGCCTTTGCCTCCAAAGGCCGCAACTGCCCCTTCAACGGATGGACTGTCCTCGGGCAGCCCGAAATCACCATCGTCGGCGGCCGCGTTGTGTACGAGGCTGTCTGATCGGAACCGTCATGCCGTCCCGATTTGAAAAAAAAATCACATATGAATTCAAAAACAAAAAACTTCTGGAACAGTCTCTGACCCACAGTTCTTTTGCCTATGAGTCCCAGTCGGAAGAAAAAAAAGACAACGAGGTGCTTGAGTTCCTCGGAGACTCCGTTCTCGGATTTGTCGTGGCCGACTATCTATGTACGTCCTTTCCGGAACTCACCGAAGGGGAACTCTCCAAATTGAAAGCCTCGGTCTCCAGCACCACGGCCCTCTGTCTCTTCGCCAGGGAAATCCGGCTTCCGCAGACCGTCCTCTTGGGGAAAGGCGAAGAAAAGAGCGGAGGGAGAAAAAAGAAAACCATCCTGGCCGGAGCGATGGAAGCGCTGATCGCGGCCATTTATCTGGACGGAGGGATGGATGCGGCGGCCCGATTCATCCTCCGTTTCCTCGAAACCTTTTTCAAGAAGATCGAAGCGGACAAGTTTTTAGTCAATAATTACAAATCCGCTCTGCAGGAATACTTCCAGAAGGAACGCAATGGGGCCGCACCGGTCTACAAAACACTCAGCATAAAAGGACCCGATCATCAGAAACGGTTCGTCGTCGAAGTGAAAGCCGAGGAAAGAACACTTGCCAAAGCCAGAGGCAGTTCCATCAAGGACGCTGAACAGAAAGCCGCCCAGCGCGCCATGAAAAATATCTTGGGGAAAAAAATAAAAACCCTGACATCAGAAACTTTTTTGCTCAAAAAGGGAAAGTGACGCCGATGGTAAAATGCGCGTACTGCCGGCAGCGAAAAGCTAAACGGTTCTGGCAGGAACTGATTGAAATTTCCCCCCCAACCATGATAATATTTTCAAAAAGAAAGGGTTCATCATGAGTTCATCGCCGAAAACAACGGTTCTTATCGCAGAGGATGACGCCGTTTCCCGCGAACTTCTCCGGAAGACTCTCACCAGCTGGGGTTACGAGGTCATTCTGACAACGGATGGAGCGCAGGCCTGGGCGGCCATCCTTCAGAACAAAAGTCGGATCATCATCCTGGATTGGATGATGCCCAAACTCGACGGCCTGGAAATCTGCCGCAAAGTGAGGGACACCATAACAGACCGCTACACCTACATCATCCTCCTGACCTCGAAAGGAGATTCGGATGATGTCATCGAGGGGCTGACGGCCGGCGCCGATGACTATGTTACAAAACCATTCAGTCGTCCCGAACTCAAAGCCCGGCTCCTTACGGGAAAACGGATCATCAATCTGGAAACACAGCTCCTGGAAACGCAAAAAAGACTGCACGAACTGGCCACGAGGGACGGTCTGACAACCCTCTGGAATCGTTCGGCGATCCTTCAGATCCTGGAAGAGGAAACGGAACGCAGCCGCCGGGAACAGGCCCCTCTCGGAACCATCATGATCGATATCGATCGTTTCAAGGATATCAATGACTCCTATGGACATTTATCCGGAGATACCGTCCTCGTCACCATTGCCCGCCGTTTGATGGACAATGTCCGCCCTTATGATAAAATCGGCCGATACGGAGGCGATGAGATTCTTGTCGTCCTTCCCCACTGCAACTGGACCCACCTTGAAATCATCGCCGACCGCCTACAGAAGGCTGTTGCAGGGGAAAAAATTGAAATATCAGGGCATAAAAAAGCCATTGATGTCACCATCAGCATCGGCGGGACATCCTTTGACGGAATTGGGGAAAAACCGGTCGACAGACTGATCATGGAAAGCGACAAAGCCCTTTATGAGGCTAAAAACGAAGGACGGAACCGTTATAAAATGGCCAAACCCGAGGGGAAGGACGAGTAGACACATGAGCGGAAATCAATCAGACGAAACAAACGGAATCATTGACTACCCTTCAGCTCTCGAACGGACGGGAGATGATTCGGAATTCCTCACCGAGCTCCTCGACCTCTATGTCAGGGAATTCTCTCCCGCTTATGAAAAGCTTCTGACGGCCGTCATCGGGAAAAACTTCACCGCAGTCCGGGAGATCGGACACGGTTTAAAAGGCTCCTCCGCCAATCTGAGCCTCCTCGGCCTGAGGGAAGCCGCCTACCGGATGGAAACGGCGGGAAGGGAAGAAGATGCGGCCAAGGCGGAAAAGGCTCTCGCCGACATTGAAAAGGAATTCCAGAGGCTTCAGGAGCACCTCGCAACCCGGTAGTGTTTATTTTCTGAGAGCCTCTTTGAGAAGCTCCAGGTAGTTCTCCCCCACCTTTTCTTTTCCGGGCTTGATTTTGATCACACCGCAGACATGATTGTCCACAACAGCCATATAGACATTGTGATAGTACTTGTCGACATAATGAATACCGGCTTTTGTGCGCTCGAGCGGAGCATCCTTCTTTTTCTCCAGGAGCTGGTTCAGCATGCCCTCCGCTTCCTCCCCGGTTTCGGCCCGGATGATGAAACAGTCAAACTCCATTTCCTCAAGACCGTAGCCGGCCATGAACCCGTTTCTTAAAAAGGAGTATCCGAGAAAGTTGCGCAGTGAAAATTTTTCGCTGTTGGCTATTTTCCCATCCAGAGGGAAAGCGGCTGCTAGAGATGGAAAGCCGCCGCTATCTCCGATCCTGGAAGCGACACTGCCGGAAAAATCCGTCAGATATTTTTTCACATGTTCTCCGCCGCTGAAACAGAGCATCTTGACGTAATATCGCCCGGCGAAAAAGTTCAGAGAGTCTTCTTCGATATACCCCTGAATCCCGACCGGTATGAATATGTTGTCGGGAAACCGTTCGGCCCCATAAATGCCGAATGCATTCTCCGTTGAGCCCATGTCATAGATTTCCACTACCAATTCGGCTTCCCCATCCTTGATTTTGTACAGGCCGACGATAAGTTCCTTGAAGTCATAGGCCAGATAAATCTCCGCGGCGCCGTTGATGTATTCAAAAAGGGATTCCGGCTGGTAGGTCTCCGCCTCTTCGCTGAGAGCCCATCCTCCAACCTCGGGCAGAACGGATTCAATCGTCGCCGGAACCATAAAAAGGACAACACCCAACCAGAGGACGGGCTTGAATATTCTCATCGTTTTCTCCAATCGGTGGATTCTCCCCTTACTATAGACAGAAGAGCTCAGTTTGACAAGGGAATCCGGAACGGGATTTTTTTATCCCTATTTATCCCAATTTCTTGACAGTGATCCGCAATTATGATTTACTTATGTGTTTTAATATAATTATATGAATTTGCTTTTTATATAGATGAAAAAAATAATACGTGAAAGGTTGGTTCATACATGAGAATCAACATCTCCCGCAAAAATCGCCAAAATCCCTTCATTGAAAAAGTACAGGAACTCAGCGGCCAGAACCTTCTTGTCTGCTACCAGTGCGGCAAGTGCTCGGCCGGATGTCCGGCCGTCTCCAACATGGACATCCTCCCCAATCAGATCATCCGATACGCACAGCTTGGATTCAAAGACGAGCTGCTCGAATCCAAATCCATCTGGGCCTGCGCTTCCTGCATGACGTGCAACGTCCGCTGTCCCAAAGGCATCAATATCGCCGAGGTCATCGAGGTTCTGCGCCAGCTCCTTCTGAGAAAACGGAAAGACCATGTTGAAGTCGACAAAATGACGAATGCGGAAAAGGAAGACGTTCCTCCGATCGCTCTCATCAGCTGCTTTCGTAAATTCACCTCATAAAATGACAATTAATAATTTAAACCATTCAAGAAGGGACTGTCATAATGAAACTTGCCTATTTTCCAGGGTGTACTCTCAAAAATCACGCCAAAAATTTTGAGGATTCCGCCCTCTGCGCCCTGAACAAGCTGGGTGTGGAGGTCGAAGAACTCCATCGCTGGAACTGCTGCGGAACGGTCTTTTCTCTGGCAACAGACGATCTCATCCATCATGTCGCCCCGGTGCGGAATATGATTCGCGCCAAAGAGCTGAACACCGACAAGCTGATGACCATGTGCGCCATGTGCTACAACACACTGAAGCGGTCAAACGAGCGCATGAAAAAAGACGCCGAGAGCCTAGACATCATCAACGACCTCATGTACGAGGAAGAGGTCAAATACAAGGGTGACGTCGAAGTTCTTCATCTCCTGGAGGTCCTGCGCGACGGCATTCATTTCACGGCGGTCTCTGAAAAAATCAAAACCCCTCTCCAGGGACTCAAGGTGGCCAGCTACTACGGCTGTTATCTGGTCCGCCCGAAGGAAATTGGTTTTGACAATCAGGAAAATCCCACCATCCTGGATGAGCTGATGGCCCTCTGCGGCGCTACTCCCATCGACTTTCCCTATAAGGTCGAGTGCTGCGGAGCCTACCTGACAGTGGACAAACCGGAAATCATCGCTGAACGGACCAACCAGATCATCGGTTCCGTTGTGAAGAAGGGAGCGGAAGTGGTCGTTGTCAGCTGCCCCCTCTGCGCCTTCAATCTCGATCAGCGTCAGAAAGTGACCAAAAAGATATTTCCTGATTTCAAGAATATCCCCGTCCTTTATTTCACTCAGCTTTTGGCTATATCCCTCGGTTGTTCCGAAAACGACCTGGGTTTGAATCTACATCATATCGATCCGAGGCCGATCCTGAAAGAAAAAGGCCTGATCTGAGGGAATCATGATTTACTACGGCAATCTCAAATCAAAAAAGGGTTTGATCCACATCGAAAAAAACCGCTGCAAAGGATGTGCTTTCTGTGTGGAATACTGCCCGCGGGACGTTCTGGAATTATCGGAGGAGTTCAATAACAAAGGCTACCATCCCCCCGTCATCAAGCTGGAGGATGAGTGTTGCTATTGTCAGCTCTGCGAGACGATATGCCCTGAATTTGCCATATTTGTTACTCTCAAGGAGGAGGAAGAAGGTGAGAACAGTGAAAGCAGACCCTAAGGGAGTATTAACAGGCTCCCATTATCTCGACGGTGACTACGCATTGGCGGAAGGCGCTCTTGCAGCCGGCTGCCGCTTTTTCGGCGGCTACCCCATCACCCCATCAACGGAAACGGCGGAGCGTTTCTCCGAACGGATCCCCCATGTCGGGGGCGTCTTCATTCAGATGGAAGACGAACTGGCCTCCATCATCTCTCTCATCGGCGCCGTTTGGGGCGGAAAAAAGGCCATGACCGTGACCTCCGGCCCCGGTTTTTCCCTAATGATGGAGAATATCGGGCTGGCGGCCATGATGGAAATTCCTCTGGTGATCGCCAATGTCCAGAGGGGAGGGCCATCGACCGGTCTTCCGACGCTGGTGGGACAGCAGGACATGATGCAGGCAAGATGGGGCTCCCACGGAGATTACGCCATCATCGCCCTGTGTCCGGATTCTCCCCAGGAATGCTTCGATTTGACCATCAAGGCTTTCAATCTGTCGGAAACCTACCGCTGCCCGGTGTTCGTCATGGCGGATGAATGTGTCGGCCATATGCATGAAAAAGTCGTCATTCCCCCCGCCGACCAACTCGATATTGTGGAAAGAAAATGGTACTCCGGTCCAAAAGACAAGTACATGCCCTACAAAAATGACGCGGACGGGATTCCCTTCCTGGTCAAGGCCGGCGACGGATATCGTTTTCACACCACGGGGTTGACCCATGATGAGCGCGGCTATCCCGTCATCAACGCCGAAGCCCAGGATATCTGTGTCCGGCACCTGTGCGACAAAATCAACAACAACGCGGACAAAATCATCGAACTGGAAGAAGAAGACATCGATGGAGCTGATGTGGTCGTCATATCTTACGGCATCACCTCCCGCGTCGCTTTCCGGGCGGTGCAGCTGGCCCGGAAGGAAGGCATCAAGGTCGGACGCCTCCGCCTGATCACGGCCTGGCCCTTCTGTGAAAAGCGGATCGCCGAGCTGGCCCCGAAGATCAAAGCGTTTGTCGTTCCCGAAATCAACTACGGCCAGATGGTCAGAGAAGTGGAACGATCGTCGGCCGGACAAACCAAGGTCGTTTCCGTTCCTCACTGCGGCGGCTGGGTGCACAACCCTCTTGATATTTTGGCCGCCATCAAGGAGTCAGTCAAATGACACAAGAAAAACAAGATACTGCAGTCAATCCTCTCGAAGGGTTCCTGAGAATGGAACGGATTCCCCACATCTGGTGTCCCGGATGCGGAATCGGAACGGTCGTGACCTCCTTCGCCGAAGCGCTGAAAAAGGAACAGCTGGATTTGGACAAGGTGGCCGTTGTATCAGGAATCGGATGCACGGGCCGCGTGGCCGGATATGTCAAACTGGATTCCTTTCACACCACCCATGGACGGGCCATTCCCTTCGCCACCGGGCTGAAGCTGGCCAATCCGGAAATGAAGGTGGTCGTTTTCAGCGGCGACGGCGATATTTCAGGCATCGGCGGCAATCACTTCATTCATGCCGCCCGCCGCAACATGGACATCACCGTCATCTGCGTCAACAACTTCAACTACGCCATGACCGGAGGCCAGGTGGCCCCCACAACCCCAATGGAAGCCAACACCTCCACCTCTCCCTACGGTAATTTTGAATACTCCTTCAGCCTGCCCACCCTCGCCGAGGCGGCCGGCGCCACCTACATCGCGCGCTGGACGGCCCTCCATTTCCGGCGGGTCACAAAATCCATCCGTGAAGCGCTGAATCATAAGGGCTTTTCATTTGTCGAAGTCATCACCCCCTGCGTGACACTTTACGCCCGCAGGAACCGCCTAGGTGACGGACTGAACCTTCTTCGCTACTACTACGATAAATCCGAGATCGTGCACAACGCCGACACCAGGACGCTGGATATCACCTATCAGGGTAAACTGGTCGTCGGAAAGTTTGTCCAAAAGGAAAAACCGACCTTCCTCGACGCCATGAACACGCATTTGGGGAATGTCCTCGGTGACGACTACCAACTTTACGGGAGATTGAACGATGACAGAGATTAGATTTTCAGGATTCGGCGGCCAGGGTATTATCCGCTGCGGCCTGATCGCAGGAAAAGCCCTATCCCTCTATGACGATAAACATGCGACGATGACCCAGAGTTTCGGCCCTGAGGCGAGAGGCAGCGCCTGCAGCTCGCAGCTGGTCGTCAACGATGATAAGGTTCTCTATCCCTACATCACCAAACCCGAAATTCTTGTTTCCATGTCGCAGGACGCCTATGACCAGTACGAACCCAATCTCAGGGACGACGGGCTTCTCCTCATCGACACGGACCTCGTCAAACCGAAACCGGCCAGAGCGAAGATCAAGACCTACGCCATCCCCTCCACCCGTTTCGCCGAAGAGCTGGGCAACCGGATCACGGCCAATCTGGTCATGATGGGCTTTTTCACGGCCGTGACCAAAATCGTGTCGGAGGACGCCATAAAAAAAGCCCTTCCCGGCCTGGTACCGGACAGGTTTTTGGGCCTCAATATCAAAGCCTTCGATAAAGGTTACGAATACGGACTCAAGTTGCTGGACGAAGAAAAATAAGAGACATTCAAAAACATCAATTTGCCAATGGAAGAAGGTAACAAAATGAATATGAAGCGCACAGGAGTCTTCGTCTGTCACTGCGGCATCAACATCGCCGGAACGGTCGATGTTAAAAAGGTCGCTGCGGAAGCCGCGGCCCAGGACAGCGTGGCCGTTGCCGAGGACTATATCTACATGTGCTCGGATCCGGGGCAGAAAAAGATCCAGGAAGCCATCAGGGAACACAATCTGGAGAGTGTCGTCGTCGCCTGCTGTTCTCCCACTCTGCACGAAACGACCTTCCGAAATGCCTGCAAAGCGGCCGGCATCAATCCCTTCCAGTGCGAAATCGCCAACATCCGGGAGCAGTGCAGCTGGGTTCATAAAGACAAGGCTGAAGCGACCAAAAAAGCCATAAAAATCACCAAGAGCATCGTGGAGAAAGCCAAGCGGAACGAATCCCTGGTCCCCCTGTCCGTTCCGGTCACCAAAAAAGCTCTCGTCATCGGCGGCGGCATCGCCGGCATCCAGGCGGCTCTGGATATCGCCAACGGAGGTCACCCGGTCATTCTGGTGGAAAAAAATCCGTCCATCGGCGGGCACATGATTCAGTTGAGCGAAACATACCCCACCCTGGACTGCTCGCAGTGCATCATGACACCCAAAATGGTCGAGGTGTCCAAACATCCGAACATCAGACTCATGACCTACAGCGAAGTCAAGGAAATCTCCGGATATGTCGGTAATTTCAAGGTCAAAATCCTGAAGAAGCCGACCTATGTCGATCCCGGTGTCTGCACCCTCTGCGATGACTGCACCGATATCTGTCCGGTTGTCGTCGAAAACGACTTTGACCTGGGACTGACCGGACGCAAAGCCATCTATATCCCCTTCCCGCAGGCCATACCGGCCACCTACACCCTGGACGATGTCAACTGCCCCGGCCTGCTGCCCATCGCCTGCGGAAAATGCGCCGATGTCTGCAAACCCGGCGCCATTAATTACGACATGAAACCCGAAATCGTGGAGGAGGAGATCGGCGCCGTAATCGTCGCTACAGGCTATGACCTCTACGATATGTACAACATGGCCGAATACGGTTTCGGAAAAATCCCTGATGTCGTCAACGGCCTGCAGTTCGAACGCCTGCTCTCCGCCTCGGGTCCCACCATGGGAGAGGTTTTGCGGCCGTCCGACCACAAGGTTCCCAAGGAAATCGTGTTCATCCAATGCTCAGGCTCCAGGGATCCCGAACTTCACAACGCCTACTGTTCCAAAATCTGCTGCATGTACACCGCCAAGCACGCCATGCTTTATAAACACAAGGTTCATGACGGACAACCCTATATTTTCTATATCGATATCCGCTCCGGAGGAAAAAATTACGAGGAATTCGTTCAGCGCGCCACAGAAGAGGACGATGTCATTTACCTTCGCGGAAAAGTGTCCAGGGTCTTCCAGGACAACGGCGTCATCAAGGTCTGGGGAGTGGACACCCTCACCGGTAAAAACATCGAAATCGACGCCGACATGGTTGTCCTGGCTATGGCCATGCGGCCGGCTGTGGGTGTCCAGGATGTATTGAAAATACTCAAAATCGCCACGGACAAAGACGGATTTCTGGCTGAAGCCCATCCTAAACTCCGTCCGCTCGAAAGTGTGACGGCGGGCATGTATTTGGCCGGAGCAAGCCAGGCGCCAAAGGACATTCCCGAAGCCGTCGCCCAGGCGAGCGGAGCGGCCAGCAAGGTGCTGGCGCTCTTTTCCGCTGACGAGCTTATGCACGAACCTATCGTCGCAACCGTAGACGAAGACGTATGCAGCGCCTGCAAGCTCTGTATTCCCCTCTGTCCCTATAACGCCCGCATCTACGATGTGGAAAAAGACATCGTTATCGTCAACGAGATTCTGTGCGAAGGGTGCGGAAGCTGTGTCGCGGCCTGTCCCTCCAGTGCCTCTCAGCAGAGAAACTTCACCGATGACCAGATTTTCGCCATGGTCGACACCATACTGGAAGGTGAGTAGAAGGAGACACAATGGATAAATTTGAACCGAAAATCATCACCTTTGCCTGCAATTGGTGCACTTCGGCGGGAGCCGATCTGGCCGGAACGTCCCGGATGGAGTATCTCCCCAACAGCATCAATATCCGCGTGATGTGCTCATCCCGGGTGGACCCGCAGCACATCCTCTGGGCCTTCAGAAAAGGAGCGGACGGAGTATTTCTCGGGGGCTGCCATCCCGGCGACTGCCATTACATCGACGGAAACTACAAGACGCTGCGGCGGATCAAAATGCTGCAGAAGCTGATTCAGGATTTCGGCATCGAACCGGATCGGCTGCGCCTCGAATGGGTTTCAGCGGCCGAAGGGAAAAAATTCGTAGAGGTCATCAACGAATTCACTGAACATGTGCGAAAACTCGGGCCTCTCAACATCCCTGCGGACCTGTCCTCTCATGAGGCTTCCTGACAGAGACGATGAGCAACCGTATTCTGCAAACCATTCGTCAATAACACGGAGGATTTATAAATGAAAGAAGCGAAAAGCCCCATTACGAAAACCGAGGACAAATCATTTGTCACCGTATACATCATGGGCAAAGCCTACAAGGTACCCACCGAGGCGACCATCATGGGCGCCATCGAGTACGCCGGGTATCAGCTCAAGCGCGGCGCCGGCTGCCGGGAAGGCTTCTGCGGCGCCTGCGCGACCGTCTTCCGGATGCCCGGAGATTACAAAATTTATACCGGCTTGGCCTGCACGACCCTTGTCAAGAACGGCATGTGGCTCGCCCAGCTTCCCGCCATTCCCGGTCAAAAGGCCCTGTATAACATCGAACAGATCAAGCCCACCGTCAACGCCATACAAAACCTCTACCCCGAAGTGTTCCGCTGCGTGGCCTGCAACACCTGCACAAAGGCCTGTCCTCAGGACCTCGAAGTGATGGATTACATTCAGGCCGCCAAACGGGGTAATTATGAAATGCTGATGGACCTGTCGTTCGACTGCCTGAGCTGCGGCCTGTGCGCCATCCGCTGCCCCGCCGAAATCGTCCAGATGAACGTCGGTATTCTGGGAAGACGCCTGTACGGAAAATACCTGGCAAAGGAAAGCCGGTTCCTCAAGGAAAGACTCAAAGATGTCAAGGACAAAAAATATGACAAAGAATATGAAGAGCTGATGACGATGGATAAGAAGGCTCTCTCAAAAAGATATTACGACCGCGATCTCGAAGAATAAAGGAGAATCCCATGTATCCGGAATATATGAATCCCTCACTGGAAAAAGTGACGAAAACACGTCAGAAACGATTTGAGCTTGCCAAATCGGGAAAACCTGTTTTTCCGCCCATGTCGGCCGAAGAACGTCAAGACGTTCTCAACCGGTTCCATCCGGACTACAAGGCGGACGCCCGCAGGGAAATCCATATCGGTCCCAACAAAGGTGAACAGCTCACGACGGAAATCGCCGACATGCTGGAGAGCCACTCCCGGATTCGACCCGAAATGTTCAACCTCTCCGTACCCGATTTGGAGACCGATATCCTGATCATCGGAGGAGGCGGAGCGGGTTGCGCGGCAGCCATCATCGCCATGAACAACGGCGCCAAATCCATCATCTCCACCAAGCTTCGGCTCGGAGATGCCAACTCCATGATGTCTCAGGGCGGAATGCAGGCGGCCGTTTCGGAAACGGACTCCCCCACCCGCCACTACCTGGACGCCATCGGCGGCGGGCACTTCGACAACAAACCCGCCCTCGTCCGCGCCATGACCGAAGACGGCCCCGAAGTCGTCAAATGGCTCGAGGATCTCGGTGTTGTCTGGGACAAAATGGAAGACGGTTCTCCTCAGATCCTTCACGGGGGCGGCACATCACGGAAACGCATGCTCTCTGCCCGTGACTACACCGGCGCCATCATCATGCGCACGCTGATGGATGAGGTCCGCAACCACCCCGACAAAATCACGCCCCTTGATTTTATGGCCACGATCGAGCTGCTGTTGGATGAGAAAGGGAACTGTGCGGGCGGCATCCTCTACAACATGGAGACCGAGGAGTATTTCACCGTCAAAGCGAAAGCGACCATCATCGCCACCGGAGGATTCGGACGGCTGCACATACGCGGATTTGACACGACCAACCATTACGGCGCCACCGGAGACGGCCTGATCATGGCCTACCGCGCCGGGGCCAAACTGATGTATATGGATTCGGTTCAATATCATCCGACCGGTTCGGTTTTCCCCGAGCAGATCGCTGGATTCCTGATCACCGAAAAAATCAGAGGTGCGGGAGGACAACCGCTCAACATCAACGGAGATCTTTTTGTTTTCCCGCGGGAACCGCGCGATGTGGAGAGTTCCGCCATCATCCGGGAATGTGTGGAGCAAAATCTGGGCATTCCCACCCCCAGCGGCAGAGTCGGGGTCTGGCTGGACTCCCCCCTCATCGAGATGCTTCAGGGCGAAGGATACATCGACAAGCAGTTCCCTGCCATGTTCCGCCAGTTCATGCGGTACGACATCGACATCACCAAGGAACCAATGCTCATCTATCCATCCCTTCACTACCAGAACGGCGGCATCGAGATCAACGAGCGGACGGAAACCAACATCCCGGGGCTTTACGTCGCAGGGGAAGCCTCCGGAGGGCTGCACGGACGCAACCGACTCATGGGGAATTCCGTTCTCGACTACAATGTGTTCGGTCGAAGGTCGGGAGTCGCAGCGGCGGAGTATGCCAGGTCGGCCCACCCCGGAAAATTGACGCTGTCCCATATCGCCGACTTCGAGAAACAGCTTCAGGCCGCCGACATCAAAACCGACCGTATCGCTCCCATCCTTCTTCCGTCGTACACGCCGGAGGCTGTCCGCAAACGGCAGCTCACCGCATGCTACGAGGGTACGCTGCGCTGATACATTTATTCCGTTGACTTT
>JAHIPL010000078.1 GCA_018894615.1 Acidobacteriota bacterium | reverse complement strand
GATCCCGAAAAAATTCCATTCGAAACAAGCAACCAGTGCGGCGCCTGCGAAGGCATCATCGGTCAGGACAGGGCCCTGCGGGCCATTCAGACGGGCCTCGACATCAAAAGCCTCGGCTATAATATCTTTATCACCGGAATGGTCGGAACAGGCCGGTCCACCACCGTCAAACAGCTGCTGGAAAACATGGAGAAAGGGAACGATACACCGGACGATATCATCTACGTCTACAACTTTAAAAATACGGATGAACCCACCCTGATCACACTTCCCGCCGGGATGGGCAGGCTGTTCAAGGACGCCATGACCCACCTGATCGAGATGCTCAAAACCAATATTCCCGAACTTCTGAAAAGCAAGCTCTACTCGGAAAGACGTGACAACATCGTTGAAGAGCAGCAGAAAAAGCAAAAGGAGATCCTGAACGCCTTTGAAGAAGAGGCCGCCAAGGAGGGATTTTCCGTCATTCAGGTCCAGATGGGACCCTATGTCCGCCCCGACCTTGTGCCTATGCTGGAAGGCAAACCCACGCCCTTCAACAAACTGGATTCCCTCGCCCGTGAGGGTCAGTTTGAAAAGAAAAAACTGGAAAACCTGAAGAAAATATACGAGGAACTCACGGAAAAACTGGAAGAGATTTTCAAAACGCTGAGGGAGGCGGAGGAAAAAACACGGCAGATCCTCAAGGAGTGGGACCTTGAGGCTATCACTCCTCTCATCAAGGGCGCCATACAGGAAATCAGGGCCGGATTCCCCAATAAAAAAATATCCACCTATCTATCGGACGTCGAAACCCACCTGACGAAGAACCTCCATCAGTTCAAGGGTCAGAAGCAGGAACAGAATCCCCAGATGCCGCAGATGATGGCGCCGGAAGAGGATCCCTTCCTTCACTACCAGGTCAATCTCCTCATCGACAACTCCGAAACCAAAGGTGCTCCCGTCATCATGGAGACCAATCCGAACTTTCTCAATCTTTTCGGCGCCATCGAAGCCAGTATCAACCGGATGGGCGTCCTGCAGACGGATTTCACCAAAATCAAGGCCGGTTCGCTGCTCAAGGCCAACGGCGGTTACCTCGTCATCAACGCCCTCGACGCCCTCGTGGAGGTCGGTGTCTGGCCCATGCTCAAACGGTCCCTCAAATACCGGCAGCTGGAAATTCAAAATCTATTCTCCATGTACCTGATATCCACCAGCCGTCTCAAACCGGAGCCCATCGACCTCGACGTCAAGGTGGTTCTGATCGGTGATTCCTACATCTACAATATTCTCTATTCCCAGGATGTGGATTTTGAAAAGATTTTCAAGATCAAAGCCGAATTTGATTCGGAGACAAAAAGAGAGGATGACAACATCGTCGAATACGCGACTTTCATCCGTAAGATCTGCGACAGCGACAATCTTCTCCCCTTCAATAAAAACGGCATGGCCGCCGTCATCGAATACAGCACCCGCATGGCAGGTAAACAGTCCAAGCTGTCCACCCGCTTCAACGTCCTGGCCGACGTCATCCGGGAAGGCAGCTACTGGGCGAAAAAAGGGGGGAAATCAAAAGTCGACCGCATCCATGTCCGCCAGGCTATCAGGGAACGATTCACCCGGTTCAGCCTCATCGAGGACAAGATCCAGGAAATGATCGAAGAAGGCACCATCATGATCGACACCGACGGAAGCAAAATCGGCCAGGTGAACGGCCTTTCCGTCTACATACTGGGAGAGATCGCCTTCGGCAAACCGACCCGCATCACCGCCACCACAGCCGTCGGACGGGGCGGCGTCATCAACATCGAACGGGAATCGGACATGAGCGGCCGGACGCACAACAAGGGGGTGCTCATCCTCGGCGGATACCTGCGTGGCAAATACGCCCAGGAAAAACCCTTTTCGCTGGCGGCCAGCCTGGCCTTTGAACAGTCCTACTCCGGCGTGGACGGGGATTCGGCCTCCTCCACGGAAGTGTATGCCATCCTCTCCAGCCTGTCCAAACAGCCCCTGCGCCAGGACATCGCGGTGACGGGATCCCTCAACCAGCACGGTGACATTCAGCCCATCGGTGGTGTGAATGAAAAGGTGGAAGGGTTTTTCTCCGTCTGCAAGGCCAGGGGTTTGACGGGACGGCAGGGCGTCATCATCCCCCACCAGAATGTGCAGAATCTGATGCTGAACGAAGACGTTGTCAAGGCCGTTGAAGCGGGGACGTTTCACATCTATCCCGTCAAAACCATCGAGGAAGGCATCACCATCCTGACCGGTGTTGATGCAGGCGAAAAACGGAAGGATGGAACCTATCCGGAAGGAACGATCAATTTTCTCGTCGACCAGGAGCTGGAGCGCCTGGGCAAAAGCTGGAAGACCTTTGCCTCCGATAAAAAGGATAAGGACAACAACAGCGTCAAGGACGCGGACAAGAGCCCTAAAAAGAAGTAGCGTTTCAATCCATCTTAACACTTTTTTTCAGGGAAGCGATTTCGTGCGGCTCGAGACGGCGCCATTCCCCAGGTTTAAGGTTGCCAAGACGGATTGAACCGAAACGGGTCCGTTTGAGCGAAAGAACATCATGGCCGACCGCTTCCATCATCCGCCTCACTTCCCGCTTTCGACCTTCATGAATGACGATCTGAAGAAAGCTGTGGCGGTCTTCCTGCCTTAAAAGCCTGACCTCGGCGGGAGCGGTTATTTTCCCGTCCAGGACAATCCCGGTTTTCAGGCGGTCTAAGGCCTCCTTTTCCGGGAATCCCGTCACCTCCACCCGATATTCCTTTTGAATCTGATAGCGGGGATGCATGAGGCGGTGGGCCAGTTCCCCGTCATCGGTAAAAAGCAGCAAACCTTCGCTGTCGAAATCCAGGCGGCCGACAGGAAAAACCCTCCTTTTGAGGGTGCGGATGAGGCCCATCACCGTCGGTCGCTGCTGGGGGTCCTTCAGGGTGACTAGATAACCCGGCGGTTTGTATAAAACGATGGAAACGGAATCGTCCTCAGGCTTCACCGCTTTGCCTTTGACCTCGACCCGGTCTTTTGATTCATCTATTTTAGTGCCGAGGGTGCGGACGACCTCTCCATTGACCCGAACATCTCCTTTTTCGATCAGTCGGTCCGCATCGCGGCGCGAAGTCACCCCGGATTGTGAGAGGTACTTGTTCAGACGGATAAGCATCAGAAATAAAAGTTGAAACCGACCGCCAATGTCCAGTCGCCGAGATTGAGAGCCTGCTCGGCGATATCCACCTTGACATGATTGTATTTCCCCTCCGCCAGGAGAGAAAATTTGGTGCCGAGATGGACCTCTAGTCCGACGCCGACATTGATTCCCTTTTTGGTGTCCGAGTCGATCGTTTTGATGTCGGCGGTGTAGAAACCGCAGCCCGCCGTGACATAGGGCTGAAAAATGAGCAAGGGGAAAAACAGCTTGGCGTTGATGCCCAGGTAGCTGTAGTCGTTCTGCTTTCCCTGCCAATCCAGGGTCAGCAGTTCCTTTAACTCCAGGTTGTGGGCCGCCTGAAAATAATTGGCTTCGATGGAAAACATCATGAACTTGACGCCGACCCGGAGTCCGTAGAGGAAGGTGGTGTTGGAATTAAACTCGATATCGGTCAGCTTCGGTTTCTGAATCGAATTGCCGGCCTGAAGCCCAATAAAAAATCCTCCAAATCCGTGGGCGCCGACAGTAAAAACGAATAGGCACAGGACCACAATGCCTGTTTTGATCGTTCGTTTCATTCTTCCCTCCATGTCATCCACACATTTCCGGTTTGGCCCAGATCTCGAGTATCCTGATATCAAAAAAATCCTGGGCGTTGACGGGCAGAAGGAGGACGGCCGTGTCCGCTCCTTCCCCCGTGCCGCCGATGGAGACGCAGGGTGTTCCGGTCTTGACCAGTCCGGCATCCGCCGCCATCAAAGCAATTTCGACGGCCACCTTCATCCCCTGACCGAAGGTGCGGAGGGTGAAGGCGATGAGTTCCTCCAGTTCATAGGTACCGAGTTTCCGGCGGACGGCCCGTCCCACACCGCCGAAGGCATGCTGGCAGGTAAGGATCCGAGCTCCGTTTTCCCGGATCTGGCGCATCACGTCGTCCGGGACCTGCTGGACATCGGGCTTCCAGAAACCGGTGGAGTGGGTGACGACAACACAGTTTTTCCCCATGAACATCCGGCTGGCCATAAGTCCGGTTTCACCGCTGGTGGTAGCGACCAGGATGGTCTCGATTCCCCGGTCACGGGCCCGTTCGGCGGTGATCTCCAGTGTCCGACGGGTGTTGTGTTTGCCCGCCTCATCAAAATAGACACAGGGGACTGCTTTTTCACCTACCATTCCAAACCTCCTTTCTTATTTTATTGCACTCTCGTGATAAATTCCAGTGCGAATAAAACGGACATCCGATCCGTATTAGACAGTGATGACCTCATTGACAAAAAAACCTTTTGATTCCTGACCCGTATTGATTACAATGACGAAATAATATAAAAAAGTGAACACCAATGGCACGCGTCCACGTATCTGAATCCATCTCCATGGCCATGAGTTCCCTCTGGGCCAATAAACTGCGGACATTTCTGACCCTGCTCGGAATCATCATCGGCGTTCTGACCATCATCTCCGTCGTTTCCATCATTCAGGGGCTGAACACCTACGTCTACACAAAAATGGCCTTCTATGGAGCTAACGACTTCACCGTGACCAAATTCTCCATGTTTGGTGTCTCGCTGGAGGAATTCCGGGAACAGATGAAGCGCAAAGACCTGACCATGGAGGACATGCGCACCATCAAGGACAGATGCACCGAGTGTGAGCTTATAGGCGCCACGGCCAGCAACAACCGCATGGTCAAATTCGGCAGCCAGTTCATTCGAAACGTCGAAGTCCGGGGTGTGACCCATATGGACCATATGATCGGGACGGTGGTGGAACTGGAAAGAGGACGCCACATTCTAAAGGAGGATGAGGACCACAGCCGCGCCGTCTGCATCATCGGCCGCGATGTCGTGAACGAGCTCTTCCCCACCCTCGATCCCCTCGGGAGACGCATCAAAATCGGTTCCCAGCCCTTTCTCGTCGTCGGAATCGGCAAGGAAAAGGGTAAGCTTCTCGGGATGAGTCAGGACAATTACGTACGGATTCCGATCTCCACCTTCTTGAAGATATACGGATCAAGGCGTTCCATCGACATCAACATTCACACGGCTTCCCAGGAACAGATGATGCGGGCCCAGCAGGAAGTGCGGACCATTCTCCGTTCCAAGCGGCATCTGGCCTACGGCGAATCCGACGATTTCGCCTTTCGGACCTCCGACACCTTTATCGATCTCTACAAGTCGGCGACCCAGGGCATCTATTTCGCTATGATCGCCATCTCCGCCATCTCCCTCATCGTCGGCGGCATCGTGATCATGAATATCATGCTGGTGGCCGTGACGGAACGGACCAAGGAAATCGGCATTCGAAAAGCCATCGGCGCCCGCAGGCAGGACATCCTCATGCAGTTTCTGATCGAGGCGGCCGCCCTCTCCACTACCGGAGGCATTTTTGGTGTTCTGAGCGGATTTCTGATCGCCAAGGCCGTCAGCGCCGCCACCTCTCTTCCCTCCACGCTCGATCCGACTTCGGTCGTTGTCGCCATCCTGGTTTCCGGCTCGGTCGGCCTCTTTTTCGGCCTTTACCCGGCCAGTAAAGCCTCCAAACTGGATCCCATCGAGGCCCTGAGGTCAGAACAATGAGAATGGGAATCGTCAATGAAATCTTCCGGATGTCCCTGGATTCCATTCGAAGCCACAAGCTGCGCTCCTTTCTCACCCTGCTCGGAATCGTTATCGGCGTCATGACCGTGATCAGCATGGTGTCCATCATTCAGGGGCTCAATAAATCTTTTCTGGCCGAACTGGAATCGGCGGGCTCTGACATCATCATCGTCAGCAAGTTCCAACCGGGTATTCAGGTCGGACACCTCTCGGAAGAGGACCGCCAGCGCAAGGACCTGACCTTCGAGGACATCGAGGCTATCCGGAAAAACTGCGATCTCGTCAAGGCGGTGGCGGTCAATCTGGTGGCCGATTTTTTTGAAAGCATCCCGATCAAATACCAGAACAACAAAAGCAGCGATTCTATGATCATGGGCATGAACGACCAGTTCCCCGAGGTCCTGTCGGTTTATCTCCCGGAGAGGGGACGTTTTCTGACCGAATCCGACATGGAACACAGCACCAAGGTCTGCGTTCTTGGATATGATCTCAAGGACATCCTGTTTCCCCACAGCGATCCCCTCGGAAAGGATATCCGTGTCGGCCCGGAGAAATTCCGCGTGGTCGGCGTGCTGCAGAAACGGGGAAGCATATTCGGGCAGAGCCGGGATAATTTTGTCGGGCTGCCCCTCACGACCTTTATGAAATATTTCCCGTACGATGAGGCCAACTTCGAATTCATCATCTCCCCCAAAAAACACGATGCCATTCCGGAAACCATAGACCAAGTGATCAACCTCCTGCGGCAGCGGCGGAAGGTGCCCTTCAACAAACCCAATGACTTCGCCGTTTTCACTCAGGACAGCATCATCGACCTCTACAACCAGCTGACCGGGGCCGCCTACCTGGTTATGGTCATCATCTCCTCCATCGGCCTGTTCGTCGGCGGAATCGGCGTCATGAACATCATGCTGGTCAGCGTCAAGGAACGCACACGGGAGATCGGCATTCGAAAAGCCATCGGCGCCCGCTCGGGAGATATCCTCAAGCAGTTTCTTATCGAGGCCGTGGTCCTCACGGGAACCGGAGGGATTATAGGAGTCCTCGTCGGCTACGGCATCGCCGCCCTGGTCAAGGCCGCTACTCCCCTGCCGGCTACGGTCACGCTCTGGTCCGTCGCGCTGGGACTGGGTGTGGCGGTTTCAGTCGGACTGTTTTTCGGTATCTTCCCCGCCCAAAAAGCGGCCCGCATGGACCCCATCGAAGCCCTGCGGTACGAATAACCACCCGCCACCCATCAGCATTTTGTTCAATGAGCCGATGGGTCCTGTCCGGAGGGTCGGATCGTTGATTATTCTTCGGAAGGGAGCAGCGGCTGAATGTGGGCGGCGGCGGCATCCAGGGCCTCCGTCAGGCCCTCCATCCGGGTGCCGGCCATCTGAACGAGGGAGGGCTGACCGCCGCCTCGGCCGTCGATAAGGGGGGACACCATCGGGACGAGTTCGCGGAGATCGATGTCGATTTCGTCGGACCGGGCGAAGACAAGATGCCCCCGTTCCCCGGCTTCAAGACCGAAAAGAACGACGTGAGGTGCCTTTCTGAT
>JAHIPL010000008.1 GCA_018894615.1 Acidobacteriota bacterium | reverse complement strand
TAAAATACTTGTTTTTGGTCTGTTCGGCCAAGATCGTCAATCCCTGAATCAACGGCAGTTCCGCATCGATCAGAACGGACAACTGCCGGCTGTAGATGGCCAGTTCCTTCAGGGCGACTTTTTTGCTTTCAAACACAGAGAGGTTGAGTTCGGCTTTTTTAGGGCTGAGCCTGATCTCGGTGATCTGTTCCCTCTGAAGAGCGGCCGTCAGTTCTTCCTTGTTTTTGGCGACCCGAGCACCCTGAGCGGCATCCCCGTAACGGTTTTTCCCTCTCCATTGAAATTTTGGCACGTTTTCCTCGTTTATCGTTTAAAGGTCTGATTACCAGGATGATCGGATGATGGCATTTTAAGCGCAGCGGGACCCCGCTGTAGAAGATCTATCAGTTCCTCCTGCTTGGAAGTAGCATTCATGGCCGCCTCTCTGGTTATGGTTCCTTTAAAAACGAGTATGGCCAGAGACTGATTGAACGTCTGCATTCCAAACTGCTCCTGCCCCATCTGCATTTGTGCATAGATCTGATGTATTTTGTTCTCCCGGATAAGATTCCGAATGGCCGGATTCGGAACCAGAATCTCCATCGCCAGGACCCGCCCCGTTCCGTCCGCCCGCGGAAGGAGGCTCTGTGTCAACACCGCGGAGAGTGTCATGGAAAGCATGATGCGGATCTGGGACTGGTATTGCGCGGGGAACACATCGATGATCCGGGATATGGATTCGGCGGCTGAATTGGTGTGGAGGGTGGAGAAGGTCAGATGACCCGTTTCAGCCACCCGCAGAGTGGATTCGACGGTATCCATATCCCGCATTTCTCCGACAAGAACCACATCGGGGTCCTCCCGCAAAACCGAGCGAAGAGCATTGGGATAGGACAGGGTGTCGACCAGCAGTTCCCTCTGATTGATGATGGCCTTCTTGGGTGTAAAATAATATTCGATGGGATCTTCGACGGTCACGATGTGGACCGCCCGATTCTTGTTGATATGCTCGATCATACAGGCCAGGGTGGTGGATTTCCCACATCCCGTCGGTCCGGTGACCAGAATCAATCCCCGGGGAATGCTGCACAGCTGCGCGATGCGGGCCGGTACACCCAGTTCGGCGAATCCGAGTTCCGTCGGCAGAAAACGGCGAAAAGCGGCTGCAACCGAGCCTTTCTGCATGAAAACGTTGCCGCGGAATCGGCCCATATTCTTGATACCGAAGGAAAAATCCAGTTCCAGATTTTCTTCAAACCGCATTTTCTGTCTGTCCGTCAGCAGACTGTACACCAGCGATTTGGTTTCCGACGGGGAAAGAGGAGGCATTTCCAGATTCACAAGTTCACCGTGAATCCTTATACGCGGAGGAATGTAGGTGGTGATATGCAGGTCGCTGGCATCTCTTTCGACCGTCAGCTTAAGAAGTTCCTGAATGGATATACTCATGCTCGAAGCTCCTCATCTCTGATGGTTTCACGAAGGACCTCTTCGATGGAGGTGATCCCCTGTGCGGTCTTGATCAGCCCGCTGCGGCGCAGCGTGATCATTCCATCCTGCAGCGCTTTTTGTTTGATGTCCTTGGATGTGTTTCTGGCCAGAATCAAGTCCCGAATGGGGGGAGACACTTCCAGCACTTCAAACAAGCCGACACGTCCCTTGTAGCCGGTGTTGTTGCAGACGGAACAGCCGTAGGGCTTGAAGGCCTTCACCTGTTCCGCTTCTTCCGGCTTGTAGCCGATGTCCACCAGCGCCTGGGGCGTTAGTTTGTGTTCCACCTTGCACTTCTGGCAGAGCCGGCGCACGAGCCTCTGAGCGACGATGAGGGCCAGTGAATCGGAAATCAGAAAGGGCTCGACATTCATGTTCACCAGACGCATGATTGTACTGGCTGCATCATTGGTGTGAACGGTGGAAAAGACAAGATGTCCGGTCAGGGCCGCCTTGATGGCGGTATCCACGGTGTTGAAGTCCCGCAGCTCTCCCACCAGCATGATATCCGGGTCCTGACGCAGGAAGCTCCTCAGGGCGGTCGTAAACGTCAATCCGATTTCTTCCCGGATATTGACCTGGTTGATTCCGGGGATGTAAAACTCCACGGGATCTTCGGCCGTCATGATATTTTTTTCCATGGAGTTCAGTGTCGAGATGGCCGAATAGAGTGTGTTGGTTTTTCCGCTTCCCGTCGGTCCCGTCACCAGAATGATTCCCCAGGGCCGGATGATGGCCTTCTTGACAAGTTCAAGAGATTCATCCTCAAAGCCGAGATGTCTCATGTCCAGCTTGAGCATCTCCTTGTCGAGAATACGGACAACGATTTTCTCACCAAAAATAGTGGGCAGACTGGAGACGCGCATGTCCACTTCTTTTTTCTGCCCTGTTTCCAGCTTGACGCGCATTTTGATGCGGCCGTCCTGGGGCAGCCGTTTTTCGGCGATGTCCATGCTCGACAGAATCTTGACCCTGGACAGCACCGGATTTTTAAACTTCATGGCCAGGTTCATCATCTCGTAGAGAGTCCCGTCCAGTCGATGGCGAATGCGGAAGGTTTTTTCATAGGGCTCGAAATGAACGTCTGAGGCGCCCTTTTTGATGGCGGTGATAAAAATGGTATTGACGAGGGTGATGACCGGTGCCTCTTCTGTCGAGTGCACCAGCTCTTCAACATCGTAATCGTCTTCCTGTTCCTCGATGATGTTGATGTCCTCATTTTCAGCCGCGGAGATTTCACTGACGATCTCCTTGACCCGAAGGGCATCGCTCGAACCGTAATACTTCTGAATGGCGAATGTGATACCGGATTCCGATGCGATGACGGGCTGAATGCTGAGAGCGGTCCGGAACCGGATGTCCTCGATGACATCCAGATCGGTCGGATCCACCATGGCCAGCGTCAGGAAGGATCGGATGCGGTGGATCGGCATGATCAGGTATTTTTTGGCGATTTCCACCGGAATGAGATTGATGGCGTCGGCATACACTTCAAACTGATTAAGATCGATGTAGGGATAACCAAGGTGACGGCTCAGAGCCCGGGCCAGCTCCTCTTCGTTCATGAATCCGAGGCTGATGATGGACGAACCCAGGGGAATATCATTGCTTTCCCTGTATGCCTTCGCCTCCTTGAGCTGCTCCTCCGAGAGGTGCTTGTCCTTCAGAAGGATTTCACCCAGATTTGATGCCATGGTTTATCCTTTTCCTTCTCCGCAGGAAGGGAACGGACGATAATGGAAATAACGCTTCAAACGGAAATATTTTCTCTTTTTTTCTCCGTCCCCACATTTTACCCATTCTTTTCGGCTTTATTGTTACAAAGTGGCGGAATCCGGTCAACCCCCCCGGAAGGGGATATGCGCGATGAGATTTCAGAGCTCAATTCACTCCCCTTACGGAAAAATCCGTCGGTCTGACATTCTCTTAATTCCGCTTTTCCTTTAAAACACAATTTATTATATTCTCTTTTTTCCCTTTTTCAAACGAAAGCACTCACAACCGTTTTCTCAGCCGGAAGAGGAACCCGGCCCGGAACAGCGCATAAATCCCGGACAGGGCAATCAGGACAAGGAGAAGATAGGCGGCATCCGGGAAAACATTTCACGGAATCACAATCCCAGTTTCCGGGAGATGACGAGCCGCTGCATCTCACTTGTTCCCTCTCCGATTTCAAGAAGCCTCTGGTCGCGGTAAAACTTGGCCGCAGGATATTCCTCCATGAGCCCGTATCCGCCCAGAATCTGAACCGCCCCGTCGGCCGCCCGTTTCATCACCTCGGACGCATAAAGCTTGATCATGGCCGCTTCCATGCTGAAGGGCCGGCCGCTGTCCTTGAGCCAGCAGGCCCTGTACAGAAGGCTTCGGGCGGCCTCGACTTCAGTGGCCATATCCGCCATGCGAAAGGCGAGCGCCTGAAATTTTCCGATGGGACGTCCGAACTGCCGGCGCTCCTTGGCGTAGGCTACCGCCGTCTCGAGCGCGCCCTGGGCGCCGCCCACACCCATGGCCGCAATGGCCAGGCGTCCGGAATCCAGGGTTTCGAGCATCTGGTGAAAGCCCTCTCCCTCTCCGCCGAGAATATCCGCATCCGTCAGCTCCACGTCTTCAAGATAGATCTCCGCGGTGTTGCTCGACCGCCAGGTCATTTTTTTGTGCATGGGTTTGGCCGAATAGCCGGGCGTGTCCTGCTTGACCAGAAAACAGGTGTACACCTTTTTGCCGCCCTCCCTCTCTCCGGTGACGGTTTGAATGGTGGAACCCAGCGTGATGTCCGTCGCCGCGTTGGTGATAAAAATCTTGGAGCCGTTCAGAATCCACTTGTCGCTCTTCTTGACGGCCGTGGTTTGAGTTCCCCCGGCATCCGAACCGGCATTTGGCTCGGTCAGGCCGAAGCCCCACAGCTTGCCGGCCGCCAGTTTCGGCAGCAGGGCCTTTTTCTGCTCTTCGGATCCGTAGCAGGCCACCGGGCAGGAGCCGAGGGAGTTGCCGGCGGCCACCGTCGCCGCCTGACAGCCGTCCACGCGGGCCAGCTCTTCGACGACGATGCAGTAGGACAGATAATCCATCTGCATCCCGTCGTATTCCGGGGGGATAAGAATACCGAAAAGCCCGAGGTCGGCCATTTTTTGGGTGAGAGGGATGCTGAATTCCTCCTTTTCATCCAGTTCCTCCCTCAGGGGCTTGATCTCGTTTTCGGCGAATTCCCTCACCGTTTGGCGCAGAAGTTCCTGTTCCTCATTCAATGAAAAATCCATGAATACCTCCCAATCTGTCGAAAAAATGCTCCCCAATGAAAAAAAATCATTCCGTATCCGTTTGGGACTCCACGGTTTCCGCCTTTTTTTTCAGGGCGCGGTTCATGTCACGAAACCCGCGCAGCGTTCCCTTTTTGAGGGAGTTGGGCAGAAACGGGACGAGAACCCCCTTGAAGATCTCCCCTTGGACGAAACGAATGACCCCGGCCCCCTTTTCTTCGAGTAGGAAATAATGCTCTCCGTCCAGCAATCCCGGAGGCCCCAAAAATTCCAGCCAGCGCAGCTCGTTCGGTGGATTGACGGCCGTCCAGACGGGCTTGAAGGTCATGCCCTTCCGTCCCGACGGCTGCAGATACACTTCAAAATGGCTTCCCTCTTCCAGCTCCCCTCGAGCGTAGAGAATGAAAGGGTTCCATTTTTTATAGGAGGGAAAATCCGTCAGAATCTCCCAGATAACATCGGCCGAAGCCAGAATGTCGATTTCCGTCCGGATCTCCTTTCTAAACATGTTCTACCTCCTCCGAACCCAAATAATACAACGATGACCCTGCCATTAAAAGACCCTGTAAAACAGCAGCCCTCCGTATTCTTTGACAGCCAGAAGGGCGTCGTAGAGCGAATGAGGCGCTGGAAGCCAGTCGAACAGGTCATACCTTTTTTCCTGTCGTCCGCGAAAATCCGCAGGCGCGGGCAAGGGCGACATCCCGTTTTCCATGAAGAGATGAAGGGACCGCTTCATGTGAAAGGCGGAAGTGACCAGGAAAAAAGGATCCTCTCCAAGATAGGATTTCAGCGCGGCGGCCTGCTCATGGGTATCCCGGGACCTGTCCTCCAGGATGATCCTGTTCACGGAAATTCCAAGTTCGACGGCCATCTCCCGCATAACGGCCGCAGAGGCCCGCTGCAGTCGGCGGCCCCGCCATTCACCCCCTGAAAGAATGAGTCGGCCGGCATCCATTTGCCGGAGGAGCCGGATCCCCTCCAGGAGCCTGGACAGAGAAGACGATCCGAGCAGGGAACCGGCCGGAAGATCCGCTCCCTCGTTTCGTAATCCACCGCTGAGAACGACCACTGTTCTCACCCCTGAGGGAATGGCCCGGACGATGGTCTGTGATCGCTCCAAGCCGCCCATCAGACCATCCGCTACGGGGCGGATGGAGACGGCGTAAAAAAACACGATGGTCAAAAGGAGGAGCAGTCGACCCAGGCGTTTTTTTCGAAAAATCAGGATCAGGGACACGACCAGCAGAATGAAAATCAGTGTGTGTGGAAGAAAGAGAGCCTGAAGGATTTTTTTCAAATAAAAAAACATGGGCTCTTTATCTTCCTGTTTTATTTATTATGCCTGAAAGATGTCCCTTCGTCCATAAAAAACAGGGGTTCCTTGTTCATCTGGAAAGAAAGGAGGTTGTCATAAATAGAACCCGCGTTATAAACAAGAGAGCGGGTGACAAAGGAT
>JAHIPL010000077.1 GCA_018894615.1 Acidobacteriota bacterium | reverse complement strand
TGACCGGAGACAATCACCTGCGCACCCCCAACGAGCCCTCCGGGCTGCACATCTATTACTACCTGAAAACAAAACGGGACAAACCGCTCGAAATCCTTGTCGAAGATATGGACGGCAATCAGGTCGGCAGGCTGAAAACAGTCGTCGAACCGGGGATCCATCGCCTGACCTGGCCGCGGAGGGGAGGAGAGCCGGGGACGTACCGTTTCATCCTGACGGACGGCGAGAACAGTGTTGTGCGGAAGGCCACCCTAAAGCCGCCTGTCCTATGGCCCGTCGGCAATCCAGATGATTTCAGGCAGGGAAATTAATCGAACCCGGTTCAGAAGAATTTTTGTCAGAAATCCGTGGCAACGGTATACTGGAACGGTCGAAATATTTAAGGATAGTTGAATAGAATAAGGAACCTGTCTTCGGATGGTTGTCCTTTCAGAATTTGTTTATCACTTCTCCGGGCTGGGATCAATCAATGGGGTGAGCACACGTCCGGGCCGCTTCCATGTCAAAACACCTTCCTCGACAACAAACACGCCGTTGATGAGAACAAAAGGAATACCGGAGGGGAATTGATGGGGCTCAAAAAACGTGGCGGTGTCCCTGATAGTCTCCGGATCAAAGACCGTGATATCGGCCGCAAAACCTTCGCGCAGCAATCCGCGGTCCCGAAGGGAGAGGATCTGTGCAGGAAGGGAGGTGGAAACGCGCACCGCATCTTCGATGGAAAGAACCTTTCGCTCCATGGCGTAGTGGCGGATTTTTCTTGGAAACGTGCCGTAAAACCGGGCATGGACGGGACCGTCTTCCGGGAGGGCGATGCTGCCGTCAGATGATGTGCATGTCCAAGGCTGGGCGCTGAAAGCCTCGATATCGATTTCGGCCATGGAAAAACCACGGAGACGCGCGCCTCCCGGGATATCGGGATTTCCGTTGAGTTGGAGGGCGATGATCATTTCGATATCGGACTTGCCCTTGTCGCGGGCCAGCTGAGCGATGTTTTTCCCGATATAATTCTTGTTCGGGTGATCCATCACGATGATGTTTTCCGTGCCGCCTCTCCAGTTAATGGCGTGTTTGATGTCATCGACCAACGCCTTTTTGCGCACGGGGTCACGGAGCACGGCTTCCAGGTCGTTTTCGGCGCCCCTCCCTAAGGCCCAATCCGGAATGAGAACGATTCTTCCGTCGCTGCCGGAAGTGTTGTAGGGATAGCAGTCGGCCCAGATATCCACGCCGCGGGCCCTTGCGTCCTCGATCAACATGATGATGGCCTGGCTCGCGCCCCAGAAATTTTTACCGCGGGCCTTGATATGGGTGGCGATCACCTTGCCGCCTGTGCGCTCAGCTACCTCAATCAATTCTTCGATGTTCTCGATCATATTGGGCGGGCCCGGTGCATCCTGGCTCGGGACATACCACATGGGCGTGAGGCCGGACGCCCGCTCGTGCGCCTGAAAAAGTCCACCGTAAGGAACGACTTCCTCCATGAGGGCGACAATCTCATCCGTTGTACTCCAGATGGCGGGGACATATTCAAGTCCGGATGACAGGCCGATGGCGCCGTCCTTCATGGCCTTCCGGATGAAGGCCCTCATTTTTGTGACTTCCTCGTCTGTGGCCGGCCGTTGGAAGTCCCCCTTCATCACGTGCCTCCTGACGGAATTGTGACCGATGTGAAGAAGCGCGTTGGGACCGATCCCCGTATCCAGAAGGATATCCTTCTGCTGCCGGATGGAGAGAGGAGAGGTCCCGCATTGATTGGAAACAAGAGTGGTCACACCTTGACTGACATAGTTCGGGGCGAAGAATCTTTTTTCGTTTTCACCCGTCCAGACCTTGTCGCTCGATATCCGGTCATAAGCGTGGGTGTGGATGTCGATAAAACCGGGACAGATGATTTTTCCCGTGATGTCGATGGTCCGTTTCGCCGTGGCATCACCCTTCAGCGGACCGACGGCGGCCACTTTATCTCCGATGATTCCGACGTCCCCGTAAAACCAGGGATTTCCCGTGCCGTCGATGATCTTGCCGTTGATGAAAAGGATGTCAAAAACACGGTTTGATTTCTTCCCCGCCTCAGGCTTTATCACGCCCGGGGCAGCCGTTAATCCGGTGAGCAATATGATCATCAGAATCGATGTCATGATTTTTTTCATCGTTTTCTCCTTCACATCACCGCTGGAATATTCCGGAGAGGAAACGCCCCTGTATCCGGAAGTCCGTTAGAGCCGCTGTTTTTCTCATATCAGTCATAAATTTTTATTTTATAATCTCCTGCATGTTATTTCACCTGATTATTTCAAAATCGGCTTATTTCATAATTGATCCAATGGCATCATGTTTTCTTTTTTTGGAAGGATGTTCATTTGTTTACCTGCGTTTGCTTCGAATTCAGGCCTGGACTACAATGGATGCAAATTTATGAGGTAAAAATGGCGAAAATCAAAGTGGGAGGCATATCTGCATCTGGGCGCTTCAGAGCATGATGCCGGTGTTCTCCCTCCTGAATGAAAAGAAATCTCTGCGGGAGGATCACTGGCTTCATGAGGTCGAGACGTTTTCCTGCCCCTATTCCAAGGGGCAAGTGCAGCGCAGGCTCGAGATCGTGGAATGAAGTCAGATCACAAAGACCGGGGATATAAAAAAGAGGATCAGGATAAAAACAGCGATCAGTATAACCAGTTTTTTCATAACTTCCGATTACAGAGGGAGTTTGAGACTGGAACGATCCGGAAAGGGGGAAAAGCTGGCCGATGATTTTAATCGGACAGCTTTTCTCCGCAGTCGGGGCACACCTTCCAATCCGTTTTGACCGGTTTTTTACACTTGGGGCAGACATCGTCCAGCGTTTCACCGCAGCTCGGGCAGAACTTGAATTGGGGTTGAATGGATTTTTTGCAGTTGGAGCAGATATAGGTTTCAACTGTTTTGGGCGGTGCCGACCGGTTGTCGGAACGCACGATGAGATAGATGAGAAGCCCGATGATGTTTCCGATGAACACCAGCAGGGCCCAGAGGACTCCGTTCATTTCCCGCTTTTCGGCATCCCGGTACACCCAGGCGATGACCACGATCCAGAGGATGAGGAGCAGAAACGAAAACAGGGGAATGAAGGGAAGCCCGAAAAAACCGCGGGACCAGCCGTGAAAGCCGCTGCTGACGGATGTCTCAACCCTGTCAAATACGTTGGAAATAATCCCGAACGGCGCCAGCATAAAGGGTGTCATCCGCAGCACCAGGAGGCCGGCGATCGCAATCAGAAGGATGATGCCTATCGTTTTTCCTGTCGAAGTGGCCATTTGATATCTCCTTGTTCGAATCCCTTTTCGGGAAGTTGGTTCAAATCGTCTTCAGTCCGTTGTGTCCACTGACGGTGGCTGTCCGGATGTCCCTTCCGGCTCTGGACCGGTGAATCAGCACGGGAGAGAGTAGAAGCATGATACCGTTCTGAATAACAAGGGCCAGGGCGGCGAGGGTCTGATAGGAAAGCGGTCCCTCTCCCCGCAGTTCTTTGACATAGGGGAGGGCCAGGAAACCCGTGATCAGAATGAT
>JAHIPL010000076.1 GCA_018894615.1 Acidobacteriota bacterium | reverse complement strand
TCGGGGTCGACGATCAGAAACCAATTTTTCATTTTCAGCTTTCCATCGGGGAGGGGGAGGAAATGGAGCGGGCAACGGGGATCGAACCCGCGACTTCAAGCTTGGGAAGCTTGTACTCTACCAGCTGAGTTATGCCCGCTCACAGGTGGTATCATACCCCACTTTACTTATTCATTCAATCCGCCGCAAACCTTCATCCGACAAACATCTTCCTGTCAGTTGATGATTTTCATACTATTTGCGACAGCTTTCACCCTCAAAAATCACATTTATTTGGATGACAACGGCATGCGGACGATGTAAATTATGTAAGTTATGGTTGACGGAATAAAAAGTGTCATCGAGGAGGCTGAATCATGAAACATTTATACACGCTGTCCCTGCTGCTGCTTTTTCAGGTCGCCGCCTTTCCCATTCAGGGAATGAGCGAACCTTTGTATACGAATCATGGAGCAAGAACAAGGGGGAAAAAAATCTGATGCGCTACCTGGAGCCCCTACGGGTTAAGGACCAGGCCACTCTTATGCTGATGAGGACTTTGGCGGCGGGGATTCCTTTATCGAAGAATACGCGTCCAGGCGTCTCGATGACGAAAAAATCGAGGGCTGGGAAGTCTGCCTGCGTTCACACAGGAGAAGGTTGAACTTTTCGGATACTTCGAATCCACGGCCGTGGGCGCCGTCATCAAAGGTGAATTTATCCCCCTGGTCACCAACAAGCTACGGGTGGACCTTAAATCTTCCCTGACAGACAACATCACCTTCTCCGACCGGACCTTTCTCGACAACGCTTACCTCAAACTATCGCTGAAGGCGTTTGACCTGACGGTGGGAAAGCAGCAGATCTCCCTCGGGACGGGGTATGTGTGGAATCCAACCGATGTCTTCAATATCAAGGACCCGCTGGACCCGACCTATGAACAGCCGGGACACAATGCCCTTCGCGTGGATGTGGCTCTGGGGAACAACACCACCCTGACCGCCCTCGCATCTACTTCTGAGTAAACTTGGGGTCAGGCCACAATATTATACATTTATATTTAACACACCCCGTTTTCTCGGAGTAAGTCCCGACCACGATCGAGTTTTTCCACCCATGATTGCTGTTTCTTTTCAACGCCACATATGTATAATGAAATGTTTTATGACATCCAGACAAGGTGACCCGGCATGAAAAAAACACCCCTCCTCTATCTTATTTTTTCTATTATCCTCTCTTTTTTCCTTTCCGGCCAAGTCTTTCCACAGGAAAAACCCGACGGCATGAGGACCCTTGCTCACGTGAATCACCTGGCTTCGGACGCCTTCAGGGGCCGCAAGTCGGGTACGGCGGAGTACCTGCGTGCGGCCGAATACGTGGCCGAAAAAATGCAGGAATTCGGCCTGCAGCCCGGAGGTGAGAAAGGCACTTATTTTCAGCAGGTTCCCTTCAAAAACTGGAAGGACATCTCTCCTCCGGCCCGGCTGGAAATCAAGGATCCTCTCCCGTTTTCCTTTGTACCCGGCCGCGGCAAGGATTTTTCCCCCTGGACCGGAACGGGCTCCGGAACAGCCCGGGGGAAACTGGCCTTCGCCGGTTATGGGCTCATCTCGAAAAAACTGGGCTGGAATGATTACGCGGACATCGATGTCAAGGGCCGCATCGTACTCATCATTCCCGGCGCCCCTGATTTTCTGAAAGAAATTCCCACCAAGGAAAAATCGGATCATAAAAAGATCGAAACCGCCATCGACAGAGGGGCGGCCGGAGTCATCTTTTTAAACATCGGACCAGCAACCCGCCGACGGTCCGGCGGCAGCGCCAAGGTGCCCGTTTATCCGGAAAATTTCGTCGTTGCCTCCGCTGAAATCAGGGTCGTCGATAAAATATTTTATTCCCTCGGGTTGAGCTGGCGCACTCTGGTCAGCCGCACTCTGCGCGAGAAAAAAACACACTCCCGCCTTCTGGATATGACCGTGGAGATGGAAGCCCATTTTGTTCAGGAGGACCGGGAAGCTCCCAACGTGATCGGCATCCTACCCGGACAGCATCCCGAACGAAAAAATGAAACCATCCTTATCGGTGGTCACCTGGATCACCTCGGAGTCGATTTGGACGGCACGGTTTACAATGGCGCCGACGACAACGCCGCCTCCGTCGCCGTCATTCTGGAGATCGCCCGCGTGTTCCAACGGAACAATTTCAAACCGGACCGGACCATTGTTTTTATCGGCTGGGCCGGCGAGGAACTGGGACTCGTCGGTTCCCGTCACTACACCGGCCATCCGCTCTATCCCCTGGAAAAAACCCTCCTCTACATCAACCTGGACATGGTCGGCACGGGAGACAGCGATCTCTTTGTCGGCGGCATGTGGGAATTTGCGGACCTGTTCGACATCATCAAACAGAACCTGTCCCCCGAACTCACGGAGAAACTCCGCTTCCGCTACGACTACCGGGGCTCGGACCACAGCGCCTTTCTGCCCAAGGGTGTTTCGGCCATCAGCCTGCGGACAGGCCACCCCCTCACCAGAGAACTGGATGACGAACACCCCGAGTATCACAGGCCCGGCGATGCCCCCAACATCATTCAACCCGAGCTTCTGGAACTGGCCGCTGTTTACAACATCCAAGTCCTCGAATTTCTCGGCAGCTGCCCCAACAATCTCCTCATTCCCAAACATCACATCTATTTCCTTCACAAAACCTCCTTTGTCGCCGACATGCACTGCGACACCATCAGCCGCGCCTTGAACGGAACGGACCTGGCCAAGGAACAGGACGAGGGACACATCGATATCCCGAAGCTCAAAAAAGGCGCGGTGGACCTACAGGTGTTCGCCTGCTACGTCGGCCCCCCCTCCAATGACCTGCAGAAGGCTTCGGCCGCCAAGCGCGCTTTCGATCAGATCGACGCCGTACACGAACTGGTGGAAAATAATCCCGATGACCTCCTTCTGATCACATCCTTCGAAGACACCCGCCTCCTTCGGGAAACACGAAAAACAGGTGTTCTGATCGGGATCGAGGGAGGATATGCCATCGAAAACGATATCCGGCTGCTCCGTTCCTTCTACCGGAGCGGTGTCCGCCTCATGACCCTGACGCACTGGCTGGACACCGACTGGGCGGACGCCTCCGGCGATCCGGAGGCGCAGCTGGGCGGCCTGAACGACCTGGGAAAGGAGGTCGTCCGGGAGATGAACAAACTGGGAATGATCATCGACGTTTCTCACTCCCATGACGAAACCTTCCGGGACGTCGTCGCCCTGTCCAAACATCCCATCATCGCCTCCCATTCCTGCTGCCGGGCCCTCTCCGATCACCACCGCAATCTCAGCGACAAGATGCTGAAAGCCCTGGCCAAAAACGGCGGTGTCATCGGCATCAACTTCGCGCCCGGCTTTCTCAACGCCTCGGTTTCCGATCAGCTCAGGGCCCTTCGCGGCGACCTCCTGAAAAAACACGACCTGCCGGAAGACAGAGAGGCGTTCGAAAAAGCCGATCCGGAGACGAAAAACAGATTCCACGATGAATACCGGAAAGAATCCGACGTCCTCCTCAAGGGGAAACCCCAGGCCGACGTCCGGACGGTGGTCGACCACATCGAACATGTGATCAAGGTCACCGGGAACACCAACCACGTCGGGCTCGGATCGGACTTCGACGGGATCGGCAGCACTCCCGAGGGACTGGAAAACGTCGGATTGATATCCAACATCACGGCCGAACTGTACAGAAGAGGGCACAAGGATGCCGATATCAAAAAGATACTCGGAGGCAACTTTCAGCGGGTTCTGCGGCAGGTGTGCGGCAGCCGCAGGTGAATGGAAAGAAAGACAAGAAAAAGATAAAATGAGAAGGAAACGATTCAACGGTCGGATTTTCGTTCGGCCGAGCCAAGGGAGACCGGAGTGAAAAATAAGGCAACCGGAATCAAACGCAGGGATTTTCTCAAAGGGGCGGCGGCAGCGGCCTCCCTCACCATCCTTCCCCGACGCCTTCTCGGCGGCTCGGGTCAGACACCGCCCAGCGATGAGCTGACCAAAGCCGTGATCGGCGTGGGAGGCATGGGGCGCGGTCACCTCAGCTACCCCGGAGCCCGTCTTCTGGCCGTCTGTGATGTGGACACCAACCATCTTCAGCAGGCCCTGGACATGAGCGGCCCGGGAGTTGCCGGTTACAGAGATTTTCGCGAAGTCCTGGAAAGAAGGGACATCGACATCGTACACATCCCCACGCCTCCCCACTGGCACGCCTTGATCGCCATCGCCGCGGCCGAAGCCGGAAAGGACATCTGGTGTGAGAAGCCCATGACCCGCACCATCGGCGAAGGCCGAAGAGTGGTGGAGGCCGTGCAGCGAAACGGCCGGATCTTCCGTATCAACACCTGGTTCCGCTTCACCGACCGGTTTTACGGATTCGGCAGCACGGTCAAACCCATCAAAAAACTCGTCGAGAACCGGATCTTCGGCTGGCCTCTCAAGATCACGGTCAGCGAAACGACGGGCTTCAACTGGAAATTTTACTGGAGCGGGAAAACCCATCTGCCGCCCCAACCCATACCGGACGAGTTGGACTATGATTTCTGGCTCGGTCCCGCCCCCTACAAGCCCTATCACCCCCACCGAATCCACGGCACCTTCCGCGGGTACTGGGATTACGACGGCGGCGGCCTGGGCGACATGGGCATGCACTACCTCGACCCCGTCCAGTACCTGCTTGAAAAAGACGACACCGGCCCCATCGAAATCGAAGCGGACGGTGAACAGCAGCATCCCGACGCCTGCGGATCATGGCGCCGCATCAGTCTCAAATATGCGGACGGGTGTGAAATCGTTCTGGACGGGGAAAACAGGGACACGGAGGCCCCCTTCATCGAGGGGCCAAAGGGAAAACTTTACCGCGGTTTCCGGTCCGATATTCCCAACATTCAGGCCGTTGCAGCGGCACTCCCCGATCCGGAACCCCAGGTCACCGATTTCAGTCAAGCGGTCCGGACTCGTCAAACATTCGCTCTCAACGAGGCTAACGCGCACCGGTCCTGCACCATCGTCAACCTGGCCAAGATCGCCGTTCGTCTCGGGCGCCCGCTGCGCTTCGATCCCGTCGAGGAGCGGTTCATCGGTGACCCCGATGCGAACCGCTACATCCATCAGCCCATGCGGGCCCCCTGGCGCTTGTGAGAGGACATCATGACAAACCATCAGCCAACCATCACGACATCTAAAAAAGCCCTTCTCCCGGTTTCTCTGTTCCTCGCTTTCCTTCTCCTCGTCTCTTCCCCGATTTTTTCCCAGGCCGAGATGTCACGATCCACTCCTCCCACCATCGAGGAACTGGTGGCGCAGTTTCCGGCACCAGACCCTGCCGTCCGCGACCGCCTGGTCGACGCGCTTTTGAAACGGGCGCCCGACAGCATTCACACCGTCTGCCGCATGATTGCTCCCCCCGGGAAAACGAATGACACCGCCGCCCAATTCGCCGTCAACGGCATGGTCATCTTCCTCCAGAATAACCGTGGAGAAAAGGAACGGGAGTCGTTCTGCCGCATTCTGATCGAAGAGCTGAACCGCAGCAGGGAAAGGGAAGTAAAGGCGTTTTTTATTCGGCAGCTGCAGCTCATCGGACAGGAAGAAACGGTCAAAGCCCTTCGGCCGTATTTGACGGACGCCACCCTCTACGATCCGGCGGCTCAGGCGATGAGGACAATCAGCGGCCGTGAAGCAGAAAAAGCCCTGCTTGCTGCCCTCAAAACATCCCGGGGCTCCGTACGAATCACTCTCATCAAAACCCTGGGAGAAATGCAAAGCCGGGCGGCCGTCAGGATGATCGAGAAAGATGCCCGAAGCGACGATCCGATCCTTCGGCAAACCGCCCTCTTCGCCCTGGCCGGCATCGGCGCTCCCTCGAGCAAAGACACGCTGAGCCGGACCCGTTTAAACGCCCCGTTTCAGGAACGATCCCGCGCTCCGTCCCTTCTGCTTCTTTTCGCGCGGCGGATGGCGGAAAACGGATTCCGGAAACAGAGCCTTGACCTCTGCCGTGACCTCATTCAAAACTACGACAATCAAGAGGAAAACCACATCGCCGCCCAGGCCCTCAGCCTCGTCTGGGAGATTGAACAGGACAGGGCGGCAGCCGATCTTCTGGACGCGGTCGACTCTCCTCATGCCGGGCTGCGCAGCCAGGCCCTGCGTCTTGCCGGGTTATCGGCCGTCCGGGCCATGACCGGCGAATGGATTCAAAAAGCGAAACAGGTCCCTCCTCACGTGAGAGCCGAAATCATCACCATGCTCAGCCGCAGCGGTGATCCTGCCGCGGTTGAATACATCCGCGGTTTGCTTCATGCCGAAGAACCGGTGGTTCAGATGGCGGCCGTTCCCGCCCTGGTGCACCTCGACCGGACAGAAAGCCTGCCTGAGCTTCTTTCTCTCCTGCAAACGGCGGATGAGAGGCTTCTCTCCGTCCTCAAGGAATCCTTTCTGCTCTACTCCTCCGACAGCATCGTTCCTGAAGCGGTGAGCCGGATGGCCGATTCCTCCGGTCCCGTAAAAACGGTTCTTCTCGGCATCCTGGCAGACAAGGGCGCCGTCGAGCACAGGAATCTCTTTTACATCCATGCCGACCAAAAGGATGCGGAGGTTCGCACAGCCGCCCTCGAGGGGCTGGCCCGGATTTCGCAGCCGGAAGACATTCCTCTGCTTTTTCTCCTCTTTCAGCCGGAACGGCCGGCCAGGGAAAAAGTCGCCCTTCAGAACGCTCTCCTCCACGCCATCTCCTCCATCGAAAACATCGAAAATAAATCCACGCCTTTTATCCGGGAGATTCTGTCCGCCGAGGGAAAACGCCGGGCCGACCTGCTGCGGCTGCTGTCCGATATCGGAGGGGCATCCGCCCTTCAAACCGTGCTGACCGAACTGACAAGCGAAGATTCCACCGTAAAAAACGCCGCCGTCGTCACCTTATCCCGCTGGCCCACCATGGACGCGGCCGATCCCCTCCTCGAACTGATCAAGGAAACGGAAAACGACAAGTTCGCCTACCTGGCTGTTCAGGGATATGTCCGGCTTCTCCGCCGCGCCGATATTCCCGAGGTAACCAAAATCGAACAAATGGAGTTCATGCTCTCCCTTCCTCTGGATTCATCGGCCAAAAAACTTGTTTTGAGGGGATTGGGATCGTTTCCCGGCCCTCAAGCACTCGAACTGATCCTTCCCTATCTAAAGGACGAACAGATGAAAACCGACGCCGCGTCTGCCGCCGCTTCATCCCTGGAGCGCCGGTACGCCGAAACACAGGAGCTTCCCAGAATCCAGGACATCCTTCTTCTGAGGGAAGCCGCCTGGCTGGTGGCGGATGAACAGGAGCAGCACCGCATCTCCGAAATTGCCCGGAATTTTCTCGACCGGCTGTCCTTTTCCCCCCTTTTCAACGGGAATAACCTGGACGGTTGGAAAGGACTGGTGAAGGATCCGCCGGCACGGGCAAAGATGACGAAGTTCGATCTGGACGAAGCCCAGGAAGAGGCCGATACGGACATGCGCGCCCACTGGACCATCACTGACGGCGTTCTCCTTTTCGACGGGAAGGGGCACAGCCTCTGCACAGCCGAGGATTACGGGGACTTCGAAATGTTCGTCGACTGGAAAATCCAGAGTGAAGGAGACAGCGGCATCTATCTTCGCGGTTCTCCGCAGGTCCAGATCTGGGACACCGCCCAGTGGCCGGAAGGATCGGGCGGGCTCTACAACAACAAAAACAATCCCGCCAAACCGCTGGCCGTGGCGGACCATCCCATCGGCGAATGGAACACTTTTTACATCAAAATGGTCAACGACCATGTCACGGTCTATTTGAACAACGTCCTTGTCGTAGACAACGTGGTTATGGAAAATTACTGGGAACGGGACAAACTTCTCTATTCACTCGGGCAGATCGAACTTCAGGCCCACAGCACACCTCTCCAATTCCGGAACTTATTCATTCGAACGATGGAACGGGAGGAGGATTTCAGCCGGGACACGGAGCGGGAACAAGCGGAAGGATTTAAACCACTCTTCAATGGAAAGGACCTGACCGGCTGGACGGGCGACACCATGGGCTACGCGGCTGAAAAGGGGGAGATCGTCATCCATCCCGACCGCGGCGTCGGCAACCTCTACACGGAAAAGGAGTACGGCGATCTTCGGCCTTACCAATATCACGGGTCCATCTACGGAGTGGTGCCGGCCAAGCGGGGTTACCTGCGGCCGGTCGGCGAATGGAACAGCCAGGAGGTCACGGTCGAGGGAAACAGGGTGAAAGTCCGTCTCAACGGCATTCCCCTCATCGACGCCGACATCGAAGCGGCCTCCCGCGACGGAACGATAGACGGCCGCAATCATCCGGGACTGCTGAACAAAAAAGGCCATCTCGGCTTTCTCGGCCACGGCTCTGTTGTCCGGTTTCGAAACATACGCCTGCGGGAACTCAATTGAATTCAAAATCATGAATTCTGATTCATCATAATAACCATTTTCGACATTGCTAAAAATTAATATCAGATCTCACAGGATGAGGATCATATGAACATTCATAAAAAGCGAAAATTATTCAGCGGGGCCGCCGCTTTATTGCTGTTTCTCGGGGTGCTGCTTCTTCTGACAGGATGCGGGCAAAAAGAAGCTTCACCCAAATATGTTTTTCTTTTTATCGGGGACGGAATGGGCCCGGCCCAGGTGCATGCGGCAGAGATCTATCTCGAAGCCGCAGAAACAGGCCGCATCGGCATTAAAAGGCTCGATTTCTCCTCCTTTCCCGTTCGAGGGGACATGACGACGTATGCGGCCGATGCCATCGTCACCGACTCGGCATCGTCGTCCACAGCCATGTTCACCGGAGCCAAGACACGCAACGGCCGCATCAATATGGACGAGGCGGGTGAAAAAAAACTGAAAATCATCACCGAGACGGTCAGGGAGACGGGACGTAAAATCGGAGTCATTTCCAACGTCTCCCTGGACCACGCCACTCCCGCCGCCTGCTACGCCCATGTGCCCGCCCGCTCACAGTACTATGACATCGCCCTGGAGTTGGGCCAAAGCCCGGTTGACTTCTTCGGGGGCGGCGGACTGATTCGGCCTACCGGAAGAAATAGCGACCAGCCCGATGCCGTCAAACTGGCTGAAAATAACGGATTTACCGTCGTCGACACCAAAGAGGCCTTCCTTGCTCTAAAGCCGGGCCGGGAAAAAATCATCGCCTTCAACGAACGCCTCACATCAGATAAGGCCATGCCGTTTGAGATCGACAGAGAAAAGGATGATCTGCCGCTCTCCGCCTATGTTAAAAAAGCGATCGAGCTCCTCGACAATCCCAAAGGATTCTTCATGATGGTCGAAAGCGGCAAAATCGACTGGGCCTGCCACGACAGCGATGCCGGAGCAAGCATTCGTGAGGTTCTGGCAATGGATGACGCCGTCCGGGAAGCGCTGGCGTTTTACCATCGCCATCCGAAAAAAACGCTCATCCTCATAACAGCCGATCACGAAACAGGAGGATTGGCGCTGACTTCAAAGAGCGCTTCTTCCAAAACATCCATCTCTCTTCTGGGCAGGCAGAAAATGTCCATGGACCGGTTCACCGAAGAATTCATCAAGCCTTACTTTTCATCGACACAAGAAGCGGACCGTTCGCTTCATGACTTGCTCGGCCCGATCGAGGAACAGTTCGGACTCTGCGTTCTGACGACGGACCGGAAACTAATCCTGAGCCAAAAAGCTAAAGAGGGGGATCGGGAGGCACAAATCGAACTGGACTTGAGCCTCACTCCCCAGAATCTATTCGAACTGCAGGCCGCATTCGAGGATTCCAGCAAAAAGGCCTTTCCGTTGGCGATCGCCCGCATCATAAGCGCCAAAGCCGGCCTCACCTGGGCGAGCGACGGGCATTCGGCTCTCCCCGTCCCCGTCTACGCCATCGGCTCAGGACAGGAATACTTCAACGGCAGTTTCGACAACACTGACATGGCCATAAAACTAGCAGCCCTGATGGGCGTCTCGCTGGAATCACCGGAGGCGCCGGAAAAAGAAAAATCCGAAACCGAAAAAACGGAAGTTAGTCAATAGTACAATGATGCTCACAGGCTGACTGCACGTCAGTGCTTGCAATCCTTGTGCAGCGCTTTGTCTGGACTCAAAATTCATCGTAGGTTTTTCCGTGCGCGAGTTTGAGTCACACCCCAATAACAAGAAAAATTGCCCAGGCAAGAAAAAACTCAATATTAAACCAGGGATGCAGATTTTAATCTTGGTGCAAAGAAATTTTATTTTTTTTCTTGACAGATGACTACAAGTGTAATATATTACCAACATAATTACTAATGTAATCAAGGGGAAAAGCAATGAAAAAAGAATTACCCAGAATTGCCGACTCGGAATGGCGAGTGATGCAGGTACTGTGGGAGCACGGTCCTCAGACAGCAAATGACGTGGTAAAGGCGCTGTCAGATAAGGTGAAATGGAGACCCAGAACGATCAAGACTTTGATAAGCAGGCTGGTGCAGAAAGGTGCTGTCAAAGTCACAGAGAAGGGTTACCGGTATCAGTATTCCTCTGCTGTAGATGAGTCTGCCTGTATCCAGTCTGAGACTAAATCTTTCGTACGGCGTGTCTACCAAGAGACGATGACGCCTGCCCTCGCTGCTTTCCTCGAAGATGCCGACCTCTCAGCCCAAGAAATCGATGAACTGCAGGAGATCCTCGATAAGAAAAAAGGAGGATAAAGATGGAAGCTGCAATGACCTCTATTCAACCATTTTTTGACTGGCTCCTGCAGACAACCCTGATTGGAAGTGTGATCATCGGCCTTATTTTGGTGGCCCAGAAAGTGCTGGGTGGTAAGTTAGGTCCCCGATGGTCTCATGCTCTTTGGTTGGTGTTATTGATACGTTTGGTGCTGCCAGGTACATTTCCGAGCCAGATCAATCTTCTCAATCTTGTCCCTTCATTGGATCGGCAGATTCAACAACAGCAGCCATCTGACACTGCGGACTCGACTGATATCTCTCAGACGGCTCAGAGTTCCAATGTCACCGAAGCGATACCTTCTCAAAAGCCGGAATCCGATGCCGGAATTCAGACGCAGATGACTCCTGAACCAGGGACGCCCGCCGCTCTCCAAAACAAACCTAAGCCATTGGTGGCTTCCCTCCGTCGAGTCCTGCCTTATATTTGGCTGTCCGGTGCAGTGGTGATCGGACTCTATCTTTTCCTGAGTAATTTCCTCCTCTGGAGGATTGTCAAGCGGGAACGTCCTTTGCTCGACCAGAAGACCCTGGAACTCTTCGAAGAGTGCAAAGAGCGGATGGGCGTCCAAACGCTCGTTGGCCTGATCCCGAGCACCCGGATCAAGAGCCCGGCTCTCTTCGGCTTTATCCGTCCTCGCCTGCTCTTGCCGATGGAGATGCTCGAGGAAGCCAGCCAAGAAGAGATGCGGTATATCTTTCTTCATGAACTGGCCCATCTCAAACGCCATGACATCTACCTGGGGTGGCTGACCAGCCTGCTGCAAATCCTGCACTGGTTCAATCCTTTGGTCTGGTTTGCCTTCTACCGCATGCGTGCCGACCGTGAGCTTTCCTGTGATGCTTTAGTCCTTTCGCGCACGGGAAAAGAGAAATCACAAGATTATGGACAAGCCATAGTAGGGCTTTTGCGCCGTTTCTCCCACTCGCGGCCTCTACCGGTCTTAGCGGGGATTTTGGAGAATAAATCACAATTAAAAAGGAGGATCACCATGATTTCCCAATTTAAAAAGAACTCCTATCAATGGTCGCCTCTGGCTGTTTTTTTAATTTTAGCCTTAGGTTTCGTCTCTCTCTCATTCACGGTCTGGAGTGATAATCAGACCACCTTTTTGCCGAAGTCCGAGCCGAGCATCTCGCTTCGCAGGGTAAAAACCGGCCCTATGTCGGACTTCTCGGGCCCGCCGTCTCTGGATGGACGCTATATATGTGACTTCCAGCCGACGTCCGAGTTGACGATAGCGGAGTTGGTCATCCGCGATCTGGCCACAGGCGAGATCCGACCACTGACGAAAGTGTCCAGACAGGGCATGTGGTCCCCGACCATATCTCCCGGGAGCACGCACGTCGCTTACATGAACCAGTTCTACCCTTTGCCAGAAACCGAGCTTCAGTTGATTAAAATGGACGGCACGGGACACCGCGCTCTTCATCGCTTCAAACAAGGCGAACAGGTCAAGATACATACGTGGACACCGGATGGAAAACAGATTCTGTGTGGTTTGTGGGATGGCGATGAAGATCAGTTGGTTGCGTTCTCTATTGAGGACGGTTCCATGCAGGTGATCCACACCTTCGATTTTTTCTGGGATGGCTGGATGGGTGGGAAGTCGATTTCACCGGATGGACGTTACTTCGCATATGACCTGCGACAGGAGAAAGAATCTGAGTTCGGGGACATTTATATCCTCGACATGGAACAACAACAAACGGAACATGTGGTCCAACACGCCGCCGATGATCGGTTGTTGGGATGGACTCCCGACAGCAACCACCTTTTTTTCGCCAGTGACCGCAAGCAGGGCCTTCAAGGTGGATTATCTATTTCGGATACTTGGGATGGTTACCTTTTGCCCGTGGCCGAAGGTAAACGGCAGGGGGCGCCTGAACTGGTCAAGCGCGACATTCCCACCAAGATCAGACCGAAAGGTTTCACGCGGGACGGCGCTTTTTATTATGCTGTTGAGTTTAGAACAATAGAGACCGTTGTTGCTGAGGTGGATATGCAAACTGGCAATCTGTTGTCAAAACCTCAAACAGTGAGTCAGACAGGGACTAACCAATCGCCTGCCTGGTCACCCGATGGCAAACACCTGGCGTATTGTGTACATCATTCCGATAATTCTGGGACCATCCGCATCCGAAACATGGAAACAGGTCAAGAACGGGATCTTGATCCCGATCTTCCACGTTTCTATTCGCTCCGATGGTCACCTGATGGAAAGTTTTTTATTGTGTCTATTTTCCACATAAATGTATCGCCTCCTCAGGAGGCAATCTACAGGATAAACGCAAGCTCAGGCGAACGTGTTACTTTGATGCAGCGTGAGTCCACTGCACTGGGTGCCGCGCAGCTTTCTCGGGACGGCAGAACATTGTTCTACGTAGTTCGCGATCCTAAATCATTGAAGGCGAGCCTCATGAGAAGAGACACTGAGTCAGGCCAAGAAAAAGAGCTGTTCAGTATGGAAGGCGTCCGAAACGTACAATATCTGACCTTTGCCCTATCTTCTGATGGGGAGCAACTGGCCATTACTTGCCTGGGGATAGAGTTTTCTCCGATGAAGTTTACTCACCGAATCTTGACAATGCCGGCCGAAGGCGGCGAGCCCAAGGAACTGCTCAAGAACGAAGAGCTCAAGCAGTATCCAATGATTGCCTGGACTCCTGACGGAAAGTTTTTGCTCTTCACCAACTCCATCCCAGTCACCGAGTCCATCCCAGAAAGGATAAACGCAGTTTGGCTTATTCCAGCGAGCGGGGGGCAGGCGCGCGAGCTTTGTAGGCCCCAAACAACGATGTACGGTGTGTTGTGGAGGACACTGGACGTACACCCTGATGGAAAGCATTTTGCCTTCGACTGTTTTGAGTACCGTCACGAAGTGTGGGCGATGGAGAACTTCCTTCCCACGGCCGCCGCTACCAAGGACAAATGACTCGGGCAGACATGCCCCTTTGTTCGGCAGGAGGGTCAGTTGAAGCCTTATGGTCTTGTCTAAAGAGGCGGCTAGCCATTTCTTAACTTCCGTCTGTTTTCCAAGCAGCTCCAGCAAATCTCCATCCGGTTCCTGGTTCCGGTAAAAAAGAGCATCGGCACTTTGACATCACACAGGTGGACATCCCGCAGACGATCTAAACTCTAACCAATTTCATTAACGGTTCAAATGAATATAATGCAGGTCTTCTGCCCGAGGCTTCTTCTGCCTTTCAAAGACTCTTGTTTCTCATATTTGGCTAATTTTAAGAGACAAAAGATTTAGACCTTAATGAATTCAGCTCAAAAAACACTTATTCAATATTCTCATTTCGCAGTGTCTAGGCGATAACTTAAAGAAACAACACCAAAGATGCATGCTACTATCAATAGATGACAGTTTCTTTCAATTAAGGATTGGACATGACGCCTTAACGACACTGAACAGAGAGACCCTGATCCACATGAAAGAGTTAAATTTAAACCGGAAAGTCACTCGATTTATCTACGGTTTAATGAAGGACTTGAACGCCTGAGCATTAAAATCATTCAAGAACGTCTCGACAGTTATAGAGCTGAATCATCTCAGGAAGAAGAGATGGCCCTTCGTGAGATCACCTAGGAAGTCGCTTTTTCCCTTTAAAGACTTATCGGGACGTAAACCTGCCGCATTCTGATCGAAGGTTGAATCCAACTCCGTTTTCCTATCCTCCCTTGTTATATATTTCAAATTGAGAAATCTTCTCCCTTCATGGGAACGAATCCACTTGTTGACAGAAAGAGGAAGGTCGTGATAATTTCACGGCAAGCTTGAATAAGCTGGCTGGAGGGATAATGAATGAATCGATGAACGTTTTCAAATACCGTTGGGTGATGCTCGGCGTATTCATGCTGGTCATTGCGATCAACCAGCTTCTGTGGATCAGCTTCGCCTCGATCACCGGCGCGGCAGCCGCCTTCTACGGTGTCTCCGACCTGGCAATCGGCCTTCTGTCCATGGTGTTCATGATCGTGTTCATCGTCATATCGATCCCGGCCTCATGGGTGATCGATACCTACGGGATTCGTGTCGGCGTCGGCATCGGCGTGGCGCTAACAGGCATCTTCGGCCTTCTGCGCGGGGTCTTCGCCGCCGACTACACCTGGGTTCTCGTCTCGCAGATCGGTATCGCCATCGGTCAGCCCTTTATTCTCAACGCCATCTCCAAGATCGCCGGCCGCTGGTTTCCGATGCGCGAACGGGCGACCGCCGCTGGGCTCGGATCGCTCGCGATGTACGCCGGCATCTTTGCCGGCCTCGCCGTCACCCCGATGATCGTCAAAGGATCAAGTATCCCGGCGGCGCTGATGATCTACGGTGCCGTCTCGATGGCGGCCACGGCGGTCTTTGCCCTTCTTGCCCGGGAGCGTCCGCCGGTTCCTGTGGGGCCCGAAGAACGGTCACTAGTCTTCGACGGATTAAAAAGTGTGTTCCGAAATCAGCGATTCATTTTACTGACCGTTCTCTTTTTTATCGGACTGGGAGTGTTCAACGCCGTTACGACCTGGATCGAAGACATCGTGCGTCCCCGAGGATTCTCCATGGAGCAAGCGGGTATGATCGGAGGGCTCATGGTGATCGGCGGCATCGTCGGCGCGGTCGTTATCCCCCCCCTCTCCGACCGCCTGCGGAGAAGAGTTCCTTTCATTCTGCTCGCCCTGGGCGGCGCGATTCCCGGCCTGATCGGAATCACCTTCGCCACAAGCTATCCCCTCCTGCTTGTCTCGGCCTTCATCCTCGGCGCATTCCTTCTCGCTTCTGGTCCGCTGGGATTCCAGTACGGGGCGGAGATCACCTACCCTGCTCCGGAGGGAACGTCGAACGGCCTGCTGCTCCTCGCCGGGCAGGTGTCGGGAATCGCCTTCATCATCGGAATGGACATGCTCAAGTCATCGACCACAGGATCCATGACTCTTCCCCTCATCATCCTCGTCGGGGCGATGGCCGCTGCCCTGCTCCTGGCCACTCGTCTGACCGAATCTGTGCTCGTCCGGAATCAGTAAAAGCACCTGAAACGATTAGGACCGGCAGAGATTTTGATCTCATCCTCTTTCCCATCCAAGGAGAACAAGTCCAGGTTGGATACCTCCATGTTTTGCAATTTGTTTCAGGGTGGCTATAATGGGTCTTCTTTCGGAGGATGGATGACCGCAATCAACAGAATATCCGCCCGGTATTATTCACGATTCTTCGTCGTTGTGCTGCTGTGTCTGATCGGATCAGGGACAACTCCGGTTTCCGGCCTCACAGCTGATTCGGGCGCCATCATCGGCCGCGTGCTTGGCCCTGAAGGCGAGCCTCTCACGGGAGCGGCCGTTTCGGTCAGGAACACATCCTTCACGACTGTCAGCGATATCGACGGTTTCTTTCGTCTTTATAAAGTCCCCATAGGCGCCCGGACGATCGATGTCCAGTTTTACGGGTTCACCTCCGCCCTCCAGACGATCACGGTGGAAGCCGGGGCATCCGTCCTGGTGATCGTCTCCCTGAACAGGATGATCAATCTTCAGGAGGAAATCACGGTCACGGCCGAGCTCCTTCTGGAAGGTCAGGCCAGAGCCATGAACAGGCGGAAAAACGCGCTGAACATCATGAACATCGTCTCCGCCGAACTCATGGACAACCTGCCCGACTACAACAGCGCCGAGGCCGCTCAGCACCTTCCCGGAATATCCATCAAGCGCGATCAGGGGGAGGGACGTTATGTGCTCATCCGCGGCACGGAACCCCGATTGAACGCCACCCAGTTGAACGGTGTGAACCTTCCGTCTCCGGAGGGCGATATCCGAAGCGTGGCCCTTGACGTCATCCCGACCGAGATGCTTGAGGCCATCGTCATCCACAAAACGCTGACGCCGGACATGGACGCGGCCTCCATCGGGGGAGCCATCGACCTCGATACGAGAAACGCGTCCGACACACCCCGCATGACCTTCAGCGCCGGATTGGGACAAAACAGTATCAGCGGCGGGGGTATTCAGCGGGGCGAGTTTTCATACGGACGCCGATTCAACAACAATCGGTTCGGCCTGATTTTCGGAAGCAGTTTTTTCAATACGGACAAAGGCAGCGAAAACTTCGAGGCCAGGTACGCGGACGGCGGCCTGGATGCCCTCGAAATCCGCGATTACACCATCAACCGCAAACGGATTGGATTTTTCACCGCATTTGACGCCCGCATCTCCGAACAGACCCGGGCGAGTGTGCAGGGTCTGTTCAGCCGTTTCGATGACCACGAATACCGCCGCAGCGTTCTCTCCGATATCGGGAACCTCAGTATGAAGCGCTCGCTGAAGGACCGCTTCGAACAGCAGAGCATCTTTTCCCTCAAAGGCGAGCTGAAGCATTATTTCGACAGCGGGATTCAGTTCGACGCCTCCCTCGCCTTTTCGACAGCCCGGGAAAGAGAGCCCGGACGCCGGGACACATCGTTCGTTCAGGAGGGCGTCGGCTTTTCTCCCAACGTGACTCCTGACTCCATCAATCCGGCCGACATCCAGTCCTATCCGGGAAACGAAAACATCAACCTCTACCTTTTTGACAACCTGACCGTGGAGGACAAATTCACCAGGGAGAGGCTGGCGGCGGCCCGGGTGGATATCTCGATCCCCGTATCCACCGATTCTCAACTGAGCGCCCTGATCAAAACCGGAGGAAAAATCCGATTCAAGCACAAAAAACGGAACACCGATTTGACGGTGTTCAACGCCGTTGAGGACATCTCCATGGCCGCCTTCCTCGACCCCGATTTCAACGCCGGCGCATTTCTCGACAACCGCTACACGTTCGGGCCCTTTTTTACCACGGACGCCTACTCCCGATTGTTTTCCCTCGCCGCCTTCACGCAGGAGAAGAACTTCGCCGGCGATACGGAAGATTACACCGCTTTTGAAGACACCGCCGCCGCATACGCCATGGGGGAAATCTATATCGGCAAGAGCATCTGCCTCATCCCCGGATTCCGCTATGAGTACACGGCCAACGATTACACCGGCACCTCCGTCTCCTTCGACGAAACGGGAGAGTTCGAACGACTTAACTCCAACCAGTCCAGGGACAGCTACGGTGTTTTTCTGCCGGGATTCCATCTCCGCTACCGCATCGAAAAAAACATCAATTTCCGGGTATCCTTCACCCGCTCCCTGGCGAGGCCGGATTATTTCGACCGTGTCCCCTACCAGTTAATCAACCGGAACGACTGGCAGGTCCGGATGGGCAACGAAAACCTCAAGCCCACCAAAGCCTGGAACGCGGATGTGATGCTGGAAACCTACCTTCCCACGATCGGAGTGTTTTCGGTAGGGGTCTTTTATAAATATCTGAAGGATTACATCTACAGCCACTATTATGACGCCGATATTCTCGGCGCCTGGTACAAGTTCGTTCAGCCGCGCAACGGCAACAACGCCGAGCTGTGGGGCATGGAGCTGGCCTTTCTGAGCCAATTCCGCTTTCTACCCTCCCCGCTAGACGGTTTCGGAGTCATCCTGAACTACAGCTTCACCGACTCGGAAGCCCGCTATCCCAACCGCCTCGGACCCAAGGGACGACTGCCGGGACAGTCCCATGATGTCGGAAACCTGGTCCTGTCCTATGAAAGAGGACGGCTCAGCGCCCGCTTCGGGATCAACTATCACGGCCGTTACGTCGATGCCGTGGGACGGACTCCGGACCTCGACATCTTTTACGACGATCATCTTCAGCTGGAC
>JAHIPL010000075.1 GCA_018894615.1 Acidobacteriota bacterium | reverse complement strand
TTGGGGATGACCCAGAAATTGTTGGCCACAGTGAAACTCAGACCGGCGATGACGAATGTCGGTTTGGCGTAATTGGCGAAGGGGACATAGGAGATACCGGAGCCCTTGAATTTTGAGAGCCAGCCGTCCGTTGTGGCCATGTCGACGCGGCCGATGATGTCGACGCTTTTTCCGGCTTTGATGACACCGAAGGCGGAAAAGAGACCCATGTTGACGGTCGTACCGTTGGCCAGGCCCTGATTGGCGTAGAGAACACCGATGCGTCCCCAGTTTCCGGAATAGGAGGCAAAGCCTTCGTAGGTGGTGCGCTTGTCGGTTTCGGAGCGGTATTCATAATCGCCGTACACCTCGATCACAAAACCCTCGGCCGGTTTGAAAGTCAGGGCGCACATCACTTTTTTACCCCTGTTGTCCTCCCCCTTTTCACCGCCGCCGTTGGCGAACATGACCAGGTAATTGACTCCTTTTGCGGCGTCGCCGGTCAGGGCGATGCCGAAGTCGCGGGAAGACGCGAATTTGAAGAGGTCGAGGGGTGTTTTTTCAAGGTGACGATAGCCCCAGATGTCCTCGACCGTTTTGCCGTAGGCGGGAGAGGCCATGATCCCGAACTTGATTTTCTGTTCACCCAGCTTGGCGTCGATGTAGGCGTCCTTGACCCAGGGAGTCATGTTTGCCGACGCGAAGGACGCGTTGGCCATTTCCAGGCGCAGCCGCATCTTGATGCTGTCGGTAAGCTCAGTGTTGAAGGTGAAATAGATTCGGCGGAACTGGAATCCGTTCATGCCCTTCAGGTCGGAATTGTTCTGATTCATGACGTAGTAGTAGTCGCCAAACATGTAGCCGTCGAAGGCGCCCTGGGCCTGAGCGAAGGACGGGACGAGGGCCAGCAGTGCGGCGGCAATCAGCAAGAAAGTGACTTTTTTCATTTTATTTCACATCTAATAATTCTTAATTTGCTTTTCATGCTTTTTCCCATGTTTTCTCACTTGCTATCAGTTAGTTTTTCTTCAGCTTTCTCATCTAGTTTTACGCCTCCATTCTCAGCTCCGGCTGTTAAGATCAAATATATTTTGGGTTAATTTTGTGTTAATTTTTTAGGGATGCTCAGGTTGAAGATGGAAAATCAATTGCGGGGGTGAATGACTCCGGAAATGTGGATTTTAAATAGACGAAAACGATGATTGAAGAGGTTATGGATGATTGACGGGAAGAGAGACCGTGACCGTCGTTCCTTTTCCTTCCGTACTCGTCACAGCGATGTCGCCGTCATGGAGCAGGAGAATATGTTTGACAATGGAGAGGCCCAGGCCTGTTCCGCCCTGTCGCCTTGACCGCGCCTTGTCCGTCACATAGAACCTCTCGAAAATTCTGGGGAGGTCTTCCTCCGTGATACCGACACCGGTGTCCGAAATCCTGACCTCCACGCAGCCACCGGATTCCTTCACGTCGATATCGATCTTCCCCTCATCCGTGTACTTCACCGCGTTGTCGAGGAGATTGATAAACACCTGCTCCAGTTGGAAGGCATCGGCCTCTATTTTTGGTAGATCGCCTTTGATATTGATCGAAAATTTCAATCCCTTCTTTTCCAACTCCGGCAAAATCAGTTTTTCGACATTTCTGAGCAAGAAAACCAGATCGATTTCTTCCATTTCATGCGTCTTGTTTTGGTCTTCCAATTCCGACAGCAGAAGAAGATCTTGAACGATGTTGACCAACCGGTCCGTATTCCGTTTGATGATGCTGAGGTAATTCCTCTGGTCATCGTCCACCGCCCTTTCTTCCAGGGTTTCGACGAATCCTTTGATGGATGTCAGAGGCGTTCTCAGCTCATGGGACACATTGACGACAAAATCTCTTTTGATTTTTTCGACAATCTTGACTTCGGTGATATCATGAAAGGTGACGACGATCTCGTTCTGCCGGCTGATGTCATTGGCACTGCAAAGAAAAAACCGGTCGTTGAGGGCAATCTCTTCTTTTGTAGCCGTTTTGCTTTCCTGACATTTTTTAATCAGGCGGTTGAACGAAGCTTCTCTTATAACTTCCCAGTAATATTTCCCTGCCAATTCTTCCTGACCAAGAAAATTCATGATGCTATCGTTGAAGACCCGGATTTTACTGTCCTTGTCGATCGCAATAAGGCCTTCTTCCATGGAACCGAGGATGCTGTTCAGCTCTTCCTTATTCCGGGATAACTGACTGAAAAGGTCCTTGATCCTTTCTGTCATGGAGTTGAAACTGATGCCAAGTGTCCGCAACTCACCCTTGTTTCTAATAAAGACTTTGGTATCGAAATCGCCTTTGGCGATCTGCTGGGAGGCATTTCTGAGCTCTGTCACGGGTTTTGTCATGTTTCGGGACAGGATAAAGGCCAGTATGAGAGCCAGCAGCAGAACCCCTGTGATGATAGTGGTGATATTCTTCCTGAGGACGGCCAGAAGGGAATTGATCTGATCCACATAAAGGCTCAGCCTCAGAACCTCGGTCACCTCTCCCCCTCTCTCGATCGGCAGCCCGATATAAAACATTCCCGTTTTGATCGTACGGCTGAATCGACGGGAACTTCCTATCTCTCCTGCAAAGGCCCGCATGATCTCCGGGCGAAAGCGATGATCCTCCATCCGGGCCGTATCCTCATCGGAGTCGGCCAGGACACGACCGTTTTTATCCACGACCGTGATTCGAGTCTGAATGGCCTTTCCATATTCTTTCAAATAGGCGTCCAATTCATTGAAGTTCTTCTTTTCGAGATAGGGATAAATATCCAGCTTCAACCCATATCCGATATTCTGCATCTGGGTGGTCAGGCTGTCGTAGTAAAAATTACGGAAAAGATTGATGGTAACGAGAAACAGCATCCCGATGGACAGAACGATCGGAAGGACATGCCCGACAAATATTTTAAAAAAAAGGGTGTTTTTCATTCGTCCAGCTTGTACCCCACACCACGGATGTTTTGGATCAGACCGGAGGCATCACCCAGCTTTTGCCGCAAATGCTTGATGTGAACGTCCACCGTCCGGTCGATGACGGCCTTTTCACTGCCCCAGAGGTGGTCCAGTATCTGATCTCTCGTGAAAACCCAGCCTTTTTTAGATGCAAGGAACTGCAATATTCTGAATTCGGTGGATGTCAAGTCTATTTTTTGCCCGTCGCGGAGGACCTCATGTTTTTTTTCGTCAATGGTGATCCTGCTCCCGATATGAACTCGATTCAGCTGGCCCTCTTCGGAACTGCGGCGCAAAACGGCTTTGACCCGGGCAAGGAGTTCCCTGACGGAAAAAGGTTTTGTGACGTAATCGTCCGCCCCAAGTTCCAGGCCAAGAACCTTGTCGATCTCCTCTCCCCGAGCCGTCAGCATGATCACGGGAATTCGGGCGAAACGGCCATCCGTTTTTAGCCTTCTGCACACATCATATCCATCTTCCCCGGGGAGCATCAGGTCCAGCAGGACCAAATCCGGCAGTTTTTCTTTCAGGGCGGAAAAAAATCCTGCTGAGTCTTCAAAACCGCCCGTCAGATATCCGGCCTTATCAAGATGGAGGGTGACGAGTTCCCTAATATCTGGCTCGTCATCCACCACAAAAACCGTTTTGCTCACTGGCTCCTCATTCTTTCGAACTAAAACCATTATACTATTCTGACAGGTTGTCGCAATCCCCAAACCTGCGCTTGATGTGACGTTCGCTATCCACTAGAATACAAAGTTACAGGAGGACAGATGCGAAGGTCGGCCGTGTTTTTTATCACTGTTTTTATTTCCGCCGTGTTGTGGGCCGGACGAACAATACCCGAAAATGGCCTCAAACTCGAGGATATTCGCGCAAAAAGCATCCGTTCGGCCGGAGACATGTCCCGGTTTCAGGCTCTGGAAACGATGTCCTTTTCCACGGATTCCCGCATCTATTTTCTGCGCGCCGACGGACGGATGAAAATCCAATCCGGCACGCCTCCCGTCATCACCCAGAGCATCCTCGTTTCACCGGCATCCGTTCTGCGCAACTGCTACAACAACGTCACGGAGGAAAAACCCGTTCCGGCCGCCACCCATCAATTTCAGGCCCTTCTTCGCAGCGGTGTGTGGACACTTAAGAACCTGGGAGATCATCTCGAATACCGGGGGATCAAAACATACGGGCCGGAGACGCATCATTTTCTGATCTATTCCATGGATTCGCTCACCGCGGAAATTTATCTGGACGGGAACAATTTCCGCCTCAAACGGATTGTCCTGAAGGGGTATGACCCGGGTCATGGGTCATTTGCGATCAGCAATGATTTCGGGCCTTTTCAGGAGACGGGAGGGCTCTCTTTTCCCTCGGGCTGGTTCGCCTCCCAGGTGGGAACAAGAGGGGTTCCCTATCAGATCAGCGACATTCGGCTCAACCCAGGACTCAGTCCCGACTTTTTTGATACGAACGCCGTCAATGTGGGTGAAACAAACACGTCTCCGGGAAAACTGCAGGGGCACATCACCTCGTTCGGTGTCCGGCGCAACACCCTGACCATCGAAACGAACTGGACCTCCGGATGTTTCCTGGCCTCAGGTCTCGAGGAGGGTCAATCACTCCAGATGAGATTCGGGGACAATCTATTCACCGTTCTTCTGCATGCGGCGGCCCCGACGTCCGACGATATCGGTCCGGGAAAAGGATTTCTGTTTCCCAATCCCAGGGATGAAAATTTTATGATTTTTCTCTACACCCCTCAGGCCCAGACTCTGGCTGAAAGCCTGAAGGTGCTGATGCCGATTTCCGCTCAAAAAAAGTGAAACGACAGGAGTGTCACATGTCCAAATGGAGCCGCCGACGTTTTTTATCCACACTGCCGACGGGAGTTCTGGGCATCGGGCTGGCCGGAACCGGAAAAGCCTCCGCTTCCTCATTGTCATCAACGGAAGTAGAACCCGTTCTTCGGATCAAAAAATTCAACCCTCTCGGAAAAACCGGGCTCAAGGTCTCCGATATCAGCTGCGGAGCTATTTCCTTTTTTGAACCCAATGTCATGCGCTACGCGGCGGACCTCGGCGTCAACTATTTCGACACCGCCGAAGGCTACATGAACACCAACAGTGAAAGTTATATCGGTCAGTCGCTGAACGGAATCAGGGATAAGGTTTATATCGCCACCAAACATGCCTACAATCCCCGGCAGCGGATTTCCCGCCAAAATATCATCCAACGCGTGGAAGAAAGCCTGAAGCGGCTTCAAACAGATCACGTGGATGTGGCCCTCGTTCACAATGTTGCCGATTTGCGGCTTCTGGAAAATCAGGAGCTTCGGACCGCTTACAGCCAGTTGAAAAAGCAGGGCAAGATCCGTTTCACCGGTTTTTCGACGCACAATGCTCCGGTAACTCTGAAACAGGCTCTCAATACCGATTTCGCCGATGTGGTTTTGGTCATCTATAATCATCTTCCCGAACAGAGCCGTCCTGTGGAAGACCTCGTTCGTCAGGTCCGGGACAAAGGAATCGGTGTGATCGCCATGAAGATTTTCGCCGGCGGCAAGCAGGGCAGCCTGCAGTCGTTCGTGGATAAACAGACAAGCTATTCCCAGGCCGCCATCCGCTGGGTGATGAGCAATCCCTCCATCGACTGCTGCATTCCGACCATGAGCAGCTACGCCCATGTGGAGGAATATGTGTCCGCCTCGTCCCAAACCTTGGAAAAAGGGGATGAAGCCGTCATCGCCGCCTACAGGGAAGAAGTCCACAATCTCTACTGCCGGGTCGGGTGCAGCGCGTGCAGCGATGCCTGTCCTCACGACGTGGCCGTCAATGACATTCTGCGCTTTAACATGTATTTCGACGACTACAAAATGGAAAAAGAGGCCATGAGATACTATGCCGCCATCGAGGACGATCTTAAGCCACTGGCCTGTTCCTCATGCAGCGGGCCCTGCGTACAGGCCTGCCCCTACGGCCTTCCGGTCAGAGACAGACTGCTGCAGGCCCGTGATACACTCTCTCCCTGAAAGGAAATAAGAGGTCCGTATCCGCAACATGAAATAATCGTCAGGTTCGCGGAGGCTTGAAGCGTTTCTCCTATTGGGACTGATTTGCCCCCTTCGAATATGGTTCCAGTGATTATTAATACAGGAGGAATTCTTTTCTGTTCCGGCTGAACTCCTCCAAATCCCGTTTGAAACCATCGACGATGGTCGCAACGGGAGTGTCCGCCTCCAAAGCATTGCGGACGGTGTCCGTGCCCATGATTTTGTCGAAATAGTCGGCGTGAAATTCAAATTGTTC
>JAHIPL010000074.1 GCA_018894615.1 Acidobacteriota bacterium | reverse complement strand
CTGCGGTTTGTCCTGATAATTGCTCGCCATCCGGTTGAGATCACTCTGATTGATTTCCGGCCGGAATTCCCGTTCGTAAAAAAGAAAGACATATTTCCGTCCGGGCTGTCTTTTCACCGACTGAGCGAACTCGATGAAACTGCGCTCATTGATCAACCTCATCTCTTCCAGTTTTTCCAGATTCTCCTTATAGCGGGGAAACAGAAGCTCGAGGTTCATACTGCCATCCATCGCCGTCGTCGTCCCGTCCAGAGAGCCTCCGGCAGAGAGCTGAACCACAATGCGCCTCAGTTCCCGAATGAGTGTGTTGTAGGCGGATGAACCGACCAGCGTGTCCTTCCGAATCAGATTGATCAGATCCTGAGACAGCTCTTCCTTGGATCGGAGTTCCATGGCGGATTCGCTCAGAGTGTAGCTTTTCTGAACGGTCATGATGGTCAGGGTATCCCCGGGCCTGTAGACATTGTTGAAAAAATAGTTCACCACATCCACGAGCCGGGGATTGTAAGAAAGCAGCTGGAAGAGAAGGATGAAATGACGGCGAAGAGGGGGCTGGAAATCACGGGAATCCTCCTTCCTAGCCACATCCCCGTTTCGAATCACATACAGGGCATCCAGCGCCTGCGGAATCCCGTCTTCGAAGACCTGAAAATCATCAATCGTCAGGCTGTCGACGAACTGTCCTCCCTCCATGACACGGACGGGAACAGCAATGTTTATAACGGTGACCTCATGATCCTCTTGAGCCCACACAAAAACCGCCGTCATCAGAAGAAGTCCCATTAAAATTCCTTTTTTCATTTCACCCTCCTTCACACAGAATAATCTATTGTTACAGCTTTTATCCACTCATCAAAACATGTATTGAACCCTGCAGAATGCGGTCGGTCCATCGGGGCGTTCCAGACCGAATTCCGTCGTGGTATTCCGGGTCCCCACCTGCAGAAACAGCGAATCGGACAGCAGAAAATCAAGGAACGCCTGCAGGGAAAACCGCTTGTTTGCCTGCTTTGCTCCCTGTGCCACACGGGTTTTTGTATTGTATTGAAAATATATTTTCCCGGTCACCTTGGCGCTCATGTGCACCACCATCCGCAGATTATGGATCCATCCCGACCGGGCATGGGGCATGTTTTTGGCCTGGCGGCTGTACTTGAGACGGGTCAGGTGGTACTCGATGATAAAATCCTCGGTCGGCTTCAGCCGTTTGACGATTTCGATCATGTCGTAGGAAGCGTCAAAATTGTTTCCGAAACTGACCATCAGAAGAACCTTCTGCCAGTCTTCTTTGAGATTGAATCCCAGAAGCATCCTTGTCTGTTTGTTCCGGAACTCCTTTTCATACAGCTTGAATTCCTCCCTATGATAAACGCCGAGGGAAAACCGGTTGACGGTTTCCATGACCAGCCCCTGGTCCACCTGCCAACTGCGAAGCGTTCCGTCCGTTCCCCAGTAGATATCGTACCGGGAATCATAAAGGAGGGAGCCGATCACCTTGTGTTTGACGGGAAAGGTTTTTTCCAGCACCGCATCCAGTTCATGCCGGTTGTCATCAGGAATAAAGCCGACCGGATTGACGTTTTCACCGAACTTATCCCCCAGATGTGTGTATCCGCAGTGAAAAAGCAGTTTTTTATTCCTGTAAGCGGTCCGCAGGGCCATGGCGAGATTTCCGGATTCATACTCTCCGTAACTCGCCGCAAACTGCCCGTCCACACGCCAGGCCGGGCTGATGCGGTAAGCGGTGTCGATGCCCACCGTCCCCCAGACCTGCCCGTCCGTCAGCTTGTTGGATGACTGGACGCCCATCGTCCAGTTGCCGGCCGTGCGAGCAAGCCGGAACACACTAAAATTGGCGGTCTCATCCCCATTTTGGAAACTCGTATCCTGCAGCACACTCAATCCCGAAAGTTCCATTCTGCCCCACCGGCCCTGAACATGGGCCCCACCCGTGATATTGCCGATCCTCTTGGAATAGAACAGGGAGAGGGGCATCCTGTCCAGGTAGTCCGCTTCCCGAAAAAAATCACGTTTTTCGGGGTATTTGAGCTCAAATCGTGTCAGGTTCATCAGCTCGGGATCAGCCTCCTCATTTTGGAAATCGGGGAAAAAAGTCACCTGAGCGTCCAGGCTGTCGGACACGCGAAAACGCACATCCAATCCCCCTCCCGCGTAATGTGTCCGCGATGTATCACCGAGGACATAGGGTGTGATCCGCAGACGATCATCCATCCCCTTTAAAACCAGCACAGGGAGCCGCCCCAGTTCCCCCAGATTGAACATGGGATCCAGAATCCCGCTCCAGAAGAGGCTGATATCACGGGCAACCACACGCGAAAAGCTGATCCCCAGGGATTCGAGCTTGCCCATTGGAAACAATGTGTTCAAATCGATAGCGATTTCGGCACTCCAGCCGAAGTCCTGGATCCGGCATGCCGCCTCCCAATCCCCGTTCCACCGCGGGTCCAGACCGGTGCCCTCTTTCTCTATCAGGGCATCCGACCTGGTACCGAGGACATTCACTGCAAGAAAATAATAAACGGGCCGTTCGGACAGAACATCGATTAGAAGATAAACGGAATCATCCACTCGAAGATCGTTATCCCTCTCCTGAGTTCGCGCCATAATTTTGTCCGGTTCGGAATCAAGACAGCGAAATCCGATGAACAAAAATTCCTCATTGAAGAGGATCCTGATGGATGTGGAGTCCCGTTTGAGATCGGATCTATCCGACGGGATATGAAGCAGCGAATTGGCTTCGGGAGCCAGCTGCCAGATCTCCTCGTCCAGAAACCCGTCGATGGAAAGAGGTTCGGTGACTCTTCTGATCAGGCTGTCATCACGTTCAAATTGTGAAAAGGCGAACACGG
>JAHIPL010000073.1 GCA_018894615.1 Acidobacteriota bacterium | reverse complement strand
TCACCGGGAACAAATCCTGAATGATGCGAATCGTCTGGCTGAGGAACCGGCCCTGGAAAAGCTGAAATTCTTCTATTACATCTCTTCTGCGGAAGACCGGCGTTCACTCTGACCGGATTTAACTTTATGTGAGCGGCATTCGAAGGGAAATCGTTGTTCCTTTTTTCGGCGCACCCCTGATGGTGACGTCTCCCCTGAAATAGGCCCTCCGTTCCTTGATCCCGAGGAGACCCATTGACCGGGGATTCTCGATTTGTTTCTGAGTAATGCCCACCCCATTGTCCCGCACGGAAAGGATAACGGCCTCCTTCATTTTTTTAAGGTCAACGTCCACGCGGGTCGCGCCGGCATGCCGTTTGCTTTCCCACATATCCTATCTAATATCTAGGATTTCCAGACTCTTGCTGTCAAGGAGGGCCCGTCATCAGAAATGAAAACCGAGAAGATTCCAGTATTTGAGAAACCAGATGAAGATAAATCCGGCAACGATGAGAAGAAGGTAATGCAAACGCCCGCAGACGGTGAAGTGCCCCCGGAAAAGGGCGTAGGTCAGCATAAAGACGGAGGCGACAACCAGTATTCCGGCGGCCATGGGCAGAAGAAGAACAATCTTAAGCGCTGCCGGTATCCCATACATCATCCTCACCGGATCACTGTTGACGGCCGCAAACAGGAGGAGAAAAAGCACATTCAGGGCGGCAAAACCCCCGGCGATCCAACGGGCCGTTTTTTCTCCACGGGACATTTGAGAGTTATTCTGACTGCAGAACCGCCTGCGAAGGGCGCCAAGCGGCCAGGTGAGTGTGGAGAAAAAAAGCAGAAAACAGAAAACAAGGACGAGAATGCTGAAACGAGGGGTCTCGTACCATTTCATTTTATCGAAACCGAAATACGGCAGTCGACCGATAAACGCATGGGTGATGCGGTTCTTGTCATCCTCCTGAAAAACGAGCCGGTCCTGCCCCTCGTACTCCTGAAAAACCAGAGAGTCTTTTTCAACCCAGCGGCGTATTCCACTTCCGCCGGATGTCAGGAGAGCGCCGTCACGGTCCGACGTGATCCGCATGGTCTGGAACAGCTTCATGAGTTTGATGAACGAACTTGATATTCTCCTGTTGGATGTGAAAACACCCGTGTAGCGACCGGCAAGTTTTTTGAATCCCTTTGCGGGGTCAATCCTTTCCGCGGGGGGAGCCGGGAAATAGCGGTTCATGACGGCCTTGAAAAACTGGTCCCTGGGGCCTCCCCCTCCGCCCACACTGTTGTAGGAGATAAAAAAACCGATATTCCGAGACGGCACGAGCCCCAAAAGACTGTGAAAAAGAATGGTGTCCCCGCCATGCCCGATGGTCCGGAGACCATTGATGTTGTACTCCCAGAATCCATGGGCGTTTCCCTCGATGTCGGGGTGGTGGGAAAAGAGCCGGCTGTGCATGAAGCGCGCCGTTTCTTCTTCCAGAATACGAAGATCATCGTAAACGCCCAAGTTGAGATGGGCGATCATAAAAAAGGCCATATCGAGGGCGGACGCACTCAGGGCGCCGGCCGGCGACAGGCCGCTGATGAGTTCAAATTTCTCCTTTTTGAAACGGCCGTTCCGGTAGGTGTAACCGCCGGACATTTCCTTATCCAGGCCGACAGGAAGGGGCTGGCGAAAGGTGCTGTGCGTCATATGCAGCGGTTTGAATATGTATTGCTCGACATATGTTTCGAACGGCATGCCTGTCACCCGCTCGACGATGTATCCGGCCAGCGCCGTTCCATAATTGGAATAGGCGGTGTGACGTCCCGGCGGCATCACCCGTTCGGGAAGATGTTCCGCAAGAAATTCATTCATGGATTTCAGATTTTCCGGTTTTTTGGCCCCCATTCCGATCACGACATCCTCAAATCCCGGCGTGTGACTCATCAGATTCTTAAGAGTGATCTTTTCGGGATAGGTGTTCGGAATCTCAAAATCCAAGTAGGTGTTGATGTCGGCATCCAGATCCAGTTTCCCCTGTTCCCGAAGCTGAAAAATCGCCGTCCAGGTGAACAACTTGGAAACCGAGCCCGGCCGGAAAAGAGTGGTCTCGGCGCTTACGGGGATCCGTTTTTCGACATCGGCCCATCCGTATCCCTTGGCAAAAAACACCTTCCCGTCCAGGACGACGGACACCGCGGCTCCTGCGATTTTATTGGCCTGCATCTGAACGGCCATGATCCCATCTACAAAGGCTTCAAATTCCCCAGGATCTCCGAGATAGGGGGTGAGTTCTTCCTCCGCCTCCTGAAAATATCCGGCAGGACCGCACCAAACCAGGAGCAAAGCGACCATCAGAATCATCCGTTTAAGCTTCATTGTTCCCCCTCAAAATATTTTCAAATGATGCTTTTCCAGAAGTGTCCGGTATTTGTCCATCAGTTCCCTGTTCAATTCCAGAGGCGGTCGGGCGTCTTCAGGCAGGAACGGTTCATAGGGATTTTTTTCCAGAAACGTGTTGAACTCATCTCTGATTTCCTGAACTTTTTTCGGGCTCATCAGCAGATCGACGGCGGACGCGGCCATGGCCTTGGCGCCGGCGTTCAAGCCCAGCCAGGCGGTGTTTCCGTAATTGGTGGCTACGGAGGACCAGTGATGTCCGATGGAACCGGGCACCTGTCCCGGAAAAGCGATGGTGGCCGTAGGACAGACTCGGGACACCTCGGCCACATCGGAAGACCCTCCGCCGACAAAAAATTCCCTCTGGTCCCTGAGAGACCTGACGGTTGACGGCATACCTGTTTCCTCGCGTCCCAGTTCCTTCTGAAGCTGCCTGGCGAATTCCTGGTCCTCCTCCGTCCATTCCGGCATACCGACCAGCTCGATATTTTTCTGAAAAAGTTCGGCCAGAACCTTGTTTCCGACCCTCTGATGAACGGCGCTGTAGCAGCGGATTTGTTCCAGTTCGGTGCCTGTGGCCAGGGCTGCGGCTTTGGCGCAGTTGATCACCCGTTCATACATGGGCTTCAGGCGCTCGTCGCTGTTGCGGACAAAGTACCAGACACTGGCTTTGTCGGGGACAACATTGGGCGCCTGCCCGCCGTCCACGATGACATAGTGCATCCTGTAGGTGTAGAAAAGATGCTCGCGAAGATAATTGGTGGCCACGTTCATGATTTCGACGGCATCGAGAGCGCTGAGAGCGGTCCAGGGGGAAGCTCCATGGGACGTTTGTCCCTTGAAGGTGAAGACGGTTGAAAACATTGCATTTCCGCTTTTTCCATAACCCGTAGCAAAGGTGCTGCTGCTGTGGTTGTCGATGACGATGTCCACATCCTTGAACAGACCGGCCCGGACCATGTATGGCCGGCTGATGAGTGTCTCCTCGGCGGGAGAGCCGAAAACCTTGATTGTTCCCTTCAGCCCGAACTCCTCCATGGTTTTCTTGACGGCGATGGCGGCGCCGACGGCGGCCGTGCACATGGTGTTGTGGCCGCATCCGTGACCGGGTGCTCCGTCTACAAGAGGCTCCTGTCTTGGCACGCGTCCCTTCTGAGAGATCATGGGAAGAGCATCGAATTCCCCAAGAAATCCGATCACGGGCTTCCCCGATCCGTATGTGGCGACAAAACAGGTGGGCATCCCGGCCTCTCCTCTCTCGACGGAAAATCCGGCCTCTTCCAAGGTATCCGCCAGCAGTTTCGAGGAACTGAATTCCTGCATGCCCAACTCGGCGAAGGACCAGACGGTATCGGAAATTCGGCCGAATTTTTCGATGGTTTCGGGCAGGGACAACCAGTTCAATGTGAACTGCTTCTGTTTAGCGATTTTTTCCGATTTGGCCGCTCCGGACAGCGGTGCAACAGCCGGCAGAAAACAGATAAAAACGATCAAACCGAATGAATATTTTTTCAGCACTCTTTTCTCCTCTCCTTATGAAACAATTCCTCCACTCTTCAATGAAAACACGATAATCCAGCACCGGAGTCAAGTCAAGAAAAGATTGGGACGGTTCCCTTGACTCATGTTTTAGGGCAGGAGTACAATGCCGCTGAATGGAAATCACATGAGCATACAAAGTCAGACCATCCTCATTCTGGTCGTGATGTGCGCCGCCTATGCCCTGGCCAAAAGGCGGAAATTGTCGGTGGAAACAAGCATCCTGGCCGCTGCCGTGGGCGGCGGCCTGGCGGGAGCGGTGATGCGCATTCCGCCTCTGGCTGATCTTCCCCGGCATCTCATCGAGGGGGGATTCACCTATTTCGACGTTATTCTCGTTTTCACGACCGCGACCATCTTTATGGCCGTCGTCTCGGCATCGGGGGGCGTCAACTACGTGGTCCGGGGGACCATTCGCCTGTTTTTCAACCTGAGGCTTATCGCTCTTCTCGTCCTGATGATCATTATTCTCATTCCCGGCGCCCTGACCGGAGCAGGGAGCGTGTCCCTCCTCGTCGTGGGTGCGCCGACGGCGCTGGCTCTCGGCTACCTGGGCATCCCCAAGAAACGAGTGGCGGCGATTCTGTTCCTCGTCGCAGGTCTTTCGGCGGCCGCTCCGCCCGTCAACATCTGGGCCATGATCGTCTCGGCAGGGACAGCCATCCCCTATGTCGGATTCGAACTCCCACTCGGAATTCCCGTCCTGCTGCTGAGCACTTTCTCCGTCCTCTTTCTGGGATGGAAGAGAACGGAGAAAAAAGCGCTGGCAGAGGTGCTCGAGGAGATGCCCGAACCACCCCCCGGAATGAGCGGATGGCGGGTGGCTCTGCCCTTCGTCGTTTTTTTCGGACTGGTGATGATGTACCGGATCTGGCCTTTCGCGACCCCCATCCTGGGCCTTGCGATGCAGTTTGTCATCGCGGCGGTTGCGGCCTGGCTTGTCAGCCCTGTCCGCATCAATATTCTGATCCTCTCCCGTGATACCGTAAAACGCCTTCTCCCGCTTCTGACCACCATGGTCGTTGTCGGCATGCTGCAGCAGATCATGACGGCAACGGGAGTCAGAGGGCTTATTTCCTTTCTAGTCATCAGCATTCCGGTCGTCATTCTCTTTATCTCGCTGGCCGTCATCATCCCCGTTTCCGAAGGGCTGCTCACTTACGGCGGTGCGGCCATCATCGGCATACCGCTTATCTGGTTTCTGGATTCCATCGGCCTTCATGCCACGGTGGTCATCGCCGGACTGAGCCTCCTCTGGCCTCTGGGCGACGGGCTTCCACCGACAGCCCTGATCGGTCGACTGAGTGTTCTGGTGACGGAATACACGGGTTCCTACTGGAGTTTTCTCAGGACCACCTGGATTCCCTGGCTCGTCATCACCATCGTCGGTATACTGATGGTCGTTTTCAGCGCCAAGCTGGATTTTCTTGTTCGCTGGAGCATGTGAATAAAGTGCTGTCGGGAAGGAAGACATGAACATCATCATGATTCTCTATTACATTCTATGTGCGTACATCGCATTCCTGCTTGTCTGGAATTTTATTAAGGAAAAGGAAAACAAGGACCACATGCTGCACTACCTCCTTGTTCTGGTGCCCCTCGTTCTCCGCCTGTTTCGCATCAAATGAGGACCAATGAAAACAAGCAGAAAAAAAATCAGACACATAAAAGGAATAATGGCCGCTATCATCGGGTTGTTGACCGTATGGGGCGGTCTTCAGCTTCACAGACACCGCATGTACAAGATGCCTATTGTGGCCGGACCGGGAGTCACCCGGGTCGTTCGATTGAGTGACTACTCCCCCGGCCTTAAAAAGACCCCGGGCGACACCAATGTCTTCTTTCTTGAAGGGAAGGAAAAGGGCGGCACGGTGCTCGTGATCGGCAACACCCACTCCAATGAGCCGGCGTCGCTTCTGACCTCTCTCATCCTGATCGAAAACATGACCGTCGAAAAAGGGACGGTGATCGTCATTCCCCAGTTCAACTACAGCGGCGGCCGCAACACACGTCCCGGAGACGGCTACCCTCTCTATTTTCACATTCCCACATCATGGGGAGAGAAAAAGTTCCGTATGGGAAACAGGGATGCCTCACCCCTTGATCAATGGCCGGACCCGGATGTTTACATCCACTATCCGGACCGTCAGCTGCTGTCCTTTCTGGATGTGCGCAACACCAACCGGACGTGGCCCGGACGGCCGAACGGCCCTCTGATGGAACGTGTCACTTATGGGGCCATGCAGATCATGCGGACCGAAGGTGTGGACCTTGCCGTGGACATCCATGGGGCGGAAACCATGTTTCCCGTCACCAACTGCATCGTTGCGCCGGAAAAGTCCATCCGTCTGGCAACGATGGTGTCGCTGACCGTCAAGGCCAAGGAGGGTTTCGACAGCCATGTCGAACCCTCACCCTCCGGTTTCAGGGGACTGTCCCATCGGGAAATCGGTGACCATTCCGACACCCTGCCCTTTTTACTCGAGGCGCCCATTCCGTTTCTCGACCAGCCGACCGGTCCCAAAACGGAAAAGCTCCTCCTTGACGGAAAGGATCCTTTTCTTCTCAAGCTGGCGGCCAAACAGAAGCTGTTTGTTCCCTATGATGAAGAGGGCTGGCCTATGTCCAAACGGGTGGGACAGCACTGCTCCGTCCTTCTCGAGCTCATGCGGCAGTACTCCCGAAAAAACCCGGACCGGGCGATCCAGGTAACGAATGTCCCCGCCTATGCGGAGGTCATTCAAAACGGAGTCGGCTTTTATTATCACGATCCAACGGAGGCCGATAAACGGAACGTTCATTACAACTGAAGCCGTACTGATGGCAAAATGTCCGAAGAATCCGGTGGTATAAATGTGAGGATTGATCCGGATGTCTTCGTTTTCAAAAAAGGAGACCGCTTTGAAAAAATTAATTTTATTGATCCTGCCCCTCCTTCTCCTCGTCTCCATGTCCCAAGGGATTCAGGAAAATCACCCGAATGGAACGGAGGATTGTTTATCCTGTCCGGATGCTCAGCCCGTTCGCGGCTGTACCGACATTCTGGTCGGAAAAAAGGCATCGGCCGACGGGTCCGTCATCACCGTTCACACGGCTGACTGCGGTGTGTGTGACTGGACCTGGCATCACATCCCCGCCGCCGACCACAAACCCGGCGCCGTGCGCAAGATCTACCACATCGACCAGGTCCGCACCTGGCCGCCTGAAACCGGAGGCAAGTGGGTCAAATACAAGGAAAACGATACCGGAGTCGAGATCCCCCAGGTCCCTCACACCTATTCTTACTTCCACAGTGTTTTCGGTTACATGAACGAACATCAGCTGGCCGTCACGGAATCGACGATCGGCTGTCAACCGAAGATGCGCAACCCCACCCCTTCAGCCGTCATGGACATCACCACTTTGACCATGCTCTCCATGGAGCGCTGCCGCACGGCACGGGAGGCCGTCAAGCTGATGGGTTCCCTGGCCGAACAGTACGGGTACGGTTACCACGACAGCGGGGAGATGCTGGGAGTGGCGGACGCCAAAGAGGTGTGGCTTTTTGAGATCATGCCCGTCGGTCCGCTGTGGACCCCGAAAAGCGGAAAACCGGGGGCCGTCTGGTGCGCCCAGCGGGTTCCCGACGATCACGTGTCCTTCTGTCCTAACGAATCACGGATCGGTGAAATCGACCTCACTCTTACGGATTATTATTTGGCCTCCCCCAACGCCGTCTCCCTGGCCGTGGATATGGGTTTTTTCGATCCAAAAAGCGGTGAATCCTTCAGCTGGAAAAAAGCCTATTCTCCCACCGAGGGAAGCGCGGCCGACACACAGGCCCGCCGCGGCCGGCTCTGGAGACTGTTCGACATGGTCGCTCCTTCTCAGGGATTCAGTCCCGACGTTCCCAACATGGACCTTCCCTTTTCAGTCAAACCGGATAAACCGCTGTCCGTTTCCGCCGTTATGGCCATGACGAGGGACAAGTATCAGGGGACGGAATACGATCCGGCCCGCGGGATCCTGGGCGGCCCCTTCAAGAATCCCAACTATTTCAGTTCCTTCCAGCTGGAGGGGGAATCCTACAACGGCCC
>JAHIPL010000007.1 GCA_018894615.1 Acidobacteriota bacterium | reverse complement strand
GAAGAACTAAGGATAATCAACCTTGAGTAAACTTAAACGATACAATCCCATCTCTGTCCGCATCTCCAACCTCCGGACCGAGCTCAAAACGAAGAAGGGAGCCCTTCTGTCCGAAGTTCTGATCGAAGCGGGTTTTCCTCTTGCCGCCTATTGTTCGGGGAAGGGTGTCTGCGGAAAATGTCTTGTCCGGATCATTTCCGGCCCCCTTCCCCCTCCGTCGGACCGGGAGGCCCTTTTAATCAAGGAAAAGGGACTTGACGGAAACAGCCGTCTCTCCTGCCGCTGTCTTCTTCAAGATGATATCGCCATCGAACTTCCCGACGAATCCCTCATTCAGAACATTCATCCTCTTGAAACCGCCCCTGAATACACAATCCGTCTTCATCCCGACATTCAAAAATATCTCTTGTCGCTTCCCGATGGATCGACACCCGCCCGCGCCCTTTTCCAACAAACACTCGAAAAGGAATGGGGCCATCTCTCTTTTTCCCCTGCCATGGAACTTTTCTCTCCCGATAACGAGGAAAGCTTCACATCGACGCGGACGGCATCGGTCGTAATCCACGACAATGAACTGATTTCTCTCGAGCCGGGTGACACCACCGACCGTTTTTACGGCATCGCTTTCGATATCGGAACAACGACACTGGTCGTTCAGCTTTTGGACCTCGCGAATGGACAATCTTTGGGCACCGCGTCCGCCCTTAACGCCCAGGCTCGTTTCGGTGCCGATGTCATTTCCCGACTGTCGCACGTTCTGAGAGAAAAAGACGGCGGACGTGAACTGCAGCAGACCGTCATCATAACCCTCAATACACTCATCCATTCCCTCTGCAAACAGAACGGCTGCTCTCCCAGTACTCTGTATGCCGCCGCCGCCGCCGGAAACACGGCCATGAATCATCTTTTCCTGAACGAGCCGATATCCACGCTCGCGGTTTCTCCCTTTGAAGCCGGTTTTCTCCATCATCCTTCCGTCAAAGCGCATGTAATCGGCCTAGACATCCACCCGAACGCTCCCATCTTTATCGCTCCCAATATCAGAAGCTTTGTCGGCGGAGATGTCGCGGCGGGATTGACGGTGTCCGGGCTCCTCGATCTAAAAGGGACTCACCTTTACGTGGACCTGGGTACAAACGGTGAAATCGTTCTCAAAAGCGGGACTGATCTAGCGGCCACATCCACCGCCGCCGGCCCAGCTTTTGAAGGGACTAACATCAGCAGCGGATCACTGGCTCTACCGGGAGCTGTTCACAGGGTGGAATGGGAGGACGACGGCCTCCGGATTTTCACCGTTGGCGGCGAACCGGCTCGAAGCATCTGCGGCACGGGTTTGATCGACCTTCTGGCCGTTCTTCTCGACAGGGGGCTTCTTCTCCCCGACGGGCGAACAGCGGATGGAACCGATATTGTTCTGGCACCCGGTCTCACCGTCACCCGTAAGGATATTCGGGAACTCCAGCTGGCGGTCGGTGCCGTCAGAACGGGAATTCGGATTCTGCTGCGCAGCCGCTCGATCTCCGTTTCGGGCATTGATTCCATTCACCTGGCCGGCGCGTTCGGCACTCATCTGAATGCGTCCAGCGCCATGGCGATCGGCCTGCTTCCGGAACTGGACAAAACCAAAATCACCTATCTTGGAAACGCTTCTTTGGCCGGCGCCGGGGCCCTGCTGCTTTCAAGCGAAGTCCGGAAAACCATGGATGAACGGATGACAGGCGTGGCCTTTGTCTCCCTGGCCGACGATCCCGATTTTCAGGATATTTTCCTGGATTCTATGGAATTCAAATCCTATAGGACTTTTTAAGCTCGTCATCGTAGGGAGCCAAACGACCCGGACAGTTCTCACGGGGACAGAGACGGCAGCTAAAAAACTCCCTCTTCGTCGAAAAATAAATCCCTGACAGGGATTTCCTCGGCAGCATGAGCAGGTTGTCCGTCAGCCGAACACCGATGACCCCGCTTCCTTGTTTCAGTAGAGAAAAGAGCGGCTTCTGTTCTTCGATCGGCCAGTCCGACAGCGAGCCGGGGCTCATGGAGGAAAGCCGGGTGATTCCATGCATCCGGCAGACGGTCTCCTTCACATACCGGTCAACGGCATGGAGCGCCAGATCGCCAATTCCTTCCAGCACGTACTGACAAAGAAGATCATCTTCCTCCGCCGCTTTTTTTTCGAGACGGTCTCCGATCGTCAGAATAAATGGAAACACACGTTCCGCATCCCTGACATTACGCGCCAGGACACGGCTGTTGAACAGGATGCGGCCCACCTGAATCCCAAGGTCATTTTTATGGGTGATTTCCTCCAGTTCGTAGACGGCCCGCGGCTGAAGAAGGGGAAGGACTTCTGCGACAAAACGATCGAATTCCCCCCTTTCCGCATATTTTTCAGGGAGGCGCATTTTTTTCCGGATGTCGGCCGGTTTCATCCGGATGGGAATATTTTCGATGACTGGCATTCTTGTTGTCCTGCTTTTCGTTCTTGTAATCGGATATTGTAATCAGACAGGACTTTTTTGTAAAATGAATCACTTACGGCTTTGCCGACAATCCGGAAAAGGAGACCGTTATGATTCCGACCATTCGCCCCAAACTGGAACTGCTGAGCGAGACACTCATCAAAAAAATCATCGAAGAAGCCCTTATTATTCTGGAGCAACGGGGCGTGTTTGTGGAAAACAGGCAGGCCCTCGACCTTTTTTGTGATTCCGGCATGCGTGTCGATTCCGAAACGCATCGGGTTTACATCACACCCGGGCTTGTTGAAGACTCTCTGGACAGCGCCCCTGAAACCATCACACTCTTCGACCGCACGGAAGAGAAGGCCTATATCGTTGGAGGCGATCACGTCCACTTCGACCCGGGCTCGGCCGCCGTCCATATTTTTGATCCGAAAACAGGAAGGCAGCGACCGGCCGTCAGCCGTGATGTTCAAAACTTCATCCGCGTCACCGACGCACTGGAGAACATTCATTTTCAGAGTACGGGTCTGATGAGCAGCGACGTCCCGGACAAAATCGCCGACAGCTACCGCCTTTTTCTGGCTCTTCAATACAGCTCCAAACCTGTCGTTACAGGGACGTTTCGAGTCGAGGGATTCAAACCCATGTTTGACATGCTGTGCGCCGTCCGCGGAAGCGCTCAGGCTCTGGCCGACAAACCTCTGGCCATCTTTGACGCCTGTCCGTCCCCCCCCCTCAAGTGGAGCAATCTCACCACCCAAAGTCTGATCGACAGCGCCCGGGCCGGCATCCCGTCCGAACTCATCTCCATGGGCATGACGGGCGCCACTTCCCCCGTCACCATCGCCGGCACCCTTGTGCAGCACTGCGTCGAGAATTTCTGCGGTGTGATCATCACCCAGCTGGCTGCGAAGGGATCCCCCGTTATCTTCGGCGGCTCCCCCTCCAGTTTTGACATGCGGAAGGGCACCACCCCCATGGGAGCGATCGAGACCATGATGATAGATTCGGGTTACGCCCAGATCGCCAAAAGCCTCGGGCTGCCCACCCACGCCTATATGGGCCTGAGTGATTCCAAGGTCAACGACAATCAGGCCGGGTTTGAAACGGGAATCGGCGCCGTCCTGGCCGCTCTCTCCGGCATCAACGTGATATCAGGCCCGGGGATGATGGACTTCGAAAGCTGCCAGTGCCTGGAAAAACTGGTCATCGACCACGAGATCTGCACCATGGCCTACCGTCTGATCGAAGGGATCAGCCAGCGGGAAGACCCCATCGCCACCTCCCTATTCGCCGGGTTGGGGGACGAGATGGATTTCCTTAGAACCGAACACACTCGCAAGTGGTTCAAACAGGAGCACACTTATCCCCTGCTCATCGACCGCGACACCTACGACACCTGGGATTCCCTCGGCGCTAAAAACATCGAGACACGGGCCGCAGAAAGGGTTCAGGAAATCCTCGGCACTGTTCACCGGCCCGACATAAGTCTTGTCAAAGCGCTGAGAGATATTATGACAGCGGACGCAGAGGCCAACGGCATCACAGGTCTTCTCTTCACGGAATGAAGCGGCCCGGCGGCCGCCCCTCTCAATCGATCTTTTTTGGTATACGGATGGTTTTGAGCCCTGCTTCCTTGAGCGCCTCGTTGATTTCGGTAAGGTCCCCGTCCAGAAAAGCATTCAGGCGCTCGACATGTCCTCCGACCGCCAACGTGAGCTCTTTCAGCTGACGTTCATCCGTTTCCGTGGCTTCGAAGGGAAATCCGCTGAGAGACATTCCCAGCATCAACAACTGGGTGGAGGCATCTCCTCCGCGAAGCGCATTTTCCAGAGATCCCCTGTATCCGATGCCCTTGGGATTGATCCTGTCCTCCAATTCGGTGAATTTTCTTTCGAACTCGGCCAGGGCGGCCCGCACATGTTCCGGAACATTCTTTTGTTTGTCCAAATCCGGTTTGACCTGACCGTCCAGGCTTCGGCGGAGCTGTTTGACCGCCGTGACGGCCAGTCCCATTCTTCTCTGGGCAGCCATGACGCCGACCACCATTTCCGCCTGGCGCCGGAGATGTTTGTCCTCCACGTTTCGCCGTGGATCGGGTTTTACTTGCCCTTTTTGAGTGGACACCTGATCACCAACCTGAAGCTCGACGGTGTACTCCCCCTCGGGCACAAAAGGGGCGCTAACCAATCCGAGTGAGCTCGTGACCACCTGTCCGTCCGGTGTTTTGGGTGTGAATTGAAGCCCCCAGACCGCCCGCTGCAAACCTTCTCTTTTTTTCAGGTGAATCTCAAATATCCGCTCTCCCGCCTTGTCGCTTATAAAGACCTTGGGAATATCTGCAGGCTTTTCAGAAAAATAAAAGGACAGGCCCATTCCGTAGGGTGGATTGGAAACGGAAAATTCATCCGCACTAAAAACCTCATACCGGGAGGATGGAAAATAGCGCGTGGCCGGCCGAATGGGGAAAAAATAAACGTCCTTCGCCATCACTTCAGGCGTCATCTCCTGAAGCGGGAGAATATCGTCCATAATCCATACGCCGCGGCCGTGGGTTCCGATAATCAGATCGCCGGAAGGATGGACAGCGATGTCCCTCACCGCCAGCGTAGGCAGCGGCTTGCCCGGCGAAAACCAACTCCGCCCCCCATCGAGGGAGGCGAAAACACCGAATTCCATACCGACGAAGAGGAGATTCGGATTTTTCAGGTCCTCCCGGATGACGTGCACCCAGCCGAAGGGCAGATCACCTCTGACGGATGTCCATGTTTTTCCGAAATCCGATGTTTTATAGACATAAGTCCCGTAATCGTCCGTCCGGTGGCCGTCAAAGGCGGCATAAGCCGTTCCGGCCTTAAAATGAGACGCCTCGATGCGGGAGCACCAGGTGTTCGGCGGCAGGCCCATGATATTGCCGACGGTGTTGGCCCATGTTTTCCCGCCGTCGCGTGTGACCTGAACATTGCCGTCGTCCGTTCCGCACCAGATGACACCGGCCTCAACGGGCGATTCGGTGATGGTGATGATGGTGCAGTGCACTTCCGCGCCGGTATTGTCCGGGGTGATGGGTCCTCCCGAGTCCTTTTGCTTGTCCGGATCGTCCGTGGTCAGGTCGGGGCTGATCGTCTCCCAGGTCACCCCTCCGTTTCTTGTCCGGAATAGAACATTTCCGGCCGTGTAGACGGTTTTGGCGTCATGCGGGGAGATGAGGATGGGCGCATTCCAGTTATAACGGTAGGGTTTGTCCTTCAGCGAAGCCAAAGGCCGGATGGTTTTGCTCAGGCCCGTTTTGAGGTCAAAGCGATACAGCCCGTTCATCTGAGAATTCCCGTACACCACCGTGTGATCCTCGGGATCGACCTGGGCATAGAAGCCGTCCCCGCCGCCGACCGCGTACCAGTCCTCGTTGGTGATGCCCTTGGCGTCATAGGTGGCGCTCGGTCCGCCCCACAGCCCGTTGTCCTGAAGTCCGCAGTACACGTAATAGGGATCCCGCATGTCATATCCGATCTGATAGACCTCGGACAGGATCATGTTTCGGGCCCCCCACCAGCTTCGCCCGCCGTCATATGAGATATCGATGCCGCCGTCGTTCCCGTCGATGAGGTGGAGAGGATTCTTCGGATCAATCCAGAGGGCGTGATGGTCGGGATGGGTGCCCCCCGAAACGGACCGGAATTTCTGTCCCCGGTCATGGGACACAAAATTTCCTCCGGAAAACACATACACCGTTTCGTCATTCGAGGGATCGATCCGGATCTGGCTGTAATAGAAGGGCCGGTTGTTGACCATGACATAGGTCTCGTTGTCGCATGTGCGGGCCCAGGATTCTCCCTTGTCTTCCGACCGCCAAATGCCCCCGTCCTCATGCTCGATGAGGGCGTAGACCACATTCGGGCTGCTGCGGGAGACATCGAGACCGATACGGCCCAGCGTCCCCTCCGGAAGATCCTTTGTCAGTTTTTTCCAGTTCCGCCCTCCGTCTACGGTTTTATAAACGGCGCTGCCGGGCCCGCCGCTTCTGAAATAATACGGATACCGCCGGTGATCGTAGGAAGCCGCATAGAGAATGAGGCTGTCGGACGGGTCCATCACCAGATCGGCACATCCCGTCGTCTCGTTCACATAGAGGATATTATCCCAGGTTTCTCCGCCGTCCTCTGTTTTGTAGATACCGCGCTCTTCGTTAGGGCCCCAGAGGTGCCCCATTGCGGCCACATAGACGGTGTCGGGATTCACCGGATCGATCACGATCCGGCTGATGTGACGGGTGTCCTTCAATCCACGATGGACCCAGGATTTCCCCCCATCCGTGCTCCTGTACACACCGTCTCCGATCGTGGTGCTGTTCCGGGAAGTAGATTCCCCGGTTCCAACCCATACAGTGTCGGGTCGGGACTGGTCGATGGCGATATCCCCCACGGAAACGGTGCTCTCTTTTTCAAAGACCGGTTCCCACGTAAACCCATTCGTGACCGACTTCCACACACCACTGGGACCGATGGCGGCGTAGATGATCCAGGGGCTGGACTCGACGACGTCGATGTCCACCGTTCGGCCCCCCATTTCGGCCGGCCCTATATTTCTCCACTCCATTTTTTCGAATATTTTTTTTGCCTGGTCGGCCGACTGCCCCGCCTCACTCTTCGTGACGGCCGAAATCAGTACAACAATCATCAACAAAACGGATAACGAACGAAGCTTTGGTTTCATCTCTCTCCTCCTCAGATATCAAATTCAACTCATTGTTTTATTTTACATGTTTTTCCTATAAAATGCATAACGGTTCAAGATGGATACCGCCTCGCGGGAACTCTTTTCGGTTTTTTTCGTACATACAGAGAAGGACGATTGATTTCGGAGGAGAATACAGCCGGCCCGTCAATCGCACCATGCTTAAAGGAGGAATTTGAATGAAACACAAGGTTTCCCTTTATTTCAGCCTCGTCTGTGCGGCGGCGCTTTTTCTCTCCGCCGCGCCCCTCGAGAGATACCACACCCCGGAGGAAGTGAACGCGTCCCTGAAAACCCTCGGGGAGCGGCATGCGCAGACGGCGGAACTCCTGACCATCGGCCGCAGCGCCGGAGGGAAGGACATCAAGGTTCTGCGGATCGCCTCAGAGAATCCGTCCTATTCAAAACCGGAAAACCGGCCCTCCATCCTGGTCACCGCCAACCTGGAAGGCACTCACCTGATCGGGACGGAAGCCGCCCTGCATCTGGCCGGGGAATTATTGACCCGCTACGGAAAAGATAAAAACATCACTCAGCTTCTTCACACCCGGACCATTTACATTGCACCTCTTCTTAATCCCGACGTGGCCGGATTTTATTTCTCCGATCTCAAAATCGAACGCAAGGGAAACATGAAGCCCGTCGACGATGATCTGGACGGCAGGGACGATGAGGACGGACCGGATGACCTGAACAAGGACGGAGTGATCACCCAGATGCGCGTCAAGGATCCGGAAGGCACCCAAATCGCCCACCCCTCAGAATCCCGTCTTCTGATTCAGGCCGATCCCAAAAAAGGACAGTCCGGCCTCTACAAGGTGTACACCGAAGGGCTGGACAATGACGGCGACGGCCTCATCAATGAAGACCACCCCGGCGGAGTCGAGCTCAATCGCAATTTTCCCCATGATTATGAGTATAACAACCCGCAAACCGGTCTCCATCCCCTTTCGGAGAAGGAAACCGTCGCACTCATTCAATTTATGCTCTCAAAGCCCAACATCGTTTTGGTTCTCAATTATTCAACCGAGAACACCTTTCTCAACCTCCAACAGACCGGCCGGGCCCAAGCCGCGGGAAACAAAATCAAGGCCACAGGACGTTTCGCAACGATGCTGGGACTGGAGGAAGACAAGGAATACGAGGTTCAGGAAATCGTCGACATCATCAAAAACAGCGGCATGGTCCCTGCCGGCATGGAAGTCGACGCCAGCCTGGTGGCCATGATTTTCGGCTCGGGACCGGCCATGAATATCGACAATTTGGATATGCCCTCTTTTCTTGAAATTCAAAAGCAGTACAAGGACGCCCTCAAAAAGGCCGAACTGGACTATCCGCAAAACCGTGCGTCCGGTGTGGTGAAGGGTTCGTTTGCCGCCTACTGCTATTTCCAGCACGGTGTCCAAGTCTTCTCGTCCGATCTCTGGGCCGTTCCCGAACCGAAAAAGGAGCCCGTCAAGGACGCTCTGACGCCTGAAAAACTCAAGGATATGTCCAATGATGATTTTCTGGCTCTCGGTGAAGATAAAATCGCGGCCTTTCTCAAGGAGCAGGGCGCCCCGGATAACATCAAACCGGCCATGGTCATCAACATGGTTAAATCCGGACAGCTGACCCCGGCACGGATGGCTGACATGATCGACCAGATGCCGAAAAAGCCGGGTGGTGACGGGGAGGAGCATCCCGACGCCTATCTCCTGAAGTGGGCCGCGGAGGCCCGCCCGGACAAGGGATTCGTCGACTGGACATCCTTTAATCATCCGACACTCGGAGAAGTGGAAATCGGCGGCTTTGTCCCCTATCTCCAAACACCTCCGCCCGCCCTCGCTGAAAAAACCATCGCCGTGCACACGGATTTTTACATCGGTCTCATGGAAAAAATCGGGCAAATCGCGGTTAAAAAGGTCCATGTCGCCGCCCTGGAGAACGGGCTCTACCGGCTGACCGTCCATTTCACCAACCCCGGCTGGTTTCCCACGTCAACCGCCCAGGCCCGCCGGGCCCGGACGGCCTGGCCCATCCGCATCGAGTGCGGTCTGTCCCGCAGCCAGACCATTTTCTCTGGTCAGAACGTCGTCACCCTCCCCTTCCTCGACGGAAGCGGCGGCACTGCAAAGGCCGAATGGACGATCAAAGGGAAAAAGGGATCCAAGGTGACCTTAACGGCCTCGGCCCCGGGACTTGGAACGGAAACGGTTTCCGTCGTCCTTCAGTGAGCGGAGAAAAACAAATGAAGAACAAAAAACAAAAGACCATCTCTTTTATCACCCTCAGTGCCGTGGTTATTCTGCTGGCGATCGCTGTTTCAGCCGCGGATGTCAACCTGTCCTTCGATCATTTTTATGACAACGCGGAACTGACGCAGGCGCTGAAAGATCTTCAAAAAGCCTATCCGCAGTTTGTGAAGATGGAATCCCTCGGCAAAAGCCATGGAGGCCTCGATATCTGGAGCGTCGTCATCAACAATCCCAAAACGGGTCCGGGCGAACACAAACCCGGTTATTACATCGACGGGAACATCCACGGCAATGAAATCCAGGGGACGGAAGTGACGCTGTACGCCATGTACTACCTCCTCAAAAACTACGGCAAAACCCAATTTGCGACACGGCTTCTGGATGAGCGGTCCTTTTATCTCATTCCGACCATGAATCCCGATTCCCGCGATATTTTCATCAACAAGGCGGAAGAGCTGCGGACGGGGATCATTCCTCTCGACGAGGACCGGGACGGGACCGCGGACGAAGATCCGGCCGAAGACCTGAACGGTGACGGATTCATCACCCAGATGAGAAAAAAGGACCCGGACGGCCGTCTCATCCCCCACCCAAGGGATTCCCGTATTCTCATTCCCGCACCTGCCGGAAAAAAAGGGGAATACATCATGCTCGGTTCCGAGGGGATCGACAACGACGGCGACGGCCGCATCAACGAGGACGGCCCGGGCGGGTACGATATGAACCGGAATTTCGGGTACAACTGGATGCCCAGCTACGTCCAGATGGGCGCCGGCCCCTATCCCTTCTGCTGGCCGGAAACCATCGCCTGCCGGGATTTTCTGATCGCTCACCCCAACATCATGGGCGCGCAGAGCTTTCACAACTACGGCGGCATGATTCTGGTCGGACCGGCCGCTCCGAATATGGGGCAATTGCCCATGATGGACAAGCAGGTCATGGACACCATCGGCCACAACGGAGAAAAAATCCTGCCCGGCTACCGCTACATCATCATCCACAAGGACCTCTACACCGTATACGGAGGAACGGTGGATTTCACGTACTACGGTCTGGGCATCTACACCTTCTCCAACGAGCTCGACATGGATCCTTTTGAATCCATGCCGTTCGGGAATGAGGAGGAACAGGAGAACATGACGCCTGAAGAACAGGAACAGCGCCAGCTGGCCAACGAGTTCAACGAACTGTTTTTCCACGACCACGTCATGCTGGGGGAATCCTATGTGGAATGGAAACCCTACAACCATCCGCTGTACGGAGAAGTCGAAATCGGAGGAGTGACAAAATTCGGCCGCCGCGTGCCTTCCCTCTTTCAGCTGGCCGACACCTGTCACCGCAACGCCGCCTTCATCTTTTATCACGCCGATCAGCTTCCACATCTTGAATTCCAGAAGATTGCGGTCAAAAAGCTGGAAGGTGACGTATATCAGATGGATATCCGGATTGCCAACACTCGCCTGACTCCCAGTATCTCCCAGATAGCTATTCAGAAAAAAATCCACAGGGCCGACAAATTCACCCTGGAAGGAAAAAACGTCAAAATCCTGGCGGCCGGATACCTGACGGACAAATTCCGCGATTTGACCCAGCCCATCAAAACACAGGATAATTTTTTCTGGGTCGAAAACGGTGTCCGGGGTCACGGGCGGATCGACATCCGTCTGCTCGTTAAGGGAAGAGGAAATGTCTCCCTTACATATGATTCGCTGAAGGGTGGATTTCAGCAGGCCGAAACCGACCTGAAATAACATCCGTTCGTTTACCCTTTCTTCCTTCAATTGACAATAGGAGGAAAAATTTCTATAGTGAACGAAGACTTATGATCAGCAAACGAAGAACAAACGGACGGAACCTCCCCTCCCCTTTTCAATATTCCGTCTTTTCTGTCACCTTTCTATTCTTTTTTTCTCTTGTTTTCCCTCCCCTCTTTCTCTTTCTGCCCATCCTCTTTTTTTTCACGGCCTTCATCTGCCTGAGGTCCATCCGGTCAATTGAATTCCCTTTATCAGCCGATGTTTTCCTGTTCGCCATCCCCCGGGGACCGCCGGCCTAATCTTTTTCTCAACGTCCATTCCCAACTTGAAAGGAGCCGTTTGATGAAAAAGATATTAAGGCCATCTCATATGACCGAACCATTGATCCCAAAACATTCGTCCCCTATTTGGAAAAAAGCCCTGCGTCGTCTGCGGGGTGAGACCATGGAAACTGACCTGTCCGAATACATGGTCCATCTCCAGGCCATATCAGCCCAGCCGGTCGAATCACTTCCCGACCGGGAACTCAAAGCCCGATGCCGTGAGTTGAAACAAAAAGCCCTGTCCGGAGCCTCCCTCGATGATCTTCTCATCGAGTGTTTTTCTCTCATCCGGGAGGTCAGCCGCCGAACCATCGGGCTTTTTCCTTTCCAATCCCAGGTCCTGGCCGGAATGGCCATGCATAAAGGAAAAGTCGTTGAACTTCCGACAGGGGAGGGAAAAACATTGGCTGCCGTTTTTCCGGTCGTTCTGAATTCATTGACCGGAAGAGGCGTTCATGTTCTGACATTCAACGACTATCTCGCCCGACGGGATGCCGGTTGGATGGAACCCATTTATCGTTTCTTTGATCTTCGTGTCGGACTCATTCAGGAAGGAATGTCGGTGGAAAAAAAGCAGGACGCCTACGGAAGCGACATCACCTATGCCACAGCCAAAGAGGCCGGATTCGATTTTCTGAACGACAATATCACCCGGTCCCCTGACCGTCTCATTCAGCGGCCCTATCATTTTGCCCTTGTCGATGAAGCCGATTCCATTCTCATCGATGAGGCCCGCATCCCCCTCGTCATCGCCGGAGTCCGAACGGGAACACGCCGTAACGATTTCCCTATGGCCGAGCTTGTCCGCTCTTTTGATGAGGAACACCACTGTGGCACGGACGAGGAAAAGCGCAACGTTTTTCTGACCCCCGAAGGCCAGACCCTGGCTGAAAAGACTCTCAAATGCGGAAATCTTTATGCCTCTGAAAATCTGGACATATTGACTGCACTCAACTGCGCTCTCCACGCCCGGTTTCTTTTAAAGAGAGACAGGGATTACATCGTTCGCGATAAACGCATCGAAATCGTGGATGAATTCACCGGGCGGGTGGTCGATCAACGGCATTGGCCGGACGGCCTCCAGACCGCCGTTGAGGCCAAGGAGAGGCTTCAGTTTATATCGGAAGGCCGCATTCTCGGTACCATCACCCTTCAGCACTACTTCCGCCTCTTTTCCCGCCTCTGTGGAATGACGGCCACAGCCGCTTCAGCCTCCGAAGAATTCCATCAATTTTATGGGATTCCGGTTGTCATCATTCCACCCAACAAACCCAACATTCGTCAGGATGAACCCGATATTGTTTTTCGCACAGCCGCCGACAAGCGCCGCGCCCTTCTCGAAGAAATCCGGACAACACACAGCACTGGCCGACCTGTCCTTGTCGGAACGGCCGATGTGGCCGAGTCGGAAAGCCTGGCGGAAGATCTTGTCAATTCAGGTGTCCTGTGCGAGGTTCTCAATGCCAGGAACGATGAACACGAAGCCGCCATCATCGCCGAAGCCGGCGCTCCCAATGCCGTGACCATCTCCACCAACATGGCGGGGCGGGGAACGGACATTCGGCTCGGTGGAAGCGAACAGAAGGACAGAAAGGCGGTTCTCTCTCTCGGAGGACTTCACGTCATCGGAACCAACCGGCATGAAAGCCAACGTATCGATCGTCAGCTCAGGGGACGGGCCGGTCGCCAGGGCGACCCCGGTACCTCCCGGTTTTTTATCAGCCTCGAAGACGATCTGGTTGTCCGATATGGTCTGAAGGACGCTTTTTCTCCCCTCCTTCATCGGGAAAAAAAGGAGGGGCCCCTCCGCAGTTCTGTTTTTATACGGGAAATCTCCCGCGCCCAGCGAATCATCGAAGGACAGAATTTTGAAATAAGAAAAACACTCACCAACTATTCCTCCCTCATCGAAAAGCAGAGGCTGATCATGCAGGACTGGCGCCGAGACGTGCTGTTGTTTTCCTCCTCCTCGTTATTCCTGAAGGACGCTTCCCCGGAATTGTATAACAAATTCGCCGAATGGATGAATTCAGACGACTTCGTCCGGCTTGAACGGCGCATTCTACTTCATTTCATCGATCGAAGCTGGGCAGACCACCTGGCTGCCGTTCAGGATCTGAGAGACAGCATTCATCTGGTCAAAGTCGGAGGACAAACCCCCTTCGAAGAATTTCAGAAACAGGCGACAGACATGTTCCTCACCCTGCAGAACGAACTTGAAAGGGACATCCTCGAGAAGTTTCGCCATCTGGCTGAGCACCCGGACAACATCGAACACACCCGTGAGGATCTCAAAGGGCCATCAGGAACATGGACCTATCTCATCAATGACGATCAATTCGGCTGGGGAATGGATATGCTACAGCTTAAAAATCTCGGATTCGCGGCTGCGGCGGCGGCTCTCTACGGTCCACTGTATCTGCTGACGGGAATTCTTCACCGTTTCCGGAAAAAATCCGCTGCAGCCGAGGACTCGAAGAACACGCCTGATGTTTGATTTATCATTGTTCCATCAGTAAACTTATTGATATGTTGTTTGTTCAATCAGACAAAGGTCTAGAAAAAATGTGGGGGTATTATGAAAGTATTCCGATTTTTTTGTCTTCCTGTCATTTTATTATTAACTCTATTCTCAATGGGCATCGCCGACATCCAGCGGGAAGTCATCACCACCGGCAAACTGTTCAGGGAAATGATCGAGTTGGAATCTCTGACCTATTTTCCCGATCCTGTATTCAAAACCATCCAGTTTTCTTCATATGACAGACGAAGCAAACTTCCGGGCGGGCCGGACTGGTTCGCCAACTCCGACGGATTCGGCGGAGAGCCCATTCCCAATTTTGAAAAGGTTCTCCGAGAACCTGACGCAAATAAAATCGGGGAGTATCTCATCGCCGACGTCCGCGGCCCTGGCGCCATCGTCCGATTGTGGACGGCGGCCATTAGCGGAACCATCCGCCTTTACCTCGATGATGTTGAAACGCCCGTCTACGAAGGCCCTGCCGTTGATTTTTTTCAGTCCACCTATGATGGATTTCCCCAAATGGCGGTAGTGGAGAAAGAGAGATTCGGCCGGACCATCTATCAGAGAGACGCGTCCTATGCCCCCATTCCTTTTGCTGCCTCTATGCGTCTTGTCTGGATCGGGGACATTGACACCATCCATTTTTATCAGGTGGGAGTCCGGCAATATAGCTCCGCTACTGTTATTTCGACCTTTCAACCGGAGGACATCCGAACCTACAGGCACACGATCGACCGGACCTCCACTATCCTCGACGATCCCGATCACTTGTTGTCGATTCCTCCGGAAACCTTCTCTGAAGAGAAAACGGAAATTCTGGCCTCAAACGGAAAAAAAGAACTGTTCAGTCTGGAAGGCCCACGGGCCATTCGAAACCTCTCCATTCAACTGACGGCTGTCGACAGGGATGCCGCCCACCGGCAGACCGTCCTTCACATCCGTTTTGATGATTTTCCATGGGGACAGGTTCAATCGCCTGTGGGGGATTTTTTTGGAGCGGCTCCCGGAGTCAATCCCTACACATCTCTGCCATTCACCGTTCAACCCGACGGCACCATGATCTGTCGTTTCGTTCTTCCCTTTCAAACGAACTGCCGGATCTCCTTGGAAAACAGGGGTGAACAGGAGGTCACGGCCCGAATCGGAGTCGCCGTTCAGGATTACGATTGGGATATGGATCGGTCCATGCATTTCAGGGCCCGGTGGCGGGCGAACCACGATCTGACGGCCTCTCCGGTGGATGTCCAGGATCTTCCTTTCCTGATCGCCTCGGGGAAGGGTGTATACGTCGGAACGGTGTCCTATCTCCTCAATCCAAATCCTGTTCCCACCCCCTACGGCAGCTGGTGGGGCGAAGGAGATGAGAAGATATTCGTAGACGGAGAAGGAGTCCCCTCAACATTCGGCACCGGATCGGAGGACTATTACAATTATTCATGGTCTGTCCCTGACATTTTTTATTTCCCTTACTGCGGTCAGCCAAAAAACGACGGGCCTGGAAACAGGGGTTTTGTGACCAATTTTCGCTGGCACATTCTCGATTCCCTTCCCTTTCAATCGGATATCCGGTTTTATATGGAGCTTAAAAGCCATGAAGTGACGCCCGGTATGTCCTACGCCCGCATCGGCTATCACTACGCCCGCCCCGGACTGACCGACGATTTTATGGCCCTGACGACGGAGGATGTTAAAAAACTGGAACTTCCCGAAAAATGGTTTCCGGCCGCAAGAATGGGAGCTCGAAACTCCGTCTTTTATGCCTCGGAAAACGCGATTTCAAACAGGGACCGTACAACTCTTCAAAAAAACCGTCTCTGGGCCGGAGGACAGAGTCTTGTCTGGATGCCGGCAGCACCGGGGGAGACAAAAAGTTTTTTATTGGAAGTGGAGGAAACCGGCCGGTACCGGATTCATTTTGTCGCCGGACTCACACCGCAGTCCGGAAGTGTTAGACTTCTTCTCGATGGAACGTCCGTTTCTCTCTCAGGAAAGGAACAGGTCGTCAATCTTTATCGTCCCTACCGCACCCTGTCCCGGAATTTTACACTGGAAGAAACGGAACTCACTAAGGGGAAACACGAATTGCGTTTTGTTTTTGAGGGTGCGAATGCCGACATCGAAACACCCACCATCATAATCGATTTTCTCTGGGTGCAGGCCGTCAATCGATAAAGAGAGTTCCCTCATTATTTCCGGCGGTCTATTCCATGATTAGGCCAGGCTAATCATCGTAGAGGGCGGTGGTCTGGATATTGTTTTTTTGGAGAATTGTTCCTGTCGCCCTTTCAAGAGCAGCCAGAGACAAATTGTAATCGATGATGGCCCTCAATTCCCGGCTTCTCGCATTGGCCAGATCCCGCTGATATTGAAGGACCTGATAATTGGTGGAGAACCCGACCTGAAGCTTTTTTTCTTCACCCGCCAGGGTTTCTTCAGCCAGTTCCCTCGCCGCTCTGTAGGCGACGACCCGGCGGTAGTGAGTCTCGAGCGAACGGACGGCGTTTCGAATCTCGAGAAAAACCTGCTGCTCCTGATATTCAAGGCGGAGTTTAGCCTGATCGAGTCCAAGCTTCGCCCGGGCGAGCTGAGCCCTGCCGAACAGGGCATTGACGGGGATTGACAGGGTCAGATCGACGGACCAGTTCCGGTATGAAAAATCAAAGGCCTGTTTCAGGGCATCGATGGAATCACCGGGAATGGTTCCGATGATAATGTTCGTAAGAGGGTTGTTTCCCTGGTAGAGAATCTGGTTACCCGAAATCCCGGGGCTCCAGTAGGACGCCCGAAGCGTCAGTTCTGGAAGAAGCTGGTTTCTGGAATAAGTCAGATCCAGATCATAATTTTCGATGGACGCCCGGAGCCTCATGAGGTCGGGACGGTTCTCCAGGGCGGTCTGCAGGGCCTGATCAAGGTCGGGATTGGTGATCTCAAAAACCGGCTCATCGATGGGGATGATTCGCTGCTCCAACCCCACTTCTTTCAAATTGAGCAGAGTGAGGAGTGTGTCCTCATTGTTCTGAACGAGGAGTTCGGCCTGAAGAATATCCGCCTTTCTCATGGCCACTTCCGCCTCAGCACTTTTTATCTCGATAAGGGCCAGTGTTCCGACTTCCACCTCCCTTTTATTTTTAAACAAAAGGTCCTCGGCCAGCTCGATAGAACGCTGCAAAGCCTTCAGATTGTTAATGCTGTAGGTAAGATTCCAGTAGGCTTCCTCGACGGTGTAGACCGTTTGCATCAGATTTTCTTTGAACTGATTTTCCGAGATATCCCGGTTGTTTTTAGCCAGGATGATGTCCCGGCCGGCGATGCGGGGACCGAAATTCTTTAGAAGGGGCTGGTTGAATTGAAAAGTGAGCTGGCTGCCATAACGGGGATTGATGGTCTGGTAATTCTGGTTCGTTTCACTGGAATAGGAGTAGAGATTGATATTGAACTGCCCACCGGTCGGTATGAGTTGGGCAAAAGTCGCCTGGTAATCGGCATATTCAGATGTTGATTCTTCCCCGGCGTCGATCCAGGAGAAAGACGGGGACTGAGTGCTCTGCATGCCATAACCGAAGCTTAACTGGGGCAGGTACATTTCTGAGGCAAGAGCAACCTGCTTCTGTGCCAGCTGCGGATTGATCACCTCTACGGCCACTCCCAGGTTGTTTTGAACGGCTTTGACGATGCAGTCCTTCAAGGTCATTTTTAAGTCATCCCCTCCGGCCTGGAGCGAACAGCCGAAGATCATCAACATTATGAGTCCGGCGAGGAGCCGGTTCCGCAAGTTAGGCATCATTTCCTCCCGTCATAATCTATCCTGGGTCAGGTTATTCATCCACGATCCAACCGTCCAGCAGATTGATAATCCGATATGGTTTTTGTGTATTTCCGAACGCTGGCGTTCGCTCAGCCGGTGAACTTTCTGGTCGTAAAAATAAAATTCGCCGCTTGAGGGCGTGTCCAGCATCCCGATCATGTGAAGAAGAGTGGATTTCCCGGCGCCGGAGGGGCCCATGATGGTAACAAACTCTTCCTCCTCGACATCCAGATTGATATCCCGCAGGACAAAGGTCTTGGCGAAGCCGGTGGAATAATACTTGGTGATGTTCCGTAATTTGATCATTTTCTTCACTCCTGGGGCCAGGGAACCCTTTTACAATGGTCCCACCGGAAGCGGGAACCGGAGCTGGCGACTTCCGTTAAATCTTGAATTCCTGCTGAATATTCTCCGAGACGACATGCCCGTCGAACAGATGAATGATTCTCTGGCTGTATTCGGCGTAGGCCGGAGAGTGGGTCACCATGACGATGGTCGTACCGGATTCATGGAGTTCGTCGATGAGGCGCATCACTTCGTCACCGTGCGCGGAATCCAGGTTTCCAGTCGGCTCGTCGGCCAGAATGAGTTTGGGACGGGCGACGATGGCGCGCGCCACGGCCACACGCTGCTGCTGCCCGCCTGACAACTGTTGAGGAAAATGGTTTTTACGGGCGATGATCTCCATGTTCTCAAGCACTTCATTGACCCGCTCCTTCCGCTCATGGGATGAGTAACCCAGATAGAGGAGTGGAAGTTCAACATTTTCAAAAACGGTCAGTTCATCGATGAGATTGAAGCTCTGAAACACAAAACCGATATTGGATTTTCTCAGGTTGGCCCTCTGTCGCTCGGAATAACGGGACACCTCTTCATCAAAAAAGAAATATTCTCCGCTGCTCGGTTTGTCGATCATTCCGAGTACATTGAGAAGTGTCGATTTTCCGCATCCGGACGGTCCCATGATGGCGACGTATTCGCCTTCCTTGACTTCCAGATTGATGTTGTTGAGCGCGGTCGTTTCCACTTCATCCGTGCGGTAGAACTTTTTCAGATCCTTTGTCTTAATCATTGAATCTCTCCTTTGGTTCTTTTCTTCTATATACGTATTTCACTGGAAGAATGGTTTCCTCCCCCTTTATTCTCATTTCAAAATGAGCTGATCCATGTTGCCGAAGCTCTCGTAAGATGACGTGATCACCTTTTCTCCGGGCTCCAGACCCTCCAGCACTTCAAAAACTTCTGTGTTCTGCCTGTTGATGCGGATGCGGCGCTGGGTTGCCAGCGTTTCCTCCTTGTTGACCACATAAACCCAGTTGCCCCCCGTCGACTGAAAGAAGCCGCCTCTCGGAACCAGAATGGCTTCAGACACATCGCTGAGTTCAAGCTTGATGTGGAGTGTCTGGCCGCGGGTGATGTTTGTCGGAGCCGTATCAGCAAACTCCATGTCCACCTCGAACTGTCCGTTCGTGACCTCGGGGTATTTTCGCGTCACCTTCAAACGGCCGCCCGCCCCGAACTCAAAGGAACCGAATTTCCCCGGCTCGACACGGGCGATGTGGTACTCGTCGATGCGGGCCCTGACCCGGAAACCGTCAAGAATGTCGATCTGGCCCAGTTCCTCTCCCTGACGCTTCTGCTGTCCGATTTCAGCGACCAGAGCGGTGAGGTGGCCTGTCTCCGGAGCGCGGACGATCAGGCTGTCCTGTTTCTGCTTGATGACATCCAAGTTGCTTCGCATTCTTCGCAGATTATCTTCTAGAGATATCACCTGGGCTTCACGGAACTCAAGATCCTTCTTGATGCTTTCTTCCGTCAGCGTCTTGCTCTTCACCCAGTAATCATACTCGGATTTGGACAACTCATACTCATGTTTGGAGATGAGATTGTCCTTGATCAGAGCTTCGTACCGGTCGTACGTTTTTTTCCGCTGCATAAGCTGGTTGTCCACCTGGGCCAGCTCCTGATTGAGCTGCAGCCGTCTCTGTTCGAGCTGGAGCTGGGTGTTCCGAAGATTGTTTTCCGTCTGGAAAAATTCCGCTTCCCGCCACATGATGGTCATCAGAAGGTCGGTGTTTTCCAGGCGAAGGATGGGATCTCCTTTGTTGACCATTGTTCCCGCCTCCAGGAAGATCTCGACGATGCGGCCTCCTTCTCCGGCCGGAATGTAGTGCGTCCTGAGGGACATCACTTCTCCCTGGACGGGAATAAACTCCTGAAACGGCCCGCGAGTGACCGATGATATCGTGATCCTTTCCTTTTTCACGTTCAATGAAGATTTATTCAGTTTAAATAAAAAGACATAAAGAACAAGAATGATAAATGCGGCCGTCAGTGAGAGAGCGATAATTTTTTTCGGCGGCCATTTTTTCTTTTTAATCTGTTTGTCCATTCCCATTGTTTTTCCTCCAAGGACATTCTGCCGGAAACGATCCAGGGCTTACAACTTACTCGACGATATATTAGCAATAAACATGCCATCAAATGAAGAGGGCGCCTCTCCTGTGAAAAAGGTTCTCCCTGCCCTGAAGGGTGTACGCTTCTCGACAAATAGTGTACGCTATCGGACACATGAAACCGTCAACGAGAGGATTGTTTCCGTATTCACCGGAATTTTCCTCGGTAGGCACATTTATTGCTGTAGAAGAGGATAGCATGAAAGGGATAATCACTTCTGTTATAATGGACACCTGCCGGAGGAAAAAAGTCCTTCGCCTCTCAGGACAGGTTTCTCCTGGAGGATAACATGGACAAAAAAAGAGGGAAAATACTGATCATCGATGACGATGAGGATATCCTTCAGGCCGTTCGGCTGTTTCTCAAAAAGCACTTTGCGCTTGTGCATGCGGACAGCAATCCCCGGAGCCTGCTCACCCTTCTGAAAAATGAATCCTACGACGTCATTCTGCTGGACATGAATTTCGCCAAAGGAGCGACCAGCGGCACGGAAGGCTTTCACTGGCTTAACACCATTCTTGAAATCGACCCGTCGTCCGTCGTCATTCTCATCACCGCGTACGGCGATGTGGAAATGGCGGTGAAGGCCATCAAGGAAGGAGCTACGGACTACGTCCTCAAGCCGTGGCAGAATGAAAAACTGCTGGCCACCCTGTCGGCCGCTATGAACCTCAGACATTCCCGAAAAGAAACATCTTCTCTCCGCTCCATTCAGAAGCAGCTGATTGCCGATATGGATCAGCCCTTCCACGATTTTATCGGGATCAGCCGGGCGATGTCCGAGGTCTTCAACACCATCTCCAAAGTGGCCCGCACAGATGCCAATATTCTCATTCTCGGCGAAAACGGAACGGGAAAGGAACTTGTGGCCAGAGAGCTGCATCGCCAGTCATCCCGCACGGATCAGATTTTTATCTCGGTCGATATCGGAGCGCTGAGCGAAACGTTGTTCGAAAGCGAGCTCTTCGGTCACACCAAGGGGGCGTTCACCGACGCCAAAGAAGAAAGGGCCGGGCGATTTGAAGTCGCTTCCGGCGGAACTCTCTTTCTTGATGAGATCGGAAACATCCCTCTCGCTCTTCAGGCCAAGCTGCTTCGGGTGATCGATATGCGCAAGGTGACTCGACTGGGCAGCAATAACGCCATCGATATTGATGTCCGACTCATCTGCGCCACCAATCTGCCCTTAGATGATCTGGTGGCGGAAAGCAAATTCCGGCAGGATCTGCTCTACCGCATCAACACTGTTGAAATCCATCTTCCTCCGCTGAGGGACAGGGTTGAAGACATCCCCGCCCTCGCCGAACACTTTCTTCAGAGGTACACCAAAAAATACAACAAAACGGGCATGTGCATCAGCGCGGGCGCCTTGAAAAAGCTGGAAAAATACGGCTGGCCCGGGAATGTCCGAGAGCTTCAGCACGCCATCGAACGGGCCGTCATCCTCAGCGACACACGTGTCCTTCAGCCGACGGATTTCTTATTTCCCCAGAAAGACAGTCGGGAAAACGGAATAGTCTTTGACGGTTTCAACCTGGAAGATGTGGAAAAATCCATCATTCGCCGGGTCATCAGCAAACACGGCGGCAATATCAGTAAGGCCGCCCAGGAACTTGGGCTCTCCCGGACGTCCCTCTACCGAAGACTGGAAAAATATGGTCTATAAAACATTCCGTGTCCTGTGTGTCGGGCGGGTCCTGATGCTGAGCCTGTCTCTGCTGTTCTTTTTTTATCTTCTTTTTCGAACCGATCTTTACGCCCCCCTCTTTATCACCGCCCTTCTCATCGTCTATCAAGTCTACGGCCTCATTCATTATGTGGATAAAACCAACCGCGACCTGGCCCGTTTTTTCAACAGCATCAGATACAGCGATTTTTCCCAGTCATTTAAGGAAAAAAACGTCAGCCGGTCCTTCAAGCTTCTGCAGGACGCCTTCACCGACGTCACGGAAGCCTTTCGAAAAGCCCGGGCTGAAAAAGAGGAGCACTACCGGTATCTGCAGACGATCGTCCAGCATGTCGCGATCGGATTGATCGCCTTCACGCCGGACGGCAATGTGGAGCTCATCAACAACGCCGCCAAAAGGCTGTTGAATCTCCCCCGCCTGAAAAATATTCAGCTCCTGCGAAGCAAGAGCGATGACCTGGTGGATGCGCTCCAGCGTCTCAGGCCCCGTGAGAGCGCTCTCGTAAAGGTGGAGGACGATGATGAACTGCTGCAGCTCTCTCTTTACGCCACGGGCTTCAAGCTTCGCGGGCGGCAGTTTTCACTCGTCTCCCTTCAGAACATTCAGAGCGAACTGGAAGAAAAGGAAATCGAGGCCTGGCAGAAGCTGATCCGCGTCCTCACGCATGAAATCATGAACTCCATCACGCCCATCTCCTCCCTGGCATCCACCATCAACGATCTCCTGGGGGACCTCCCCTGTTCCGATCACTCGGGAAGCGATGAGGAGCGTGAAAACCTGATCGACATCAAACAGGCCGTCGGCACGATTCAGAACCGCAGCCGGGGACTGCTCCACTTTGTCGATGCCTACCGCAACCTGACTCTCATTCCCATACCTGAGTTGCAGATGATATCGGTCCGGGAACTCTTCAGCCGGATCGAACGCCTGATGGACTCCAACATCAAGGAAAAAGCCATCGCTTTCACATCCGTCATCGAACCGGCCGATCTGGAGCTCACCGCAGACACCGAACTCATCGAACAGGTTCTGATCAACCTCCTTCTGAATGCGCTGCAGGCCGTTGAAAGCATTCCCTGTCCTGTGATCGAACTCCGCTCTCAGCACGACAGCCGAGGCCGTATTCAGATCCAGATTATAGACAACGGGCCAGGTATTTCCAAGGAAAACCTCGAGAAAATTTTCATCCCTTTTTTTTCGACAAAAGAAGGCGGATCGGGAATCGGCCTCAGCCTCTCCCGACAGATCATGCGGCAGCACGGCGGCGCCATCAGCGTGCACTCCATCCCGGGAAAGTCAACCGTTTTTACCCTTCGATTCTGATTTTTCCCGGCGCCGGATGTGAGTGACGGTGCGGATCAGGTTAAGCGATAGGTGGCGAGATATTCAGGGATTTCCGTTTTCCAGCCCTTTTCCTTCTGCAGCCTTGAAGCGAGAGCCGAGGCGGCTTCCGGATCCCCGTGCGTCAGGAAGACGGTCTTCGGTCCGCGCTTCAAATGGGAGACCCACTGAAACAGGCCGTTCCGGTCTGCGTGGGCGGAAAATCCGTGAATGGCTTCAATCCGGGCTCTGACCGGGTAGGGGCGTCCGTGGATGCGGACCGATTCTTTGCCTTCCAGAATAAGCCGTCCCAGGGTCCCGTACGCCTGATAGCCGACAAACAGAATGGTGGCATCTGGATCGTTGATGTTATGAACAAGATGGTGTTTAATACGGCCTCCCGTGCACATTCCGGACCCGGCCATGATGAGGCAGCTTCCCCTGATGTTGTTGATGGCCTTGGATTCCGCCACGGACCGGATCAGCTTCAGACCGGGGAACGAAAACGGGCTTTCCCCCGTTTCAAACAGCACTTTCGCTTCTCTATCAAGGCTTTGGCGGTGTTTTTTAAAGACTTCAGTCACATTGACAGCCATTGGACTGTCCAGAAACATCATCATATAGGGGATTTTGTCCTCCCGCACCAGCATATTCAGATAAAACATGACTTCCTGGGCCCGTTCGATGGCAAAAGTCGGGATGAGGATGTTGCCGTTGGATGCGACAGTCTGGTTGATGATGGACTGCAGCATGGTTTCGATATCCATCGGATCTTCATGGACACGATCACCGTAGAGGGACTCCATAACAATCCAGTCGGCCCTGTCAAAAAAGGAGGGATCCTTGACAAGCGGTTTGTCCATCTGGCCGATATCCCCGGAAAAGACGATGGTTGTTTCCTTTCCGTTGGACCGAAACGTCATTTCGACCATGGACGAACCCAGGATATGGCCTGCATCAAAAAAGCGGAAAGAAAGGTCCCGTCCGATATCGACTTTTTCTTTGTAGGGAACCGATTCGATCTGAAGAAGGCTCTTTTCGGCGTCCTCCTTCGTGTAAAGAGGAATTTCCGGATAGGGGCCTGTTCTGTTTTCCTTTTTGTGCCTCTTTTTTTTGTAAGCGGCATCCTCTTCCTGAATGTGCGCAGCGTCCAGCAGTACGATGGGAATCAGATCGGCCGTGGGACGGGTGACATAGATTTTACCTTTAAAGCCATCTCTTACAAACTTTGGGGTCAGTCCGGAGTGATCGAGATGGGCATGCGTCAGGATCAGGGCATCGACATCACCGGGATCGAAGGGGAAGGGCTTCCAGTTGCGTCCAAGATAATCCCGTTCCTGATAAAGGCCGCAGTCGATGACAACACGGCTGTCCTCCGATTCCAGAAGATAACAGGATCCCGTGATCTGACGGCAGGCGCCGATAAATGTGATGTTCAAAGATGGTTCTCCTTTGAGGTCATTTTTTAGTGGGAGGTTGAT
>JAHIPL010000072.1 GCA_018894615.1 Acidobacteriota bacterium | reverse complement strand
TTTTATGCACGATCGGAACTTTCTTCCGATGAACAGGAAAAGATCGCGCGGCTGCAACTCGAGGAGATACAAAAGCTGACTAAAGTCGAGGGATTCGATTCACCGGACTATGACAAAATAATTGAACACGCCCGGGAAATTCTGTTCAAGGCTCCCGACACCGGAATAACACAGATGGCCCACTGGAACCTTCATACCCTTTATATGACGGTCGAGGACCAGAGCTCCGCCGAAAGGGGGCTGGAAAGCTACATCGACAAATATCCGGATGACGGGGAGAGACATCATGAGGCGTTTGACAAGCTGTCCGTTTTTGCCCAGGAAAGGGATGACTGGGGAGCGGCTCTTTATTACGCCGAAAAAATTCTGGAGAATACGCCCGACCGATATGCTCTGGTCCTGACCAAGGCCAGGGCCCTTCTTCATCTGGGAGACAGAGAGGGCGGCCAAAAACTGCTGGAACGGATCATCGCGGAGGATGAGGGCTCCGTTCAGTTCAATCTGGCCATGATGGAGATGGATGATCTTTTGGCCGGGAAATTCGACGAACCCGTCCAAGAGGAATCGAAGGAGGATTTGCCGAAATCTGAAACAGGTCAAATGACAACAGGAGAAAAGCCTCCGGAGAAGATTGATTTAATACCGCCGGAGAAAATAACGGCAAACGATCCTCTCATGGTCGAGTATTACATGCAGACCATGGAGCGGATGAAGCAGCTCACCCAGGGCGTTCAGGTGTTCTATCTCGAAAAAATGAAGCATCCTTCAAGCCTTCAGGAACTTTTGGAGGAGGGCTTCGCCAGGGAAGAGCATATGCAGGATGCGTGGGGCCGGGAGTTTTTTTTCAAGGCGGATCCCGGCAACGAAACCTGCTGGATCGCCAGCTCCGGCAGCGACGGCCGGTTTGAAGGATTTGACCAGAAGGGGACCTATTCCAAACTCATCGGGCAGGACATCATCGCCTTCGACATCGACTTTGTCTACGCCCCCGATTTCAGATAGCCCGGTTCCGGATCGCCCACCTGAATTTTTCCAATTACCCAGAGGAAAAAAAGGAGGAGGAGTAATCCAAATGAAAAAAACAATGACATATATGTGGTTTGGAGGAATCTGTATTTTGGCTGGGGTACTCATTTTTTCAGCCTGTGGGGAGAAATCCCAAGTGTCGAAGGGCCCGGCAGAAGGCGAAATGAAGACAAACATCCTGTTACCGGTTCCTGAAGGGGCTCAGGCTCTCTCTCTCCTGGGAGTGCCACTCTTCGCATCGGAACCAAATGAGGCGATCCTTGAAAAATATGAAGCGGCTAGGGCTGAATATGAAACCCGACCCGAAAACGCCGACGCCCTTATCTGGTTCGGGAGATGGACGGCCTACACGGGTGATTACCGGGAGGCCATTCGGATTTACACAAAAGGCATTCAAAAATTCCCCGATGACGCCCGTTTTTACCGGCACAAGGGGCACCGTTATATCTCAATACGAGAGTTCGACAAGGCCGTGCAGGATTTCGAGAAGGCTGCCTCTTTGATCGAGGGGACTGAGGACCAGACTGAACCAGACGGCATGCCCAACGAGCAAAACATCCCTGTCAGCTCCCTTCATACCAATATCTGGTATCATCTGGGGCTGGCCTATTATCTCAAACATGACCTGGAGAACGCCCTCAGGGTTTACCGGCTGGGTATCGATTCTTCACACAATGACGACATGCTGGTTGCCACCACTCATTGGCTTTATATGACGCTGCGGCTCCTGGGGCGTGAGGATGAGGCGCAAAAGTCCCTCGATCCCATTCAAAAGGATATGAATGTGATCGAGAACATGGCCTATCACCAACTCTGCCTGTTCTACAAGGGCGAGCTGAGCGAAGATGAGCTCACCGGAGATGGTTTTTCGAGCATTATGAACGACGCCGTCGCCTACGGGCTGGCCAATTATTTTTTCTACAGCGGAGACAGGGAGAAAGCAGGGGAATTGTACGAAAGAATACTTGCTGGAAAGGTCTGGGCGTCCTTCGGTTATATCGCCGCCGAAGCGGATTACCATCGAGAGTTCATGCGGGAAATCCAACAGCCGCCGCGAGATCATCCACTTCAAAGGCCACATGGGGGACGGTTTTGACAAGTTCGGGCGGGGGACAGTCCGATCGCCCATTCGCACTCGAAGAGGCCGGCGATGACGAGATAAAATCAGGCCATGTTCAATCCTTTTTTTCGACCTGTCGTTTGTCGGATCCTTCACGGTTTCCGCTCAGGCGGTTGACGAAACGGAGAATACCAGCTTCTATCTTTTTTTGAAAACGAAGCACCACAACCCCCAGAGCGAGGGTGCCGCCTGTAACAAGGGCCCAACCGAGAGGGGAGAGACCGCCGGCGTGGGCGCCGATCCAGCTGCTGACGATCATCCCCGGAAGCCTTCCGATGGCGGCCAGGAGGAGAATAAAGGGAATGGAGAGCGAGCTGAGGCCGACGGCGAAGCAGGCGATATCGTCCGGTACCAGGGGAAGAAGAAAGATCAGGAAGAAAAACAAAGGCCCCCGGCGGTTCGCCAGAGCATCGAGTCGGCCCAGCTTTTCCGACCCGACCAGACGGACAACGGCGGGCCGCCCCAGCCAGCGCCCCAGTCCCATGGCCAGGGCCGAGCCCAAAATGAGCCCAGCCATGCTGTAGAGCGTTCCCCAGAAGAGGCCGAAAAGATAACCGTTGGCCAGACCCAGAACCTGCCCCGGTATGGGGGCCAGCAGCACTTGGGCCGCGTTCAGTCCGATACTGACCAAAGGCGCCCAAGGGCCGAAACCGTATAGCCATGACCGGATCCGTTCCTGATCCTTCAAAATCTCGATAAGCGGCCCGCCCCAGCGCCATACCGCCAGGCCGACGAGAACAATCAGGAGAAGGCCGAATAAAGAAAGCCAGGGCTTCAGCCGAACCTTTTTCGAGGCGCGGCTTTTTCCCTCGTCCGGAACCGGATTCATGTCTTTCATTCCGTTTTCAGCTTATCGAGATACCGGACATCTCCTTTTTATTCCTGTCGAAATGCCGGAGCACTCTCAGGGCCCGGAGGGTGTTCCAGCGACTGGGCTCGCCGACCCTTTCCATCTGGAAGTGGATCTTCCCCGGATGAGCGGCCTGAAGCGGCCACCGGTTGTCCGGCCTCCGCTTTTTTATCAAAACATCCATTGCATCCTGCATTCTTGGATCGTATAGAACACCTGCCGATTGAAAATAGTCCAGGGCACGCAGGATATCGTAAAACCAGCGTGGAGGATATGGAAGACGAAGGAAACCGGGGCGAATGATAGTGCCGGTCCTATCAGATCGGAACAGCCTGTGCTGCAGCATAAGTTCCCTGGCGTCCTCCTCCATCCGCTTCACCTCCTCCAGCCTGTAGGTGTAACCGTTTTTTCGGTACTCCCATAGGCCTTCGGCCACGGAGAGCGTGGTGTGAAGGGAGCTGTGAACGGCGCCCGACCGGTTGGAGTGGCAGTTGAACCCGCCGTCCGTCATCTGCTGCTCGATCAGGCAATCCACGATGGACCGGAGATCTAACTCATCGCTTCTGAAATAGCAGGCGTAGTTGAGCACCATCCCGTTGATGCAGACGTCGCTCTTCGAAACGGTCTTGGCAGGATTGATGCCGCCGTCATCGTCTTTGTGGTCGCGAAGGATGAGGGACATCGTTTCTTGAGTCTCCCAAACAGTCGGTGTCATGCACAGATTCCGCAGATCCAGGAGGGTGTAATGGGTGGATGTCCACTTGGGTTGATAAAATCCCATCCCCCAGTGTCCGTTCTTTCGCCTTTGGCCGAGGTACCGGGCGCCCCAACCTTCTTTTGCGATGCGTTCCTGAAAATCGGGACGTTCGTTTTCCAGCAGGTCCCGGTGGGTTTGGTATTGAATGGACACATCCCCATCAAGGAGCCACTTGAGAATGTCCTTCTCTGTCATGTCCTTTCCGGTGAATGGGTCACTCTCTGTTCAGATGGGCCAGATTCTCTTCGATCAGGGATATCTCTCCCTGAATGTCGGCCAGCTTGGCTTTTTCCTTTTCGACGACTTCGGGAGGGGCGCGGTCGACGAAGTGGGGATTTTTCAGCCGCGATTCCGCCCGCTCCAGTTCCATCAACAGTTTATCCCGCTGTTTGGTCAGACGGGTTTTTTCCATGTCCGGATCGATCAGGCCTTCCAGATAGATCTCGCAGTCGCCCACCACAGCAGTTGCCGCAGTGGCCGGACGCTCGATGTCCGGGGCGATATTCAGATCCGAGATTCCCCCCATGTGGAGAATGAGGTCCTGATGCCTGTTCAGAATGCCTGCCGATGGATTGTCCGCCTTGATGAGGGCCGTGACATTCTTCGAGGGGGGGATGTTGTAGCGGGCCCGCAGCTCGCGGACGGCCCCGACCGTGTTTTTGATCAGTCCGAAATCCTCTTCGATGGCCCTGTCTTCCAGGGATTTGTCCGGTTGGGGCCAGGAGGCCGTGATGAGCAGATCGGGCGCCCTGGACATTTTTTCCAGTCCCCTCGCCGGGCACTGGTCGTTCAGCCGTTTCCAGAGCACTTCCGTGATGTAAGGGACGAAGGGGTTGAAAAGACGAAGCACCCGGTCGAGAACATAGGAGAGAACCGTGCGCGCGGCCGGGGCCGATGCATCATTCTTGAAACGGGGCTTGATGAATTCCAGGTACCAGTCGCAGAACTCACTCCAGAAAAACTCCCGGGCCGTCCCAATGGCCGCCGAGGGATTGTAGGCCTCCAGCTGCTCCGTCACTCTGCGGACGATATGGGAGAGGCGGGAGAGGATCCAGAGGTCCTCCGGCCGGAGCTCGCTTTTCGAGAGGGGAACCGAATCATGATGTCCCAGGTTCATCAGGGCGAAGCGGGCGGCGTTCCAGAGTTTTGTGCAGAAAGCCCGGCCCACTTCGAAGCGTTCGCTTATGATTTTGCCGACGGGAAGGTCGGGCATGGTTCCCAGGACGTCAAATTCCTTGTTTGTTTCGGGGCAGATGTAGGTGAAGATGGTCCGCCCGTGCCTGGCTGTCGCCAGGTCGATGGTGTTCCCCGTGAAGGGGGAGACGGCCTGGACGGGGAGCCGGATGTCCTGAGTCCCGGTCTGCATCTCGCAGAGGACATAACGCATGGCATCCGTCCCGTAGCGTTCGATGATGTCCACGGGGTCAATGCCGTTTCCTTTGCTCTTGCTCATGCGTTCGCCCTTGCCGTCCTGAATGTTAGCGTGAACAAAACAGTCGGTGAAGGGCACGTCTCCCAGAAGATAGAGCCCCATGACCATCATTCGGGCCACCCAGAGGGTGATGATATCCCGGCCGGTGACCAGGCATGAACCCGGATAATAGTAGCTCAGGCAGTCGGAAGGGAACCCGTTTTTCCCGAGGGGACGCTGCCCTTCCTCCACTTCCGCCGTCTCGGGATCGGGCCATCCCAATGTGCTGAAGGGCCAGAGGGCGGAACTGAACCAGGTGTCGAGAACGTCGGGGTCCCGGGCCAAACCCAGGGCCTCGAGTTCACCT
>JAHIPL010000006.1 GCA_018894615.1 Acidobacteriota bacterium | reverse complement strand
GAACCCCCATGGTCTGCACCAAAAAGGTGTTGATGAAAAACACGATGATCAGAACTTCCAGAATCATCTCCACGTTCTCCCGGGCAGAACCGCTTTTTTTCACTTTTTTCCGCTTTTTATCCGACATCAGACGCTCTCCCTTTTTTTTCCGTTGACACACATGTCAAATGAACCGCATCACCCAGCTGAAAATAAAAACCCCACCGACCATCATCAGAAAAAATCGCAGGGCGTATCTGCGGATGGACCGAAAATCGTCAAATTTGATGCAGCCCATCAGCACGGAGACGATGATCGAAAACAGGATGAGAACGAACAGGTGACTTTTAAACACGGTTTTCTCCTTTGGCCAGACCGAAGGCGTTGACGGCGATCAGCAGATTCAAGAATCCGGCCACGGTGATAAAGGCCGAACCGTAATGGAAAGAGGCGGCCGACAGGTCTCCCCCTCCCCAGCCCAATGCCTTGAAGATAAAAAAGAGAAGGCCGTTTCCCAGGCTCCCCAGGTAATCGAGCAGATGGATGGGCTCCATCCCGTGGAAAGCGCCGATTTCGCCTTTCATCAGCAGTCCTAACCCGACCAGAAGGGCAATGCCGCAGAAAAAAACGATCGCTTTTTCCTTCTTTTTCAAAAGATAATGCCCCAGTCCCGGAACCAGCCAGGACGCGCCGAAATACACATATGGTTTAAATCCCATTCCATTCTCCATGTCGTTTTTTTGTATACGACTCTAATCCATATTGATTTTACAAATTAAGACTCTATTTATAAGACACGGAACCCATATTTGTCAAAACATTGTTTATTCAATCCGGAGTTTCCCCAGCCATCCTCACTCCTTGAAAACCCGACTTTTTTGGAATAAGATAATTAAACTCCATTCACTCCAAAAAAAGGCAGGTTCAAGCATGAAAGGGAACAAACAAACCGTCAACAGAAGACAATTCATCAAATCCGTTTCCGCAGCCGCTGTCGGATTGGCGGGATTCCCCTCCATCGTCTCCGCCTCCGTACTGGGAAGAGGGGGTCGTGTGCCTCCGAGCGATAAGATCGTCATGGCGGGCATCGGATTCGGCATGATGGGAATTCCCAACATGCGCGGTTTTCTGGAAAATGACGATGTGCGTTGGGTGGCCGTCTGCGACCTTGACGATAAGCATCTGGCCGAGGCCGAAACCATCGTCAATCAGAAATACAAAAACGCGGACTGCGCCGCCTACCACGACTTCCGCGAGCTTTTCAACCGCACTGATCTCGACGCCGTCTCCATCGCCGTTCCCGACCACTGGCATGCCCTCCTCTCCATCGCCGCCGCCAGGTCCGGGCTCGACATTTACGGGGAGAAACCATTCACCCACTCCCTGGGAGAAGGCCGCGCTCTGTGCAACGCCGTCGAGCGCTACGGACGGATCTGGCAGACGGGCAGCTGGCAGCGGTCACAGGACAACTTCCACCGGGCCGCCGAACTTGTCCGAAACGGGCGGATCGGAAAAATCCTTGAAGTTGAAGTAGGCCTGCCGTCCGGTCATCACGACTTCGCGGGAACAGGCGGACAGGAAACCATGGGTCCGCCGCCCTCCCATCTCGATTATGATTTCTGGCTCGGGCCTGCCCCCTGGGCGCCCTACTGCCCGGCCCGTGTTCACATGAACTGGAGATGGAACATGGACCTTGGAGGCGGCCAGCTCATGGACTGGATCGGCCACCATCTGGATATCGCCCACTGGGGATTGGGCAGGGACAGGACGGGCCCGGTCAGAGTGGAAGGCATGGGCGAATACACCCGCGCCGGCATCTGGAACAGCCCGACCCGTTACCGGCTGACGGCGACATACGCCGACGGACTGCCCATCACCCTCGCCGGCGGCCATTCGGATATCGCGATGGGCACCAAATGGATCGGGGAATACGGCTGGGTGTATGTGGACCGCGGAAAATTCCAGACCCACCCGGCCTCTCTCATGGAAGAGGTCATCGGCCCCAACGAGATCCGCCTCATCCACAGCCGGGACCATTACCGGAACT
>JAHIPL010000071.1 GCA_018894615.1 Acidobacteriota bacterium | reverse complement strand
TCGATGAAATCGGCCCCCTGGAACTGCGGGGAGGAGGGATCTGGCCCGCTCTCTCTCTGCTGACACCCGGAAGAGAAGTGGAGGACATCTGGGTTGTCAGGGAAAAACTCGTTGCCGAATTCCATTCCCGGTTCCCTCAAGCCTCTAATGCACGCGTCTTATCCATTCGCGACTTCCCATCCCCCGAAAAATTTCTGGGACGGATTGAAGGAACAGGGACATGAAGGGATGTTCAGAAAAGGACTTTGATTCCGGCCGTTATCTGAAAAAACGTCATTTTAACCGTGACAGGATGGAGGGCGGTTGAGAGGTAATCCGCCAGCTCTACACTCAGGTTGTAGCTCTGGTCGGTGAGGAGCTGTCCGGTATAGGAGCCGCTTTCGACTTTCCAATTGAGTTCAATATCTTTGGCCTTGATATAGGAGACGCCGGCCGTTAGGGCGACACCCTGACCGATCTTGAAATCAATACCTCCGCCGACGTTGAATCCGAGAGAACTGATGTTTTTTTCAATCCCCATCAGCAGATCCAGAAAATCGAGTTTCTGGACATTGTCCTGATTGATGGTGATGGCATAGCCGCGGGCCGAATCCAGCTTGAATTTGCCAAGGAAATACGTCACTCCAGCGGAAATATAGGGTGTGATGAAAAAATTTCTCAGCTTGAACACCAGATTCAGGTGCATAGGGATCACACTGAGTTCTCCGGTGACGGGCCAGAGGACATTCAATCCGTCCCCGCTGCCGTCGTTCCATGTCCAGGAGAGGTCATAGGAACTCTCGCTTCCCTCTTTCATGGATTGTTGAAAGGGATAATCTATTTTAAACTGGAAGCCGATGTCACCCAGAAAATAATAACTGTAGGCGGCGGAGAGAAACATCGGCGGTTTCACCTGATGAGTCAGAAGTCCGGATTCCTGAACGGATGTCAGAAGACCGCTCGCCCAGTTTTCGGTGTAGGTACTTTCACCGCTCATATAAGAACCCAGGATGACTCCGGAAGAAATCCAGAGATTGCTTCGGGGAAATTCCTTTTCTTCCTCTGCTCCCGAGAGAAGAGGCGCCAGCAAAAATATCAGAATGCAAAAAATAGTGATGTTCGTTTTCATGGCATTTTCCTTTCCAAACATTATAACCGGAAGGGACCTGTTTTTATAGACATTCTTCATCGACCTTTCATTCCTTTCTATAAACTGAATGATTTCCATTCCGATGCATTGTCCCGTCTTTCCCGTCATGAGTTCACATTTTCAGCCGGAACGGAATATGATAAATGAAACCGATGGAGGGAGAGACGAAAAGCGTTCATGGAAACATTCTGATCTCAGGACCACGGGCTGTCGGCATAAAGATCAGCCGCCGGTTTATCTTCTGCTTCACCATGGATGAAAATATGATCTTCTCGCTCTTCGTTTTATCCCGCTCGGAAGATGAAATCCAAGATCTGATGAAACTCAACACTCTCCTCGAACGGAATCAGGTAAGAAAAAACCATTTCTCACCAAGTCAGGCAGGGACGAAGTAAAAAAAGATTTCTGAAAAAAAGATGCCTGTCCCCAATTATTTGAGTTCGTTGTAGGCCCAATCCAGCCACCGGCAGACGATCCGGATGTCGGAGGTCTCGACCGTCGCGCCGCACCAGAAGCGGAGGCCCGGAGGCGCATCGCGGTAGGAACCGCAGTCATAGGCCACCTCTTCATCGGCGAGCAGCTTGACCAGCGCCTTGACCTTGTCTTCGGGAAGATCCAGAGTGAAGCAAACGCTGGTGTTGGAACGGACGGCCTTGTCGGCGGCCAGAAAATGGATCCAGTCATGGGCCGCGACAAACTCCTCAAACGCGTCCAGATTGGCGTTGCTGCGAGCGATCAGCCCCTGCAGTCCTCCGACCGATTCGGCCCATTTGAGCGCCGCCAGATAATCCTCGTTGGCCAGCATGGAGGGCGTGTTGATGGTCGAACCCTTAAAAATCCCACCGATCAGCTCCCCACCCTTCATCATGCGGAAGATTTTCGGCATGGGCCAGGGAGGGGTGTAGGCGTGCAGACGCTCCACCGCGCGGGGGGACAAAATGAGGATTCCGTGGGCCGCTTCACCGCCGAGGACCTTCTGCCAGGAGTATGTGATGACATCGAGTTTTTCATAGGGGATATCCATGGCGAATACGGCCGAGGTGGCATCACACAGAGTTAATCCTTCGCGGTCAGTGGGGATCCAATCCCCGTTCGGAAGCTTGACTCCGCTTGTCGTGCCGTTCCAGACAAAAACCACATCATTGGAAAAATCTACCCGGGAAAGATCGGGCAGCTTCCCGTATTCCGCATCGAACACGCGGACATTATCCAGCTTGAGCTGCTTGGTGATATCCGTGGCCCATCCTTTACTGAAAGACTCCCAGTGAAGCACGTCCACACCGCGGGGACCAAGGAGGGACCACATGGCCATCTCAAATGCCCCCGTATCGGAAGCGGGAACGATGCCGACCAGATAATCTGCGGGAAGACCCAGGATTTCTTTCGTTTTGTTGATGGCTTCGGCCAGCTTTCCTTTACCCAGGGTGCTGCGGTGGGACCGGCCCAGAGGGGCGTCCTTCAATTCGTCCAATGAAAAGCCGGGATGTTTGGCGCAGGGACCCGATGAAAAATTGGGGCAATTTGGTTTAACTGTAGGTTTCATGACACACTCCTCATAAAAATGAAATTATTATCTGATAAAGGCCCATCAAGGAACAGTGTATTTGTAACACGGATGCTTCTGTTTTTCAATCCAAATACATCCTCAAGCTCAAGTCTTCCGAGGAGGAAACGACCGCCGGTGGAAAAACGGAAAGAAACTGCGGCGGGAGGGCGAATCAATTCCGGATTTGAACCCGGTGATATTTTTTCTTGCCTGCCCGAAGAAGAATTCCGCCGGGCGTCACATCCGCCTTCGTCAGAAGCACATCCAGGGAATCAATCCGCCGGTCGTTGACGTACATCCCCCCCTGTTTTTGCAGACGCTTGGCTTCACCGCGGGAGGAAACAAGTCCCACTTCAACAAAAAGGTCCAGCGGACTCAATCCCTGCTGAAGCCGGGCGCCGGCGACATCCGTGCTCGGCATGGCTTCCAGATCCCCGACACCCTCTCCGAAAGCGGCTTCTGCGGATGTGCGCGCTTCATCGGCCGCCGCCTTTCCGTGGGTGATGGCGGTCGCTTCATAGGCCAGGCGCTGTTTGGCCCGGCGGATGTCGCTTCCC
>JAHIPL010000070.1 GCA_018894615.1 Acidobacteriota bacterium | reverse complement strand
CGCACAGTGTTCTTGGAAACCTTGAGGTCGCGGCTTATCTGTCTAATCCCGCATCCCTTGCTGTACATCGTCACTATGGTTTGTTTGCTCTCCGGTGATATCATCAATCCTCCCGATTCTTTGATCCAGATCCAACATCGTGTGTTTCGTTTCCTCAAAAAGCGTGCGCAGTGTGTGCCGACCCTCGGGGCTCTGCCCTGAATAAACACCGGGCAATCCTTTTATCAGACGGCGCAAGATATGACCGACTACTTTTATGTCCTTTATCCATCTGCCGTCAGGACCCGCTCTGAGGAAACGGGCCTGATTTTCTTCTTCTTTACACCGAAGCGCTCTGAGGAAAAGCACCGGCTCACTCACCATCTTCTCCCGTTTGCTGCGGGTGGCCCTCTGATAGTGGCGGAAAAATGTCCCAAGATCCCGGGTTGAGATCGGCTCTTTGCACAGAGTCTCTGTAAGCCTTTTTGCATGATCAGGCATGGCGCGCGCCATTGGCACCAGAACCCTGGCCGCCGACCAGGTGGATATCCGCCCCTTGTGAACCATCTCCAAAATCTCCTCGGGTAATGCATCCAGAAGCGAAAGCCGTCTGGATACCCAACTCTGATTGCGCCCCATCAAACGGGCCATCTTAGTGTGGGATAGTCCATGGCGCTCCTTCAGTTCTCTCATGACCAAAGCCTGCTCCACGATTTCCCATTTCCGCTCATGGCTCTTCATAAGAACACGAATAAGCGCCTCTTCCTCCTTGCAGGCCCATATCTCCGCCACGACCGTATCCTGCCCGCAGCGTTTCAGCGCCGCCGCCCTCAGGTATCCGTCAATAAGCACAAAAGAAAAATCGCTTTCTTTGACGGCAATAACAGGGACGATCTGGCCGGAACGCTCTATAGAGCTCACAAGGGAAGAAACCATCCGAGGCTTCGCCACCCTGGTGCAGCTGTAGCGAAACTCTATCTGCCCAATCTCTATCTCCCGTATTTCTGTAAAACGGCCGGGCCGGGGATCAAACGAAGTTTCCGCAATCATCCTCTTATCCTAAAAGAGGAGAATCGGAAATGTCTATCGAGTCCTTTTTTGCAAGATTTGCAGAACATAGCTCTAAGTTGTTGGAATTAATATAAATCTATGATTTAACGCGTCCATCTTTGCAAGATCAACGCCCTCCGGCATGAGATAGTAAGTCCCTGATTCGAGACGGGAAACCCGCTCTAACGCGTCCATTTTTGCAAGATTGTCCAAACGGCGCTTTCTGTCCCGCTTCTTCTGTAACAACCGGTTATGTTCCGTATATTGAGGATTCCTGATCCGATACTCCCGCCAGTAATCCGGATTTTGCTTTAGCCATCTCTTCCGGCAGTCCCGCTGGGTGGCCTTGTAGTCGGGATCATTCGCCATCTTCTCTCGCTGCCAGAGTGTTTTCCTGACCCTCTGGCAATCCTTCCTGTTACAGTATCGCTGGTTCTTTACACGGGGATTCGGGAGAAAATTCCGCCTGCAGCTGGGATTGGTACATCGGTGCATTTTGTCCATGGTCTCCCTCCGTGAGAAACCATAAACTTATTCTCACTGCTGCCACAATGCCAATGCCTAACCGTGGGTCAAAAATAATGAGCTGTTTTTTGGTGGGTCACTTTTTATGAGTGGGGGTGGGTCAAGTCAGATGAGCGTCAAAGGTCTATCTGCTTATTGCGATTATTAAAAAAAGGCTGAATTTAGAGATGAGTCTCTACACTTTTTTGCAGATTTTGAGCGTGATCGCATTTGAGAAAACACCGCTTTTACAAGCACTTACAGATTTTTGCGACACGAAGTCACCAGATGACTCTTGTAACCAGTTGAAATTATTCGAGTTATGATGGGACACTAATGAAAATAAGCATATAAAATAAGCAGCATTAATTTACAGGAGGAACTGCAGGACCGATGGGAATGACCAATCCGGCTTTTGATACGGGGCAAAGCGAAACCAAATCTGCCTTATTTTGCTCTTATGTCACCGTGATGACGACATGTCCCTTCTTGTGCCCTTTTTCGACATACCGGTGCGCCTCTGCCGCCTCTTCCAGAGGAAAAGTTCGATCTATGACAGACTTGATCTTCCCGGCCTCAGCGAGTTCCTTGAGGTGAACCAGGTCTTCAGGCTTTTCGCTTCCTATGGCACAGATGACCTTCCTGCTGCCTGCCCATTTGGTCCTGAGCATCTGAAAAATGTCTCCCATCTTGAAGCTGGCTAACAGGTAGCGCCCGTTTTGCGTCAGTGAGCCTTTACACCGAGGGAACGAACTTCGACCCAGAATGTCGTAGATCAGATCGTATTTCTCACCGTTTTGGGTAAAATCCTCTCTGGTGTAATCGATCACCTTGTCGGCTCCCAGAGATTTCACAAATTCCAATCTCGGAGTCCCGCACACCCCGGTGACCTCAGCTCCGGAATTCTTGGCAAGCTGCACCGCCAGCGAACCGATCCCCCCGGAAGCTCCGTTGATAAGGACCTTTTGCCCGCTCTTGATTTCCACTTTTCTCAGATGGGTCAACGCCATGATACCCCCGTAAGGGACGACAGACGCCTCCTCATAAGTCATATTGGCCGGTTTTATGACCACCATTCCATTCTCAGGCATGCACACATATTCGGCATAGGCCCCCATGTTCTGACCGCTGTATGCAAAAACCTGGTCACCTTGCTTAAATCGTGTGACATCTTTGCCGATGGCTTCAATTTCTCCGGCAAACTCGTTCCCAAGTATCTGTTTTTTCGGCTTGTTAAAACCGAATGCGATCTTTGCTGGGAGCCAGAAGAGCAAGGGCATATTGAACTCACGAGCCCTGATATTTCCAAAATTCCTAGCCACAATATCCCCGTAATTGACCGATACCGCCTGGATTCTTATCAGAACTTCATTGTCCTTGGAAGAAGGTTTATCCACCTCTTTGAGCTGAAGCACATCGGGTGGTCCGTATTCGGTGTATCCAATTGCTTTCATAAACATTCCTCCCTAATGAATTTTAGATGCTGTCCTTCAATCTTCACTATCCGCATGTCCCGCCATTGTTGAGCGGAAATTATTCAGGTGACATGTAGCTTACATGACCGGTATGGAAATTTCAAAAAAAAAGACCTAAAGCAACTTTATCCGGTTTCGCTGCCCGGTGAAAAGGCCGTATAATTATGCCTGTGGATCGGTTGGGTGCACGACGGTAGGTGTGAGGGATGTCATGAACCTTTTTGATCTGGAAAGCAAATACAAACTCCTCCTGACGCCTTTAGCCGTGCCGGTCGGCTACTATTCGAGCGAGGTCGGACAAAAACTGTACCTCTCCGCGCTGTCCGAGCACAACGAGGACGCCATCGAGGCCGATATCCGGCAGGTGGAAAAGGAGATTATCGAAATGCTCCGCGGGGTGACCGCAAACAAAACGTAGGGGGTTGCATTCAATCCCCGACGTTTTGTATCATATGATCTATGAGCACAAAGGAAGAAGCCCTGAGGATCATCGAAGACATGGGCCTGGTCCGGCCCAAGGAACTTGAAGAGCGGGGAGTTCCGCGCACTCAACTTTACCGTTTGGTCCGCGAGGGGCTCGTCGAACGGCATGCGCGGGGGATTTATACTTTGGAGCGCCATGCTCCCACGGCCGAACACACCCTGGCTCAGGTTGCCAAGCGCGTGCCTGCGGGTGTCTTCTGCCTGCTTACCGCTCTGCGCTTCCACGGTCTGACGACCCAATCCCCAGCCGAAGTCTGGATCGCACTGCCGGAGAAGGCGCGCCGACCACGACTCGACTACCCCCGGCTACGTGTGGCACGCTTTTCCGGTGCAGCGCTTGCCGAAGGGATTGAAACTCACCGGCTGGAGGGTGTCAAGATTCGTGTCTATTCGGCGGCCAAGACCGTGGCCGACTGCTTCAAATACCGAAACAAGGTCGGCCTCGATGTAGCCGTCGAAGCGCTGCGAGACTTCACACGACACCATCGCGGCGGCGCGACAGAGCTGGCACGATTCGCCCGCATCTGCCGGGTCACCCGCGTGATGCAGCCCTATCTTGACGCCGTCACATGACCTCCTCGAAGAGAAATATCGCCGCATCCGTCGCCGCCAGACTGCTCAACCAGGCGAAGGCCACAGGTGATGATTACCAAACCCTGCTCACCGCCTTCGCCTTCGAGCGCTTTCTGTATCGTCTCGGCCTCTCCGAACTGCGCGACCGATTCGTTCTAAAAGGCGCAATGCTTCTACGGATCTGGGACGACAGGCCCTATCGGGCCACGCGCGACCTGGATCTTCTCCGCCGGGGTGAGAGGTCATTCGAAGCCGTACGTGCTGATATGGAAACGATATGTGCCTGGCCGGCGGAACCGGACGGGATCGTCTTCGATACCGACTCGATCCGAATCGAAACCATTCGCGCCGAGGATGAGGAGGGCGGTATCCGCGCTATACTCCCGGCCCTCTGCGGCTCGGCGCGCCTACCCCTGCAAATCGACATGGCATTCGGCAGTGAGGTGTGGCCGAAACCGCGTCTGTGTTCCTATCCCACCCTTCTAAACTTTCCCACTCCTGAGGTGATGGCGTATCCGCGTGAAGCGGTGGTGGCGGAGAAACTCGAAGCACTGATCATTCTTGGCGACCGAAACAGCCGAATCAAGGATTTTTTTGACTTGCATTATCTCGCAAGCCGCTTCACCTTCGACCGAGAAACGCTGGTCGAGTCCATTCGCAGAACCTTCGCCCGACGTGCAACCCCCCGTTCCCGCCGAAACGCCGATCGGGCTCACGCCGGACTACTGGACAAATCCCTCACGTCCCGCGCAGGTAAGAGCCTTTGCTCGGCGGACTGGGCTTGAACCTCCTGCCGATCCCAGCCGGGAGCTTGGCGGCCTGTTGACTTCCTTCCTGCTGCCGGTTCTTGAAGATCTCCGCCAGGGTGAATCACAAAAAGGGTCATGGCCGCCGGGCGGACCGTGGCGGACAAGCCCTAACATGCAGGGAGGAGGCAAGGACGATGCCTGATGTGAACAAGCCGATGCACGACGCGCAGCCCCAAACCGGTCTTCCTGCGCTGGAAGGGGCTCGAAAAATCCAAGCATGGAGACTTTTACGTGCGGAGCGGCCCGAGTACGGTGAGGCTGAGTGCGGAGGACATCGAGGGCTATATCACCAGCAGGTTCGGCAAGAAATAATAACGGCCGACGTAGGTTATATTTGACCGGCTAAACAATCACGTTCACTCGATCACAACACCACTCAGATCATCCTGGGGCTTCGGATATTCCATCTTCAAACCCTCCAGGGCATCGATGATGATCCGGCTGACGGCCAGGTTCCGGTGCCACTTCTTCTATTCATCCCTGTCGATGTGAAGAAAAAACTTGAGAATGGTGGTCCCTGAAACCACAAAAGAGCGACATCGCCGTCAGCGACGTGCTTCTTGTCTGGAGCCCCTGGCTGATCGGACCGATGGGCATGGCCGAACCGGTTTTTGACACGGGGCCATCTGAAAAACGCGATAGAAAGAAATACGGATTTATAGAGACAAAGTTGGGCATAACCTGCGAGCCGTCCTGGCGCGGAACGTGGGCACGCATGGGCCGTGACAGGTTGGATCGGCAGGTTCATGCATTTGTTAGACATTACAACTCAGTGATTGCATTGGCACCGGCGGCAACTCGTCGTACGTTCTACCATTGAGCGTCCGTCCATTATGTTTCTTGCGCACACCCCCCCACTGTTTAAAAAAGAACGCAACTTGCCGTCGGTCGCATTGCTCCTGAATCTCGGTTACCCACGATTTTTCCATTGGGCGTGCTCCTGGGCCAGATTCTCCGCCTACGATAACCCAATTAATTCCATTGAGCGGTAGTTCGTCAAGCGGGCCAATTAGAGGCTCACAGGACAAGAACCTTACTGATGCAGGCACGGTGACGAGATCGTTGACTCGATGAACAAAACTCGAATCCTCTACGCTGACTCCCATCCATAGGTTATGAGGCCACGTTAGCCGATTTGCCACCCTCGCAAGACGCTCACTCCGCTTGGTCAACACTTGGAATGTGTGATGCGGATTGCGACGAATGGTAGCGAACACCTTCTTGATGTATTCAATGGGGATATTTTCATGAAAAAGATCGCTCATTGAATTGACAAATATCGTGCGAGCCTCAATCCATTTATCCGGTTGATTTAGAAGATCTGGTTGGAGTGTCAACTCAAAACCGTGCCGGTATCTCTCTTGTCCCATCGCCTTAAGCCGGAGAGCCATACGTTCAGCGTAACAATTCTTACAACCTAGACTGACTTTTGAGCATCCGGTGACCGGATTCCAGGACATCTCGGTCCACTCAATGGAGGTCTTTGTGGCCATGACTAACTCCTCAAAATGTGGTTGGCGATCTTGACAGCCGTCTTTCCGCCTTTTGGATTAGCCGATGCGAAGCAGAGCAAGTAAATCGGAACATTTTTACTGTTAAAAAGGGCAAGTGGTGACTTGCTCACCTCAGCAAATACTGATTGAAGCCGGGCAATAAAAAACTTCCCGATCGAATTGAAGTCAGCTACTTTCTCGGTAGAAGCACTATCCTCAAATAAACTCGCCTGGGCTGAACGCCGGTAGAACTCATCACGCCAAACTTGAGTGCCGAAAAGTCGGTCGAGTCGCTTCGCCCATGAAGCATTTGGTTCATGACGAGTTAGCATTCGATTGACAGCTTGTCCTAACGGGAAGAGCAGCCATAGATCTATGGCATTTGTTCCTGCTATATCCTGAATTGTTGGCCATTCGACCTGCGCACCATAAGGATCGAGAAATACAACAGCCCGGTTCTTCTTCCAGTCCAAATCCCGGCACCATTCTCTCAAGAAGTGGTTTGCGTCGTCTTGTAAGATTGTCACTATCCGATCAGGAAATCGGGCTTTGAGTTCGTTCAGCGCGTTAACATGGTCTGGCTTGCGATCAACAAACCAGTATTTATTGAAAGTTGGGTCTACTTCAAGCGCGATGGTCGCACTTCCGCTTAGGAACTCGGCAGCTTCCTCATCTTGAACGAATACTGGACTATCCTTTGTCGGTTGATCGGATCGAAATCCCGAGCCTGCAAATGCATCGACGTAGTGTGTAGTATACCACCGGGCTTGTTCGTTGGCATGGAATATACGGGTATAGGCGGTCAGGTACTTGGATAGGCGCGTAAGTTTTTCTTGTGTCCATGCACCACCGAACCGATGATCGATAGTCATACCCGTTCTCTCTTTTCTCCTATGTCTAACATATATTATACATCCGTATTGTCTGTACAAATGCGGCATATATTTCCCTCTATCGCAATATTCGAATACACCGTGATTGCCTTCATCTTTTGAAAATGCATGAATTTGTTCCTCATCATCCGTTTGTCCCGCGATTGTTTACAGAAAATATTGCTGTCTAAATGATAGGATAACAGTGCAGATATTTCAATACCAAAGATGTCTGATTATGTTGATCCCACTCAAATGCGCTTGATATTCTTAAAATATTTGATTAGATTCTGTATAGACGTCCAAATTGTCCGTATATTTCTTAAGGCAATATTTTGGGGGATGAAGAAATCAGTTGATATTTTAGAAAATATTCTCGCACGGTTCAAACTTCACATCGCTATAGGAAACCGCAAATTCCGTATTTGCATAGACAAAACGGCGATATAATATATGTTCGAAAACGATATGAAGTACCGCCTCTACCATGATGAGTCAAAGCAAAGCGGATACTGGCACGGAATGCTACTTGTGCCTGAGGATTAGCGTGATCGATTGGTCCAACTTCTTCGGCATGTTCGCGATAATACAGGTCACGATGCACTGCTCGGGATTAAAAACGTCGCAACTCCCCATGGAAAACTATTTCCCTCCGCCCAAGCATGGGTTCTCCTCGGCGTGGGCCTAATGAGGACAAAGGCAGGGCGGTGTTATCTTCCAGATGGTATGAGACATTGCGAAGGGACAGGCCATAAGATGCCAGGTCTCTGCGAGTGACTACCAGGAAGAGCAAAGGAAAGGCAATCATCACAGCATATTCGATGAAGAAACGATTGGATACTTGCCTTTCCCACTTACCAATGGGTGAGAGACCTACCAGTGCAATGAGCAACTAGGTAAGACTGAAAATACAACTTCGATGATTGCTTTTTCCTTCATGTGCATTTTGTTGGTTAGCAGTCTAACGACGCAAATCTCGGGCGGCGAAGCCGTACCGAGCATTTGCTGGTTCGGTGCATCCTACTTCATGTTGACCCAGACACGTTTGCCTTTTTTCAGATTCCAGAGATACATCCGGTTGCCAGTCAGCAACGCCTTATATGGCGGAAGCCACCAGCCGGTGTCGTACCAATCATACTGTGGTATGGACAACAATGATCCGTCCGCCAACTTTAGGACCGCGCCATCGCCCAGCGCTTCAACAACGGTTGTTAAGAAACCACTGCTCGTGGTGTACGTGCCACCAGCATGGGTTGCGACAATCTCATCGCCATCCACGTAGACGACGGCCACGTTCACCGTCTTTTTGTCCTTTAACACAACATCCTGGAAAACGATGATCACGTCTTCGGGTACGAGTGCAAGAGAGGAAGATGAGAGAACCCAAGTGGACCCGCCAAGCAAACGGATTACCTTCCCGTCCTTTTCTGCGATGGAATCGGAAAGGTACTCGACCTTTTGCATTGCAGTGCCAGCGAAAGCCTGACAGATGATGAGGTTGAGTATCACCCCGACCAGCAACCAATTGCTTTTTCTCATCGTACTCCTCCACCGAACGCTCAGGCTAAGCTGCCGCAGGGATTGAACTCACCTGACGTTCAGACTTAATCAAAACTACTGTGAGCGCACTGGACGTTCGATTAATGCCAGAGCCCCTGCGGTCAGCTTGAGCCGATTGTTAGCCCGCTTACTCTGCTTTAGAATATGTCGATTCACTACCATTTCGAGAGCAACGCCTCCAGATAGTGCTTCACCTGTCCCCGTTGGAGGTATTGATGGGCGAACTGATTTCTATAACTTCTCAAGCATCCGTAACAACTTGTATTTTCATCGCAGCCACAGTTACCGCCGACTCTTTTCTGCGCAGTCTCCAAGCATTTTTTTAGATCGTCTCCTTTTTCAAGCCGTGCAACAAGGCCTGCTCCACCTGGTACATTATCGTAGATGATAATTGGAGGCACCGGGTATTGTTCGCCGTGGGCGACCGTTGCGCTCAGGTCATTAGAGGGGACTTCTAAGACCTCTGCTGCTCCTTCAACCAGAGCGTAAGCAAGCGAGTATGCAAACCAAACAGACTCAATATCACCATTGAATTTGGGATGAAACTGGAGTTGCAGAACGTCCGTCTCGAACTCATGGCCGAGAGAGACCTGCTCCAAAGTCCCACGGCAATCTTGGCCATAGGGGGTCTTATGCGTCTTTTGGCGTTTCCTGAATCCCGCGCCACATCCCCCGCAGATATAAAAACCCTCTCCACGTCGGCCTTCACACAACACAGCCATCAAACCTGGGGTTGCCTTTGTCAGCGTGATCAATGGGGAATTCAAAGAATAAGCAATGGTGCCAGGGTCAGGTCCGAGTGAACCTGCAAAATACGGACGTGTTGTGAATACTCTCGGTGTCCGAGATGTTGGCTCTTTTGGCCTATCACGATCTGTCACGAACCCAAAACGGGGAATAACATATTTGTCTATCGGCAACGTATCGCCACATGGAGTCGGAGGTTCAGGCTTCCCTCGTTCCCAATGCAAGAAAACATTATGCCGTGTACATCGTTTGTAGAACTTTCGTGGCCACTCCTTCTCGGCCACTTTTTTGAGTCCGTAAGAAGTCCACACCTTTTTTTTTGCCACCAATTTGCTGGTGGGGGCAAACTCTGAAATTGCAATACTGAGGT
>JAHIPL010000069.1 GCA_018894615.1 Acidobacteriota bacterium | reverse complement strand
TGACGGCGCTGCTGGGGTCGTATTCGTTGCGCTCACCGGCTGCATCGGAATCGGATCCTTTGAAACGGCTGTCGAGCCGGCCCACGGTGTGTCTTTCTTTCCGCAGAAGCTCCTTTACGAACCGGGCGTGCTCGATGCGGAGATTGGCCAACCGGATGTAATTCTCCGAAAGGCCGGTGTAGGCGGCCAGTTTCTGAACGATCTCCTCCTTCACGGCTTCCGTAAGGCGATTTCCCATAAAAAGGGCAGGCAGGTACTCGTCCACGGCGAACCGTTTGACCTCATCGACGACATCTCCGAGTGGCCGGCTCTGCAGAGCATCAGGCAGCTGTTTATGATACCAGGCCGTCGCCGTGAAATGAGGGAGAAACAGCACATAGGGCAAATTGTGGTGGGAGGCGGAGCGGATGGTCTGGAAATCCAGCACGGAAGAGACAAGGACGATGCCGTTCAGGTACATCCCGTGCTGACGGTCCTGCAGGAATCCGGACAACCCGGCCGAGCGGAAAGTGCCGTAGCTTTCCCCCAACAGGAACTTGGGTGATGACCAGCGCTCGAACCGGCTGATAAAGGCGCGGATGAACTCCCCGACCGAAGCGATGTCCTGATTCATTCCCGTGAACTGGGTCTTGTTTTCACCGGGAAGCGGACGGCTCCATCCGGTGGCGACGGGATCGATGAAAACAAGGTCGGTGACATCGAGCAGGGAGTATTCGTTGTCTTCGAGGGCAAAGGGAGGAGGCACGGACGAACCGTTTTCGTTCATTTTGATGCGGCGCGGTCCGATGCCGCCCATGTGCAGCCAGACGGAAGAGGACCCGGGCCCGCCGTTGAAACAGAACGTGACGGGGCGGCTGCTCGTGTCCTTCACATCGGTCCGCGTGTAGGCCGTAAAATACATGGCGGCGCCCGGTTTTTCATCCGCCTTGTTGATGATCAGCTCGCCAGCGGTGGCCGTGTAGGGGACGTCTGCGCCTCCGATCCGAACGGAGTGCCGGCTGGTTACAAGTTTTCCCGTTTCGATCTCAGAAGCCTCTTTTTTAATCGGGGGCGTCTCCGCCGCAAAACCGTAGGGAGAGGCGATCAACAAGCAGAGAAAAACTATTCCAATAATCCGTTTAAACATGCTATTCCTCCAGGATGGGATAAATTGTCATTGTGTCTATCTCTATCAAAAAAAGAGGACCATTACAAATAAAAAGAGGAAAACCTGTTTCCGGATTGTTCGCACGGACACAGCCGGGTGATGATCAAATATTTCATGCGCAAACCATAAAACAGATTTCTATTGACACACGGGTCTAAAGACGGGTATGAAATGAGGGATACCAAAAAAGAAGTGAAGTCATGTATTTTCAATCCCCATCACCAACGGATACGGGAGTCGATGAAATCTTATGATAGAATATATTCTGGCTTCCGGCTCCCCCCGAAGAAACATCCTTCTTAAAAAGGTCATCGATGATTTTTCCGTCCACCCAAGCGGGTTTGACGAATCAAGCCTGAAAATCGCCGATCCCGTCGAATTCGCCAAACAGGCGGCCGCCGCCAAGGCCAAAGAAGTTTCCGCAGCCCACCCCGAATCCATCGTCATCGGGGCGGACACGGTCGTCTCTCTGGACGGGACCATCCTCGGCAAACCTAAAACCCGGGAAGAAGCCAGGGACATGCTGTTTTTTCTGTCGGGCCGTAGGCACAAGGTCGTGACGGGGCTGGCCCTGTACAGGGAAAAGGACCAAAAACACCTGACCGGTTATGAGCTGACCTATGTGACCTTCCGAACTTTGACCGAAAGCATGGTGAAGGACTACCTGGATTCCGGAGATTACACGGACAAGGCCGGCGCCTATGCCATCCAGAACGTGGGGGATCTCTTCATTGAAAAGATCCAGGGTGACTATGACAACGTTGTCGGACTTCCGGTCGGACGTCTGCGGAAAATGCTCGGTGTCTTTTCCCTGCCGGAACTTTCTGTGACCGTCATCGACATCGCTCTTCCCAACGACTACGGGGTCGCCAGGCACGAAGGAAAGACATACATGATCCCTGGCGCCACCCTGGGTGCGGAGCTGGTCATCCGCAAAGC
>JAHIPL010000068.1 GCA_018894615.1 Acidobacteriota bacterium | reverse complement strand
GATCTGAGCTTTCAACCGGTCCTCACGGTGGCCCGTTATGCCCATGCCGTGATCTGGCGATTACCTGAACCGGGATTTCTGAAAGAGCCCTCGGGAATGGCCATGAATCCGGAAGGAGATGCCTATATCATCGACGGCAGCGACAGGAAAGTGAAAAAATTCTCTGCCGGCGGGACCTATGACGCGGCCTGGGGAATGGGAGTCAAAGAGTTGAGCGGATTGAGAGAGCCGGCCGGCATTGCCGTCGACCAGTACGGGAATGTTTATATAACGGATGCAAGACGCCACACCGTGAACAAGTTTTCCAAGGAGGGGAAGTTCATCCGGAAGTGGGGGAAGGAAGGGGAAGACGAGATCAGCTTCAAAAGCCCGGCCGGAATCGCCGTGGACGGCCAGAACAATGTGTATGTCGCTGATTCCGGAAATTTTCGCATCAAAAAATACTCCGTCCAGGGCGATCTGGTGAAAACCTGGGGGGAAAGGGGAAACAAGGAAGGCCAGTTTTCCTACCCGCGCGCAGTCGCACTCGGCCCGGATGGGTTGCTGTATGTTGTCGATCAGCTGCGTGTTCAGAAATTTTCCCCTGAAGGAATGGCGGTCAAAAGCTGGGGAAAACCGGGGACAGGGGATTCGGAATTCACCAACGCCCGCGGGATTTACGTCGATCGCGATGGTTATGTGTATGTCGCCGACACCGATAACAACCGGGTTCAGAAATTTTCGGGGGAGGGCGAGTGGATCTGCCGCTTCGGGAGCCCGGGAGCGGCTGACGGGCAGATGGCCCTTCCCATCGGCCTGGCCGTCGACGGGCAGGGACGGGTGCTCGTTTTGGAAAACGGGAACGGACGGATTCAGGTTTTCGATGTTCCTCCGAAAAAATAAACAAAAGATATCGTGAATAGCCTGACACTTTCCAATCACATCTCGGAAATCGATAGAATCCGGGAATTTCTGCAGGAAAACCTGGAAGGAAAATCATTTTCAGAGGAAATCTTTTACTGGATTGAACTGTCTCTTGTCGAGATCTGCATCAATATCATTCGGTATGCCTATCCCGACGGCGAAGGGACGTTTACTCTGAAAATCTGGGGCGTGGAAAACATCCTCTATTTTGAAATAAGGGATGAAGGGATTCCCTTCGATCCGACGCTCGCCGACCCGCCCGATCTGGATGAGATCATCAAAACACGACGAAAGGGCGGATTCGGTATCTATCTGGCACGAAAATTGATGGATAGTTTTGAATACAGACGGGATAAAAAACAAAATGTCATCCTCATGTCTAAAAAGCTGTCCATGAAATCCCTCCATTCTTGACATTCCAATCCGATTTTATTAGAGTATACGCTCCTATAGGAGTGTCATATGAGTTTAGAGGGCGAAAAAAATCCGGAAACAAAGGTCACGATCAAAATTCCACGTCCCCTGTACAACCGGTTGCGCACGATCGTCGAGGACGGGGGATTCAATTCCGTCACCGATTTTGTCGTTTACGTACTTCGTGATCTTGTCTCCACCCATTCCGAAAAACAGCAACCGGAATCCGTCGGTGACACCCGGTTGTCCTCTTATGAAATCGAAGCCATTCGAAAAAGGCTAAAATCTCTGGGTTATTTATAAACGTCCGAAGCCGCCATCTTACATTCAAATCAAGGGCCCCCTTCGGGCGAATACCGACAAAGGAAGGAACAATGGAACTGGTAAAACCGCACGGCGGACAATTGATTCCCCTTCTGATCGAAGGGAAGGATGGGGAAGAACAACAACAAAAGGCCGCGTCACTCCCTGTGGTCAGACTGACCAGCCGGGAGACATCGGACCTGATCATGCTGGCTGTGGGCGCCTTCAGCCCCCTCCCCGGATTTATGGGACGGGACGACTACACCGGTGTTGTGGACAACATGCGCATGACGGACGGCACGCTCTGGCCCATTCCCATCACCCTGGCCGTGACCTCCGGGCAGGCGGCAGGCCTTTCGGTTGGAATCGAGGTCGCTCTTGTTGATGACGAAAGCGGAACCATGATGGGCTCCATGCGCATTGAAGAGAAATATCCCTATGACAAGAAAAAGGAAGCCCGTCTTGTCTTCCGTTCGGAGGACGAAGCCCATCCCGGTGTCGCGAAAATCTACGAGCAGGGGGATACCTATCTGGCCGGACCGGTGAAGGTGTTCAGCGAAGGACCCTACCCTGAATTGTACGGCGATTATTACGGCCGTCCAGCTGAGACACGAAGGATCTTCGCGGAAAGAGGCTGGTCGACGGTCTCCGCTTTTCAGACCCGTAACCCCATCCACCGCAGCCATGAGTACTGCACCAAAATCGCCCTGGAAGTCAGCGACGGCATTCTGATTCATCCCCTGGTCGGAAAGCTCAAGGAGGGGGACATTCCGGCTGATGTCCGCATGAAGAGTTACGAAGTTCTTCTGGATATGTATTATCCGAAGGACCGGGTTCTTCTCAAGGTGTATCCAATGGAAATGAGGTACGGCGGGCCCCGAGAGGCCGTGCTTCACGCCATCTTCCGCCAGAACTACGGCTGCAGTCATCTGATCATCGGCCGCGACCACGCCGGCGTGGGCAATTATTACGGCCCGTTTGACGCCCAGCAGATCTTTCATGAAATCGGCGAAAATGAACTTCAGATCAAGCCCCTCAATATCGACTGGACCTTCTGGTGCCACAAGTGCGACGGTATGGCGTCCATGAAAACCTGCCCCCACTCCAAGGACGACCGGGTTCTGATCAGCGGGACAAAGCTGAGGGACATGCTGGAAAAGGGAGAACAGGTTCCTAAGGAATTCAGCCGCCCCGAAGTGATCGAGATCTTGATGGAATATTACAGAAATCTATGATCGGACAAACGAAAGGCTGAATACAATGACGGAAAAAAAAGCGACAAATATCACCTGGCACGAAGGCGCCATCACCAAAAAGGACCGAGAACGGCTG
>JAHIPL010000067.1 GCA_018894615.1 Acidobacteriota bacterium | reverse complement strand
GGAGGAATACTACAGGCGCGCCGTTTCCCTGGCTCCCGATCAGTACAGGTATTATCCCATTCTTGACGAGCTGCTCTTCATCAACGGAAAAACGGATGAGCGTGAACGCCTTTTTCGGGAGGCCCCGCCTGATGTCAAAAAAACTTCACCGTGCTCCTTCAACAGGCCCAGTTTTATGTGGATGAGGAGCAGTTCGACCGCGCCCTCGACATTCTGCGTACTAACTCCTTTCTTCCCTGGGAGGGATGGACGGGGGCCCACGAAGTGTTTGTCCGAGCCCTTCTTCACAAAGCCGATGTAAAATTCCGGGAGGGGATGTATGAGGACGCCCTCGGGGCTCTCGAGGAAAGCCTGACCTATCCGGAGAACCTGGGAACGGGCCGCCCTCACCAGACAAGAACGATCCGAGAGCGCTATCTGATCGGGCTCTGTCTTCACCGGCTCAACAGACTGCAGGAGGCGGAAAATGAATTCAAAGCCGCAGCTGCGGAGGAAGCGGGAATGCCGTCCGAAGAAGCCTACTACCAGGGAAAAGCTTTCGAGGCGTTGGGTCGAAAAGAGGAAGCAGCCTCTCTTTTTCAAATGCTGAAAAATCACTGCGAAACCGCCCTGGAACAAACACAGGCGGCTCCTCTCTTCCACTGGGCGGCACTGGCCTGCCATGGCTTGGGAGAACACGAAAAAGCCGACAGGTATCTCAGACAGGCGACCCGGGCGGATCCGGCCTACCGGGGGGCGGTCATTTTCGGCCGTAATTGACTTTCGATAGACCCTCTGATATACACGTTTCTTTCCGGACGAGTCGAATAGAATCCGAAAAGGAAAACACGATGGGAAGCGATTACCGCGTTGAAACCATCCAGACCCTGACATCATTTTTCTCCTCCCAAAACCTGCTCCGCCCCCACCGCATCCGCCGTTATGATCCCGGCACAGAACTGACCTACGAAGCAACAGGGGTGATCCCGGCAGTCACCGGAATGATCCGTTTGAAGATCACCAGATATGTCGGAGGGGGGTTTGCGGGGCAGGTCTACCAGGTGACGGTCTCGGATATGGATGCTTCTCTTTCCGAAATTCCGGGACTCAAGAAGGGAGGCCTTTATGCCATAAAAATCCTCCGGCCTGTTTCCGGATTCAACCGGTTTATCAGAAACGTGATGTACGCTCTCGCCTTTCAGGGCTCCTTTTCCCTGGAGGGCAATCCCGACGCGGTCCGGGCCGGCGCTCTCTGGCAGAAATTCATCCGCCGTGCCTCCGGCCGTCGTTTCGGAACCGAGTCGGCCGTCGTCGATATCCTGGCCACTTTCACCGACGACCGGCTGGGAAGCTGCGGGGAGATATCCGAATGGGTGGAAGGCCGTATGTGGCGGTTTGAAGTGGACAACGACCTGGACTCCCGCCGCCGGTACCTCAAAAGGAAAAATACTTCTCATTCGGGATCGAGTGAATATCTCTCCAAACGGACCTTTATGTCCGACCTGGTCTCCCTTTTTCATGAGATGGGAGCCCACGAGCTGGCCCGCCAGTATGAATGGTGGACCTTTAAAAGTCAGCCTAATGCAATGAAAAGAATAAGCTCCGACCCGGACACAACCAAGGGGCACACAGCCGTCGATTTCCGGGCCGGGATGGCTCTGCTGCCCTTCGCCCCTCAAAGTCCGGGCGACTTCAGGCTGATCTGGCGGGGTTTGAAGAGGGGGAGTCTCGTCCAGTTCGACAGGGGAGATCTCCATAAATTAAAAGCATTTATTTCCCGGAATCACCCTGATTTTTCCGACATGGAAAGCGCCCTTGTCGAATTGGAAGACAGGGACCGCCGCTACCGGCAGTCCCTTCCGGATGTCACTCACCATCACATTCACCTGCTGACCCGGAAATCTCTTCGCTCGGAAATTCGGTCCGCAACCATCACGGGCTGGAAGATCCGGGGAGTCATCGACTCCAAGACGGAAGATCGCCTCCGGAAAAACAGCGGACTCTTCGCCATCGCTTATTTCGCCTCGATTATCCCTATCCTGGGTCCGGGGCTGCGCAGGCTTTTTGGACATTCCACCGCCCGCCGCCACTGGGGCCGCCTTCTGACCCACCCCCGCTACGTTCTTCAAACAGGAAGAGGCCGCATGGCGGAAACCCTCATCCGGTGGCATCGAAGCGGTCGGGTCGGGCCTCGGAGAGCGGAACGACTCGTCCGCCGTCCTCTTCTGTTTTATGCCAACTTTCCTTTTTCTCTCCTGCCTCCCGGACTTCACCGGTTTTGCACCGACAAGCAGCGCTTTAAGCAAACGCTTTTTAATGTGTTCGTTCACCCGGTCCGGCTTTACTTCCGGGCCGAAGTGAGAGAAAAATGGCTTCGGGACATGATCACCACCGGGGAACGGAAGGGAATGCTGACGCCGGATGAGGCCGCCCACATTCAGGTTCAGGTGGCAGAGCCCTTTATTCAGAAATACCTGAAAAGCCTGGCCGTCCACGTCTGCACGGTCCCTGTCACTCAGATCATATCCGTGCTTGTGGCTTTTATCTATATCCGGCTCCATCCCGAACTTGCCTGGCAGCAGGCCACCATTGCGGCAGGCCTCATCCTGGGAATGTTCCAGGTAACCCCCATCTCACCGGGTTCTCTCGTCCGAGGCATATACGTCACTATTCTTGTTTTGCGGGAAAAAACTTGGAAGGATTACAACATCGCCTTTTCGCTCAGCTTTTTTAAATATATCGGGTACCTCGCCTTTCCCATCCAGATGGCCTACCGCTATCCTGAACTGGCCCGCTTTATGGCCGGACACTGGGCTACAGGAGCCGTTCACCTCGTTCCCATCTTCGGCGAACGCGGCGCACTTCTGGAACACGCCGTGTTCGATCTGTTCTACAACTTCCCCCTTACCATCCACCGCCGTCTTCAGGAACGGAAAAAAAGGAGGCTCGCTCTCCGCCCTCGTTTATGGCACGCTCCTCTTTTCGTTTTTCTGGGGACACTCGCCCTTGTCGCATCCGACATTGTGTTTTTCAGGCTCAACGGCCGAATTCCGGCGCTTAAGGACACCTGGTGGTTCATTCTGATTATTCCCCTCGTCATATCGGGATTGATCTCCCGCGGAGCCGGCGGCGCCACTCTGGGTCGCCGTCTTTTTCTCGGGATATTCGGCGGAGTGATCACGGCTCTGTTTTATCAGATCTGTCAGAGCGCTCTGTTGCCGGCCGTCCTTTCCCTCTCCCCGGATCCTATCCCCTTCATGTCTCTGGCGGGAAAAACCCTCCTCGCTGCCTTGTGGAAAATGTTCCTGTTTACATTTCCAGCCGCACTGGGCGCGGTATGGATGGAAACCCGCCCTGTGAAGTTGTAGTCTCCCTACCACGAGCAGGCCGCAGCGACTTGCCCGAAGGGGAAAAGATGTCGCCGTTTGGTATCCTGGACAAAACGAATGCCCTCAGCCTGTTAATGATGGAGCGATAAATTTTATGAATCTATTAGGAAGTGGGATTATCGGATATCGACGACAGCCCGCTCCCCCTCCCGCCCCAATGAATTCTGAGCGGACACGCCGTAACGGTAAGCCGTTTTCCCATCCACGTTTCGGACCTGAAATTCAAACGTGTCGCTGTTGAGAAGCTGAAGCAG
>JAHIPL010000066.1 GCA_018894615.1 Acidobacteriota bacterium | reverse complement strand
TTCTGGGCGCTTTTGTTGTTATGGGGGTTGTGTTCTGGATCGGTTGGTTTGTCTGGGCCCTTCTCATCGCCTTCATCGGGCTCAAGCACCCCCATCTGGCGGATGAACATCTGCCCTTGTCACAGGGACGGAAGATTATGGCCTTCGGATTGCTGGTGATCTTTATTCTGTCCTTCATCCCCGATCCGGTCCGCGGATTCAGCCTGCTGGACCTGCTTCGCGGAACAACGGCGTTTTAAAATCTTCAAGTCAACCTCTAAGGGCCGGTTGCTATTCCCTTGTATTCCTGCCTATAATAGGCGCTTGAAAACCCTTTCGCGAGAGAGATGATGGATAAACAGTTCGAAAACTTCAAGAAAGAATTCGACCACCTGAAAAAGCTGTATAAAAACCGGGCTGTATCCAAAAAAGAGTTCAAAAGCCGTCTCAAGCTCCTGCAGCTCAAAGATGAGCACGGACGCTGCTGGACCATCGGCGCCCAGACGGGGGAATGGTACTATTTTGACGGTTCGACCTGGATCAAGGCCAAACCCCCTTCCCTTTCCGAACGAAGGGTCATCTGCATCTACTGCGGCAGGGAGAACGATCTTGTAGCGGACTCCTGCCGTTTCTGTGGAGAGGGGATGGATGAAGGGGATCATGTGTGTCCCGACTGCGGAAAACCGTTAAAAAAAGGGGAGCGGTTCTGCGTGGACTGCGGAACGAAGGACCTGCGTTCCGAAGAGACAGCTGAATTTCCGGATGAGCGCTCCGGAGAGATTTTTATCGTTCGCTCCATACAGCCGATGTCCCTGTCTCTTGTTTTCGGAGGGTTCGGCCTGCTCGTCGGTATTGTCCTCGGAGTTTTTGCCGGAGCCACGGAGCTTTTATCTTCCGTCCATCAGTTGATGCCGGCCTTTATTCACAACCTCCGCTCCAGCCTGGGAGGGGGTGTCATCTACGGTTTGTTCGGGGGGCTGTACGGCTTTCTTTCCATGTGGGCCCTGGGTTTTCTTCTCGCCTTTCTGACAAATATCTCCATCTCGATGTTTGACGGCATCAAAGTTCGAATAGAAAAAAAAGACTAATCCGAATGATTAGAAATCAGTCTTCTTGATGCGGGCGAGGGCGTGGGCGATTTGTCCTACGGAGATGGCCTCGTCGTTGGGCGAGTAAAGGACAGGGCGCAGGCAGCGGAATCCTTCGGCTTCGAGACGGGACTGGGTGTTTTCCAGAAGGAGGCTGTTGCAGAAAACTCCTCCGCCGAGGGCGACCGTGTCGATCCCCAACTCTTCTCTGGCCCGCCGGGCGGTTGTGACGATCGTTCGGGCGAGTGTGTTGTGAAATTTGGCCGAGATGGTTCCGGCCCCGATCCCTGACAGCACATCGTTCACGACTTCGGCGATGGTCGCCCGAAACGAAAGGGTGTAGGGCGGTTTGTCGCCGGCAAGATTGAACGGATAGGAGAGCACCCGGTCGGATGTGGCCGCGGACTGAAGCCGGAGAGGCGCTTCCGCCTCGTATTCGACCTCGGGGGGCGCCAGCCCGGACAGAAAGGAAACGGCATCGAAAAGGCGTCCCGCGCTTGAGCAGAGGGGGCTGTTGACGTTGCTGCGGACCATTTCCCGCACGCCGCGAAGCATTCGGGCCGGAATCCGGTCCATCACGGGAAGAGAGGGGATGGAATCCTCAAAAGTCCTCATCAGATAGGAGAGGGCCATTCGCCAGGGCTGCCGGGCGGCCAGATCCCCGCCGGGAAGGGCGACAGGTTCAAAGTGAGCGAACCGTTCGAATGTCTCGTAATCACCGACGAGAAACTCCCCTCCCCAGGCCGTCCCATCCGCGCCGTATCCGTACCCGTCAAACACGACGCCCAGGACGCTGCGCCCGGGCGCAATCCCGTGTTCCAGAAGAACCGCCGTCAGATGGGCGTGGTGATGCTGGACCTGAAAAACGGGAATGTCCAGGTTGAATGCGAAGCGGGTGGAATGGAAATCCGGGTGACTGTCACAAACCACACATCGGGGTTCCACCTGAAAAAGTCGGCTGAGATGCCCGATGGTTTCCTCAAAGTAGAGGAGATTGGAGTACTCATCCAGATCCCCGAGAAACTGGCTGGTGACGACATAACCGTTTTTGTAGACGGAGATCGTGTCTTTGAGTTCGGCGCCGACCGCCAGAATGTCTCCTTCGACCGTCAGTTCTTCCGGGACTCTTTGCGGAAAGGGGACGTACCCCCGGGCTCTGCGCAGGAAGAGGGGCGATCCGGCCGCCACTTTGAGAACCGAATCATCGGCCCTCATGTGAATGGGGCGGTTGTGATCGAGGACGGCGTCACAAAGAGGCACCAGATCCTCCCCTTTGTCCTTGATGATGGGTGCGTCTTTCCGGTTGGAGCTGGTGGCGACGATCAGATCGAGTTTTTCCAGAAGAAGAACGTGGAGCGGTGTGTAGGGGAGCATGATCCCGTATTCATCAAGAAAGGGAGCGATGTGAGGGAGATCGAGGCGTTTCTTCAGAAGGACGATGGGGCGCCGGGGGGATTCGAGATGTTCGCGTTCTTCCGGACTCAAATGGGCGTAAGTCTGAACCACTGCCGCATCGGCGGCCATCAGAGCCAGCGCCTTGCTGTTCCGGTTCTTGATTTGACGGAGGCGAAGAACGGCCGCTTCGTTTCGAGGTGAACAGACCAGGTGATATCCGCCCAGCCCCTTGACCGCCACAATCTTTCCGTCCTTTATCCATTCCACCGCCTGCTCAAAACCGCCGTCTATGGACTTTCCCGTCCCGGCGTCATAAAGGGTCACCTCTGGGCCGCAGTCAGGACAGGCGATGGGCTGGGCGTGATAACGCCGGTCAAGCGGGTCGTTGTATTCGCGGCTGCAGAGGGGGCACATGGGAAAGGACGCCATGGTGGTCCGGGGCCGGTCATAGGGAAGGGATTGGACGATGGTGTAGCGGGGGCCGCAGTCGGTGCAGTTGATGAAGGGATACCGGTAGCGGCGGTCGTTCGGGCTCATCATTTCCCGCAGGCAGTTGGAGCAGACGGAAATGTCCGGAGAGATAAAAACAAAACCCCCGCTCTCCGCGCTTTTCAGGATGCGGAAATCCGAAGCGCTGGAGAAGGCGGTTTCCGTGTCCGTCAGTTTTTCGATACAAGCGAGTGGGGGGAGATCGGTGCGCAGGGACTCCATAAAGGAAAAGAACGTTTCCGGCCGGGTGAATTCGAGGTGAATTCTGACCCCTTCGCCGATATTCCTCACCCATCCCCTGAGGCCGATGCGGACGGCCGTGCGATAGACGAATGGCCGGAAACCGACACCCTGAACCACGCCGAAAACCGTGATTTCGCGTGCAGATCCTTTGTCCACGGCCATGGTTTCAGTCTCAGCCGCCCTTCTCTTGCCGTCGCCTTTCCCTATCCTTGAGGCTGAAGGAGCAGCCGCAGTAATTCTGACGGTAAAGCCCGTGTTCATGGCTCATTTGAACACTCTGAAGGAAACCGTCCTTTTTTTTGAAATCGGCCTCAAGGAATTCGATGCCGTACCGTCGGGCGAACATGCGGCCGATCCGATGGATGGATGATGCTTTTTTGAGGGGGCTGAGAGTCATCACGGTCGTGAAGAGATCAAAATTCCGGTCGACGGCCTCCAGGGCTGTGTTCTGAAGGCGGTGGGCGTAGCAGATGTCGCAGCGGCGTCCCTTCTCCGGCTCCTCCGCATATTTTGCTGCCCGATGGTTCCAGACTTCCCTATCGTTCGGCCCGATAAGCAGATCAAAGGAGAGGGTTTCCGCCACTTTTTGTGTTTCCGTGAGTCGAAGGGCGTGCTCCTCGGGAGGAAAGATGTTGGGATTCTCGAAATAGCCGGTCACAAAAAAACCGTCCAAGAGCCGGTTCATCACAAACAGCGCATCAGGAGCGCAGCAGATATGGACGAGGATTCTCTTTTTATTCACAACCCGAGGTCGGCGATTTGTTTTTCGAGGTCGGTGATCTTGATGTTGATCTTGTCGATCTGGCTGTAAAACAGGGTGAGATCTTCGGATTCCGGTCTTTCCGCATCCAGCAAGGTGCCCAACTTTTCAAAGAGGGGGCTTTTTTGCTTTTTTATTTCCGCAATTTTCTGCTCGGTTTTTTCTTTGTCTTTTTCCAGCTCTTTATATTCCCGTTGATGTTTGTGGATCTGGTTTCGCTTTTTTTCCATCAATTCTTGAATACTGGTGTTGTATTTTTTTAATGTGTCCCGAACCGTCTTCAGACTGTCGTCCAACTCTCTCTGCCTGTCTTTGAGACCGGGAAGCCTATCTTCGATATCCTTGGACTGATTCTCATCTCCTTCAATTCTGCGGGACAGTTCCTTCGCCTTGACGGCTTTTTCTTCGGTCAGCATTTTGGAGTCGGCGTCCATCTCACGCCTGAGTTTTTGCGCCGTCCGCAGGGAGCGTTCGGCTTTGGCGAGACTTTTTTGAAGGGCCTGGATCTCTGTTTCCGTGGTTTTCTTAGAGGCCTCGGTCGTTTCTTCCTCACTGACAAAAGGGGCTCTTTTTTCTTCCCATGCCGCCAGTTCACTGTCCAGTTGATGGAGGGTCTTTTCGTGATCGGCGGTCAAGTCCTGAATTTTTTTATCGGTGGATTGAACAGTATCCCTCAGGGATTTCCTTTTCAACTCCAGTTGTTTGAGTTTTTCCGGGAGTCCCTGATCCTCTTTCACCGGAATGGATTCCTTCCAGGCTTTCTCGCCCATATCCCGGTTTACTTCGAATATTTTTTTTCGCTCTTTTTTCAGGTTTTTTTCCAGCCGGAAACGGATAAGATTCTGTTTGGTTCGAAAAAGAAAAAGATTGATCCGTTGGCGCAGGTCCTTGTCGCGGAGAAATATGAAAATTAAAAGCAGCAAAATGATGGACAGCAGAAACCAGAAAATCCAGAAGGGGAGTCCTTCCTGACTGCCGGCTTGAGGCGCCTGTCCGGAGAACATGGAAAAGAGTTTATTCATCTTATTTTTCCCTGCTGTTTCCTGATAATGACTTCGATTGAATACAGCTAATCACAATGCATCTGACTTTGTCAATCGGCCGTGCCCCTACCTGCGGGGGGATTTTATTTTGGCGGGCTTTCGTTTCGTATCGGTTTTCGGTGAATCGGAACGGAAAGGCAGATCGCTGCCGGAGTCCGAGACGGTCCAGTTCAGAAGAAAAAGCATAGCGGGCAGATTCTCGGCGAAGATGGATTGAATATCCGCTTCGGAATTAAAAAAACCGCCGTACAGCTGATCGACGGGCGGAAGCTCGATGGTGTAGGCCGGAACCCCGTACTCACCGTAGGCCCAGTCCGTCGTGTCTCCGTTTGTCAGATAAAAGCCATCACCCGCTCTCTCCACCCCATAATCCCGCCCGTTGACCGGACGCATGAGGTCCGCCATCTGCCGGGCCAGCCCGGCCAGCAGCCCCTCATCGACGGACGGATCATGCTTGTAGCCCCAGGGATAAAGAATGACCTGGGAATAGCTGTGATAGGAGATGAGGGCTCGAAAGTCCCTCCGCGAGAAAAGATCCCTGATCGCCTGGGATTCCGGTTCGGAAAAAGCCCCGGTTCCTCTGTATACTTCGGAATCGGGATCACTGCTGGATCCAACCTCGTCGTATCCCCACATATGGCCGTAGTTGCGGTTCAGGTCGACGCCGAAGCTCGCGGTCCCGTTGTTCCGCCGGTTCTTTCTCCAGTAGCGATAGGAATGGATGGAATATTCCAGCCCGTCAGGATTCACCACGGGAACGACCCAGACCTCGCCGCTGTCAATGAGGGCTTTGATATCGGCATTCAGGGCATCATTTTCAAGTAAGTGGCGGCAGAAAAGAAGCGCTACTTCAACCGAGATCCATTCCCGTGCGTGATGGCAGCCGGTGATGAGCATGGCCGGCTTGTTTTCATCCAGGTGGACGTTGCGGCTGATCTTGAGCGCATAGATGTTTCGTCCCTCCAGACTGTCACCGAGATCGACTACCCGGGCGATAAGGGGATGATCCTGGGCCAGAGTCATCAGTTCCCGTTCCGTTTCGGCGTAGGAGTGAAAAGCCCCGTTCAGAGAGGTTTGAGCCGCCGTTTCCGAAAAGAGCCGCCGGTAAAACCGGTCGGATTCCAGAACATAGGGGATGTTTCGCTCCTGCAGGCGGACAAGATCGGTCGGGGAGGCGACGATGTAAACGCGGCCCTTCCACTCCATCAAAAAATCGAGTGAAAGGCCCTTCAGCTTGGAGAGAATGTCCTCTGTTCCGGAAAGGCTGATGATGTCGCGATCTCCGTAATCCTGAGCCGCCGGAGACACTGGGGAAACGAAGAGGAGGGGAAGGCAGAGGATCAAAATGAGGAAGAGACGTTCTTTTTTTTTCTGGAGGCGGGGGCTTGAACGGGGATAACGCTCCGTCGGCAGTCCCTTCATCGAAGGTCTCCTTTCAGTGAATGAATGGTCAGGGAGATAAAACTGCGGTAAACGGTCAGGTTGTCTCCTGACCCGGATTCCCAGCCGAACATGGTGCCGAAGTCGAGAGAGGCATGAGGCCAGGTCAAACCCATTCCCAGAGTCAGGTACAGGTATCGGGAATTCGGAGTCCGCATGGGCTGAGGATCATAGATAAATCCGATCCGCATGGGATTGACGAGATTGCGGCCGAAGAGACGGAGCCGGTTGATGAATTCAAATCCGTTGTTCCATTTAAGTGAGTTTTTAAAATCGCGCTCGAGTTCCTCTTCGAAATATTCGAATCGATAACGATTCCACAAAAAGAAGGTGATATCCGAGACGAGCCTGACGGTATTCGAAGGGACGTAGCTGAATCCGACGCCGGCGACCGCAGGCATCTCCGTCCGATTGGCTGCCGAGGCGGGGATTTGAATATCCGTTCCTCCTAAGGGTGAAACGTACCGGTATAAACTTGTGCCTTCCGATTGACGCGTGAAGGGAGTGCGGACGACCGCGGCCAGAGTGAGTTTCGAATGGGGGCGGACAGTGATGCCTCCCGTGAAGTACAGGCCGCTGTAACTCTCTGTTTTATGATCGGTGATGGTGATGCCGAGTGTACGCCGTTCTTCCCTCACTGTTTTTTCCCACTCTCCTCCGATCACGTTCACTCCCACTCCGATGGAAACAGAAGCTCCGAACGCGCGGGAAAGGGCCAGGTGGGCATTCCGCAGGAGTCCTTGCTGAAGGAATTCCAGTTGATAATAGACCTCGCCTGCATCGCTGGCCTCATAGATGGTCTTGGGCCGGCTGTAGCTTTCGAGAGGACCGTAGCCGATACCGATTCCCCAACCGCGCCAACGGAATGTCAGGGCGGCCGCATCAAAGAGAGGGAAGAGGCCGGCTGCGTTGTCGCTCTGTGTAACCAGAACCCCGGTATTGACGATCCCGTACCGGTTCAGGGAAACGGTGCTGATCGAACCGGAGAAGGCCAGTTGGAAGGAGGCGCCCAGAGCCGGAAGAGAAGGATTCACACTCCCGGCTGCCGCGTCATCGGCCAGAGTGAATCGCACGTTTCCCATTCCCCCCGACAGGGCGGACAGAAGGCCGTAATTATTCCAGGTGCGGAGAGGCGCTTCATCGGAGTACTGCCCGATGACCATCTGGGCTCGAGCGTCAGGCGGGGCCGGCAGCAGAAACAGTATCAAAACACAGACACCAAAAACGTGGATTGTTTTTCCTGTCATGGTCTATGAATTGTAGCTTTACTCTCTGTTATTTGCAAATTGGGTGCGGCTGTGCTATTAAGTTAGGTTTATTTGAGGCTCAAATGGATAAACGTAAACGAAAAATCAAATTCAGCGGAATCGGTATGTATGTGCCGGAAAAGATTCTGACAAATGCCGATCTTGAAAAAATAGTGGACACGTCGGATGAATGGATCACGTCCAGAAGCGGAATCAAAGAGAGGCGGATTCTCGAAGACGACAAAGCAACCTCGGATATGTGCATCGAGGCGGGGAGGATGGCCCTTCAGGATGCGGGTCTGAAAGCGGATGAGATCGATCTGATCATTCTGGCCACATCCACTCCGGATACCATTTTTCCAGCGACCGCCTGCTGGGTTCAGAAGGGCTTGGGTGCCGAGTATGTTCCGGCTTTTGATCTGTCTGCGGCCTGCTCCGGATTTTTATATGCCCTGATTGTGGCGGAGGGCATGATCTTCAGCGGAAACCATAAAAAGATCCTGGTCATTGCGGCTGAATCTCTCTCCAAAATCACCAACTGGAAGGATAGGAACACCTGTGTTCTGTTTGGTGACGGGGCGGGGGCGGTTGTCGTCGAGGAGAGTTTTGACGAGAGCGGCATGCTGTCCCATTACTGGGGTGTGGATGGGAACCTGACGGATCTGCTGCTGCAGCCAGGTGGAGGGTCCCGCATTCCTCTCCGTCCGGAGAATATCGACCAGGATCTGCAGTACCTTCATATGAAGGGGAACGAGGTTTTTAAGCATGCCGTCAAGCGCATGGGAGAGGCGGCGCTGGAGGCGATCGAGTTGGCGGGTCTCAAGCGAAGTGAAGTGGACTATCTTTTTCCCCATCAGGCCAACATCCGCATTATAGAAGCGACGGGGAGAAGGCTGAAGCTTCCTCCGGAGAAGGTTTTTATCAATATACACAAATACGGTAACATGTCCTGTGCCACCATTCCCATCGGGATTTTTGAGAGCCGGCGGGACGGATTATTCGAAAAGGGCGACAATTTGGTCCTGGTGGCCTTCGGTGCCGGATTCACCTGGGCATCCATTGTCTATCGCTGGTAAGCGGTTTCCCTTTCTACTGAAAAACTTCTTCTCAATTCCAGGGTGGGATTTTGAGTGTTTATAAATATAAGAATATATGAATATTGTTATTGATTAATAAGGGGATATTTCTTATAATAAAATGATCATGATAAAGCAAAAGCGGCGCCTGGAATAAGGGAGAATGCCGTGTTAAAAGAGGAGATTGTCGTGAGAATAAAGTCCATTCTGATTCTTTCCTTTGTTTTCCTTTTTGTCACCTGCTTGGCCTCCGATAACCGGTCAAATGCCGGAGCGGATTCGGCCGGTTTGGAGAAAGCCCCCGATTTTTCCGTCATCGATCTGGATGGGAACACGCTGACGAATGCCGATTTAATGGGAAAGGTGGTTCTCATCAATTTCTGGGCCACTTGGTGCCCTCCATGCCGCCAGGAAATCCCCGATTTCATCGAAATATACAAGGAACTGAAGGACAGCGGATTTGTCATTCTCGGCCTGGCTGTGAGCGACCGTGAGTCAAATGTCAGGCGATTCGTCAAGGACCAGGGCATTAATTATCCCGTGGCCATGGCGCCCGATGCGCTGGTAGCGGCTTTTCAGCCCGGTCAGTACATCCCGGCCACCATCATCGTGGATCCCGAGGGAAACATCAGGGACAAGCATGTGGGCGTCATGGACAAGACCAAAATCGAACGCATCTTTAACGAATTCAAAAAATAAAAATCGCCCGACTTGAAACAAACCCTCAGGAGACGAGTGACATTCCTAGTTCCAACGCTTTTTGATTCAGCGGAAGAAGGTGATGATAGCGTTCGGGAAGCGTGTCCTCCAGCGCCTTCATCAGCGAATCGATTTTGACGATCTGGTTGAGGGTCACTAGAGCGCCAAGCATGATCATGTTCATGACCTTGACGTTCTTGAGTTCATTGGAGGCCTTTTCGACGGCGGGAATTCCGTAGATCCGGATATCGTCCCTCTCCGGCTTTTGTTTGATAATGGTGTTCTCCCAGATCAGAATTCCGCCTTTTTTGGTCTTTGGCTCAAACTTCTTGAGTGAAGGGAGATTGAGCACGATGGACAGATCGTATTCGTTGACGACGGGAGAGGAGATGGGCTGGTCACTGATGTTGACCGTGCAGTTGGCCGTCCCTCCTCGCATTTCCGGTCCGTATGACGGATACCAGGTGACGTCTTTGCCTTCCTTCATGGCGGCGTAGGCCAGAATGCTCCCCATGGAAAGAACACCTTGTCCTCCGAATCCGGCAAAAATCATTTCCTGCAGCATGATTATTTCTCCTTCTTTTCCGGTTCCTTGAACACACCGAGGGGGAAATAGGGGAGGACATGGTCCTTGATCCAGTCCAGCGATTCTTCCGGCGTGCATTTCCACTGGGATGGGCAGTTGGAGGCGACCTCGATAAACGTGGTTCCCAGTTTCTGCAGCTGATATTCAAACGCTTTCCGGACCGCTTTTTTTGCCTTGCGGGCATTGGCGGCTGTGTTGCAGCTGACCCTCTCGACATAAGCGACGCGGCCGAACCGGGAAACGATTTCCGCCATTTTGAGGGGAAGGCCCACTTTGGCCGGTTCCCTTCCATAAGGTGAAGTGGACGTTTTCTGCCCTACCAGGGTGGTGGGGGCCATCTGCCCGCCCGTCATGCCGTAGATGCCGTTGTTGATGAAAATGAAGGTGAAGTTTTCACCGCGATTGCAGGCATGAATGGTTTCGGCCGTTCCGATGGCGGCCAGGTCCCCGTCTCCCTGATAGGAAAAAACAAGCTTGTCCGGGTGGATGCGCTTGATCCCGGTGGCGACGGCCGCGGCCCGGCCGTGGGCCGCTTCCTGCACATCGATATTCATGTATTCGTAGGCAAAAACCGAGCAGCCGACGGGACAGACACCGATGGTATTCTCCTGGAGATCCATCTCCTCCACGACCTCCATCATCAGTTTGTGCATGGTGGAGTGGAAGCATCCGGGGCAGTAGTGCATGCGTGTATCCGTCAGGGTTTTTGGTCTCTGGTAAATGAGTTCGTATCCCTCTTTCATGGGTGGTCTCCTTTTCTCATTCCTTGAGGTGGGACTGGACGGTATCCAGAATTTCCTGTGGAGTGGGTACGATGCCGCCCATTCGTCCGTAAAAATGGACGGGTTTTTTCCCGCAGACGTTCAGCTGAATGTCCTCCACCATCTGTCCCGCGCTCATCTCGATGGAAATAAAAAACCGGATGTCATCCCGGGAGGCCAGCTCCGCGATTCGGCCTTTGGGGAAGGGCCAGACGGTGATGGGCCGGAAGAGGCCCAGTTTGATTCCCTGTTCCCGTCCGATGTCCACCGCTTTTTTAGCCACACGGGAGGTGAGACCGTAGGAGGTGATGATGACTTCCGCATCTTCGGTTTTGTATTCATCGAAGCGCACTTCGTTGGCTTCGATCTCCCTGAATTTTTTCTGCAGATGGATGTTTTTGATCTCCATGTCCTCCGATTTGATATAGAGGGAGGTCAGGATGTTGCGTTCCCGGTCTTTTGTTTTACCCGTGGTGGCCCAGGGTTTGTTCGGCTTGTAGGGAACGGGATCGGGCAGTTCCAGCTTTTCCATCATCTGGCCGATGGCGCCGTCCGACAGAATCAAGGCCGGGATGCGGTACTTGTCCGCCAGCTCAAAGGCGAGAAAAACATGGTCCGCCATTTCCTGGACCGAATTGGGGACCAGGACGATCACATGGTAATCTCCGTGTCCTCCGCCTTTGACCGCCTGAAAATAATCACCCTGGCTGGGCTGTATGGTTCCCAGGCCCGGTCCGCCGCGGACGATATTGGCGAAAACACCGGGAATTTCGGTGCAGGTCATGTAGGAAACCCCCTCCTGCATGAGTGAGAATCCCGGAGAAGATGTCGTCGTCAAAACACGGCCGCCCGCTCCGCCGGCTCCGTACATCATGTTGACGGCAGCCACTTCGCTTTCCGCCTGAAGGAGAACATAGTTGTGTTTCGGCTCCTCTCGAGCCAGGTACTCGATCACCTCGGATTGCGGAGTGATAGGGTAGCCGAAATAGGCCTGCATGCCGGCCCGGATAGCCGCTTCCGCCAGGGCCTCGTTCCCTTTCATCAGTTTTATTTCACCCACTGGATCCTCCCTTACGCGCTCTTTATCTTTCTATAGACCGTGATGGCGGCGTCGGGACACACCACGGCGCAGTTTAAACAGGCGATGCATTTGTCCTCATCAGCCAGGGTGGCATAATGCAGACCGAAGCTGTTGGTGTCCGATGTGTTCAGCACCAGGCAGTCAGTTGGGCAGCTGATGACACAGAGGTTGCAGCCCTTGCATCCCTCAATGGAAATTTCGACATATCCTTTTTGGGGCATGATTCCCTTCCTTTGTTGTTTTACATCTCAAAGCTCAGGACGCGGTGGGAATGGCACTGGATGTTGACGGCGGCCGGCATGGAGGCGATATGGCAGGGAAAGGATTCGACGTGGACGGCCAGAGCCGTGCAGCGTCCCCCCATACCCTGGGGACCGATTCCCAGTTTGTTGATCCGCTCCAGAAGCCGTTTTTCCATTTCGGCGTAAAACGGATCGGAATTGTGGGACCCGAGGGGCCGTCGGAGAAGGGCTTTTTTCGCAAGAAGGGCCGAGTATTCAAAGTTGCCTCCGACACCCACGCCTACGATGATGGGAGGGCAGGGATTGGAGCCACCGCGTTCGGCCGTCTCCACCACAAAATCCTCGATGCCTTCCTGGCCGGCGGCGGGGGCGAACATGCGGATGGCGCTCATGTTCTCGGCGCCTCCTCCCTTGGCGATAAAGGTGATCTTGAAGGTTTCGCCCGGTTCCAGTTCCCAGTGAATGAATACCGGGGTGTTGTCGCCCGTATTTTTGCGCCGGATGGGATCTTCCACGACGGATTTTCGGAGATAACCCTCCTGATATCCCAGTCGGGCGCCCTCTTCGATGGCGTGTTTGAGGCTTTGTATCCCGTCATTTTTGTCGAGCTCGACATCCTCTCCCAGCTCGACAAAAAAAACGGCCAGACCGGTGTCCTGACAGAGGCCGAGACGCTCCTCTCTGGCTACGTCGGCGTTTTGTTTCATCTGTTCAAAGACGGCGAGGGCGGCCGGAGATTCCTCCACCTTTTCCATGCTTGTAATGACGGCGAGCACATCATCCTGGAGCTCGAAGTTGGCTTTCTGGACGAGGTCCTTGATCCTGTCACGGACCTCGGACAGATGAATGGTTTTCATAAAATACCTCCGGTTTTCGATTTGTATAAATAAAAATATGTGGTTGTGTCAGACATGAAAGGTTAGTTTAGGCCGCCCCCCTTTCTCTGTCAAGAAATAATCGTTCAAGCGGATATCACTTGAGGTTGACGGCCAAAAGCTTGAGCTCGGTCATCTCATCGATGGCGTACTTGAGGCCCTCGCGGCCGAAACCGGACTCCTTCACCCCGCCGTAGGGCATGTGATCGATGCGGAAGGTGGGGATGTCGTTGATGATGACGCCTCCCACATCCAGAACATCGTAAGCCCGGAAAGCCTTTTTGAGGTCGCCGGTGAAAACGCCCGCCTGCAGACCGTAGATGGAGTGATTGACCTCCCGAAGCGCCTGTTCGTACTCGGAGTAGCGGTAGACAACGGCCACAGGGGCAAAGGCCTCCAGCCAGGAGATGCGGTCCTTCGGGTCCACTCCGGTCAGAACGGCCGGCTCCACCATGGCGCCTTTTCGTCCGCCCCCGCAGAGAAGAGATGCCCCCAAGTCCACGGCTTCCCGAATCCACTCCTCGATCTGTTCGGCCGCGCCTTCGTTGATCATCGGGCCGATATCCGTGTCCTCCTCCATCGGATCTCCCATCTTGAGGTTTTGTACGGCGGCGACGAATCGGTCGAGGAAGGTGTCGTAAATGGAATCGTGGAGGTATACACGCTGGATGGAGATGCAGACCTGGCCCGAGTAGGAAAACGCTCCCAACACGGTCCGCTGCAGGGCGTATTCCATGTCCGCGTCCGGCTCGATGACGACGGCCGCGTTGCCCCCGAGCTCGAGGGTGACATGTTTTTTGAAGGCTTTCTGCTTGATGTCCCAGCCGATCTCCGGGCTGCCGGTGAAGGTGATTTTTTTAACTCGTTCGTCCTCAACCAGAACGTCGGCGGCTTTGTACCCGCAGGGGATGAAGTTGAATCCTCCGGCAGGGTAGCCGGATTCAGCGATGATCTCGGCCAGGATGGCGGAGGTGACGGCCACCTGGGACGCCGGCCGCAGCAGGATGGTGTTGCCCGTGGCGATAGCCGGTGCCACCTTATGGGCGACCAGGTTGAGGGGGAAATTGAAGGGGGTGATGCCGGCGATGACTCCCAAAGGAAAACGCCGGATGAACCCCCATCGCTGTTCTGTGCCCGGAATGAGATCCAGGGGGATGATTTCACCGCCGAGACGCTTGGCTTCCTCGGCCGCAATGAGAAAGGTGTTGGCCGAGCGGGAGACTTCCATCCGGGCCGACCGAATGGCCTTTCCCGCCGAGAGGGCGATGGATTCGGCCAGTTCGTCGCTTCTCCGTTCGATGGCGCGGGATACATGCATCAAAACGGAGGCCCTTTCATGGCTGGACAGGATTTTTGTCTGTTCGAAGGCCCGGGAGGCGGCGTCCACGGCTTTTACCACTTGGTCCCGGTCGCCGAAGTGCAGGATTCCGAACGGCTTCCCGTCATAGGGAGAAAATTGTTCTTTTGTCGTCCTGCCTTCTATCCACTTGCCATTGATGTAGAGTTTATATTCCTTCATGAATCTCTCCTTAACCGGTGAGGTAGAGTTTCTTGAGCATGAGGGCGTCTTTTTCCTGGTATGGGCTTTCACAGATAACCAGGCCTCTCACGTCAAAGTCCCGGAGCACCTGCACCCAGACGTCGTACCGGAAATCCGATTCGTCCAGGTTGAGGTGTTTGATCTCCCCTTTGTCACTGAAGGAGGATCCCGAGATGTGGATGTGAACATCCTTGAGGGATTTTTCGCCCAGCTTTTTTTCCATCTTTCGAAAGACGCGGTGGAACTCCCGGTAGGAGTTGATTTTTCCCTCCCGGGCATAAAGATGTGAAAAATCCAGACATGGTTGAAGGCCCTCCACCTCCCGGCAGAGAAAGAGGATTTCCTCCAGGGATCCGAACTGGGAACGCTTGCCCATCACTTCGGGCCGCAGAACAACGGGAAGCCGTTCCTCTTTCAGAATGGACGCCACTTCAAGCAGTTCTTTTTTGATGGTGTCGAACACCCTGTCGGGAGGATCCCCCCCGTAGTAACCGGGGTGAAAAACGACGTTTCTGGCGCCGCACCGGTGGGCCAGACGGGCGGAGGCAAGAATTCTCTCCTGACTAGACAGCCGCTTGCCCATCTCCGGAGAGTTCAAATTGATGTAATAAGGGGCGTGAACACTGAGGTGAACGCCTGTCTCGATGGATTTTTTTCGAATTTCGTCCGCCGTGTCCGTGCCCATCTTGACGCCTTTGACGAATTCGATCTCCTGGCAGTCTAGGCCGATTGCGGCGATATGTTTGATTCCAATCAGGGTGGACGTGCCGGGCGCCGTTTTTGGGACCCCCGCCGTTCCAAAAAGAAGTGTCTTAGAGACAGCTGTCATCGGGCACTTCCTGCGGGCGAAGGTATTCACTGACGATGCGCATGGCGCAGAAGTCACCGCACATGGAACAGGCCTCTGATTTGGTTTTTCTTTGTTCGCGGATCGCAGCAAATTTGTGAGGATCGAGGACGAGTTTCTGCTGCGCCTGCCAGTCGAGCCTCTTTCTGGCCTTTGAGAGTTCCAGATCCTGTTCCCTTGCCCCTTTGACCCCTTTGACGATGTCGGCCGCATGGGCGGCGATGCGGGAGGCGATCAGTCCCTCGCGGACATCGTCGGGAGAAGGCAGCCCAAGGTGTTCGGCCGGCGTGACGTAGCAGAGAAAGTCGGCTCCGGAGGAAGCGGCTAGGGCGCCGCCGATGGCGGAGACGATGTGGTCGTATCCGGGGGCGATGTCGGTCACCAGGGGACCGAGGACATAAAAGGGAGCATCGTGACAAAGGCGCTTCTGGATCTGCATGTTGGTCACGATCTGATCGAGGGGGACGTGGCCGGGTCCTTCCACCATCACCTGAACATTTTTCTCCTTCGCCCGTTTGACCAGTTCGCCCAGCGTGATCAATTCCTCGAGCTGGGGGCGATCGGTGGCGTCCGCGATGCAGCCGGGACGCATGCCGTCTCCCAGGCTGAGGGTGACGTCGTATCGGTAGGCGATGTCGCACAGCCTGTCGAAATCGGCGTAAAAGGGATTTTCCCTGCCGTTGTGCAGAATCCAGGCCACATGCATGGCGCCGCCCCTGGATACGACATCGGCCACGCGGCCCTGGTTTCTCAGCCGCTCGATGGCCCGGGACGTCAGTCCGGCATGGATGGTCATAAAGTCCACGCCTTCCTTCGCCTGTTCCTCGATCACGGCAAAGAGGTCGTCCGGCGTAAGATTCACGATGGAGCCGCGCTCCTCGATAGCCCGGATGGCGGCCTGATAGATGGGGACGGTCCCCAGCGGCAGGTTGGATTTCTCGAGGATTTTTCTTCGGATGCTCGGAATGTCTCCGCCTGTGCTCAGGTCCATCAGGCAGTCGGCGCCGTATTTGAGGGAGACGGCGACCTTCTCCAATTCGCTTTCCACATCGGGGTAATCCTGGGAAGTCCCGATATTGACATTGACCTTGGTCCGCAGATTTTTCCCGATCCCGACGGTCTCGACCGCGGTGTGGCGGGAGTTAAGGGGTATCACGATACGGCCCTGGGCGACCAAGCGGCCTATTTCCTCAGCCGAAAGACCTTCCTTTTCGGCCACATGTTTTACGGCCGGAGTCAGGTGGCCTTTTTTGGCGTGTTCAAGTTGCGTCATATTAACATTGCCATTCTGAAATATTAATAAGATAGTTTACATCCGACGGGTGAATAACACAAGGGTGACGGGGGATTGCAGGCGAAACAAATGGAAAAGAAGCGGACCACTCACGAATACGGTCTCACCCACATCGTTTTCAGGGAGGATCCTCCTCCGGAAATGCGGGACGCGCTGGAGCCGGTTTACGAAAAAAACGGTTATTCCGTCACCCGGATTTGTATGGATTGGTGATTCCTCTTGAAATTTTCGGTGAATTGCTGATCACTGCCCTCATCGCTTGCGGTGAGAAAGGGTGATGAATAATCACCCCCCCTTTCATCCGGATTGGTCATTGTCTTTGTTCTCCCCTGATTTTACAATGAATATGCGATCAGGAATTATTTTTATTGATCAAGTTCATAAAACATGAGAAATCGCCGAAAAAGCCACCGGCGGTAGCCTGCACACTCAAACCATGACACAATCCGACAATCTCTCCGACCGCG
>JAHIPL010000065.1 GCA_018894615.1 Acidobacteriota bacterium | reverse complement strand
GAAAAAAAACGCTTCCGAGCATTTTGAAGCCAACTGAAAAAAAGTCATGACTATTTTGCACTCCACTTTAAAAAAGTCAGATGAATAGCGAGCAATTTCGCCAAAATCACCCAAGTAAAATACATTCCTTCGAGCTTATGCCGTTAACCAAACATACGGATTTGCAACGCCTAAGGGATAAAAACACCATGAAAAAAAACGCCCCGTTCGCCACTGCCGCACTTCTTCTCCTTCTTCTCCTTCTGATCCCTCAAGCGGTACCGGCCCAGGTCAGCGCCTCGGCGGATTATGTTTCCAGCTATTTCTGGCGCGGATTTGATCTCAATCCCGTCAGAAAGCCCGTCATTCAGCCCGCGTTTGGTTTCCCGGTGGGCCAAACAGGTCTCTATCTGGATGTCTGGGGAAGCATCTCCTTCGAGGGCAGGGAGCTGTTCGAAACCGACCTTACCCTTTCCTACTCCTACGAGGGCTGGGACAATGTGATCGTTACGGGCGGCATCATCCACTACGGCTGGTATTTGGCAAAGAATTTTTCATTTGACAAGGACACAACCCAGGAAATCTTTTTCAGCACCGTCCTCCCGAACGTGACGCTGCAGCCGTCCCTCACCCTCTATTACGATTTCATGAACGGCGACGGTCTCTACCTCAGCCTGGCGGGAGAGCACAGCTTTCCCCTATCGGAGACTATCGACACCCGCCTCTCCGCCGACATCGGATACAACGGGGGCCAGTGGCTTCCCGACGACGCCGACCCCGGATTCAGCGACGCCAACTTCGGCCTCGATTTCGTTTTTTCGGCGGGACGCTTCGAAATCGTCCCCACCATCCGGCTGACATCCGTCCTGATGGAGGCCCTGGGGAAAAAGAGCCACATCTGGCACGGCGTGTCCGTGCGATATTCATTCAACGATTAAGGGAGGGACCGATTCAACCAGCTAAAAAAAGCGATGAACTTTTTCCTCTGAAATTTCGTCTTAAAGGGTGACAACAACGGAGGTCAACATGAAGATTAAAATAATGACAGCCCTTTTCTTTTTTATCAGTGCTACCGCCCTTTTCGCCGTCGATGAAACCCGCCAGCTCTCGCTCGGGGCGGACGGCATTCAAATGATGATTATCGACTGCGGAGCCGGCGACTGCCGGATCGAGGGAGTCGAGGGCCGGGACAGCATCGAAGTCAAGGCACGAATCATCGTCCGTGGGATGAGCACCCGAAAAGCCGAACAGTTCATCGAAGAAAGAGTTGTTCTGACTCTGGAAAGGAATGGTTCGCGCGCCGTCCTTAAAAGCCTTTTCAAACCCCATACCTCCTTCTTTTCGACAGGGGCCAAAATGATCGACCTCACCATCCTCGTTCCAAGCCGTCTGGACCTGGACATCGACGACAGCTCAGGGGATATGGACCTCAAAAACATCGAAGGGTCGGTCGTGATCGAAGACAGTTCGGGGGACATCACCGTGCGAAACGTCCGGGGGAATGTGGACATCGACGACAGCTCCGGCGATATCGTCATGGAGGCCGTCGGCGGTTCGGTGGTGATCGACGACGGATCGGGAACGATCGATCTGCGCGACCTGGGCGGCCGCGTCAATGTGGACGACTCTTCCGGGGACATCACCATCCTGAAAGTCGTCGGGGACGTGACCGTATCGGACAGCTCCGGCGACATCCGCATCAACGGCGTGGAAAAGGACGTCATCATCAAAAGCGACGGATCGGGAGACGTCGACATCACCAACGTCAAGGGACGTATCATCAAGGACCCGGATTTTTGACACCATGTTCCCCCTGTGATATAAAATCCCCAATAAGCCCCATCAAGAAAAAAGCCGGGAACAGAGAGTCTCCGGCTCTAAATGGGGAGAGAACATGGGAGACACGGCGAAGATCCAAAAACGGCTCGCTTCCCCGATATTCATCATCATCTTTTTCCTTTTTCTGACCTTTATTTTTTATTCCGGCCTGTTCCTTGATTTTTCCACCAAAATTCCCGACGGCGACCACAACGACGTCAAAAACATCCTGACCATCATCAGCCATTCCATCCACGCGCCTCTCTCCCGGATTTACCATCTGCCCGTCCTCTACCCCGAATCCTATATGCTGGCCCGAACCCATCCTCTTTTCGGCGTTTCATTGATATTCAAAATTTTCTCCCTCTTCGGCCTCTCCCTGGTTCAAAGCTACAATCTTTACATCATCTTCGCCCTCCTCACCGGCGCCGCGGGGTGTTTCCTTCTGGCAAGGGAACTGTCCGGCCACATTCTGCTCTCGCTCTTCACATCAAGCCTCTACATCATCCATCAAAAAAACACGCTCTTTTTCGTCTGGCTGAATTTCCTCTCCCTGTTTTACATGCCCTTCATCTTTTACCTGCTCATCCGGTTCGCGCGGACAAAAAAGAGGGGACATCTCTGGGGGGCGGCCTTTTTGTGCTTTCTTCAATTCCTGGCCTCGATCTACTACGGCGTTCATCTCTGGGTGATTCTGCTTCCCGCCTTTGTGGGAGCGGCCCTGCTCTTGAAGCTCATCCTTCCCCGGGAGATGGAATCCGCCGTCCTCGCCTTTGCCGCAGCCTTTCTGCTGATCCTGTTCGTATTTTATCCGTTCATGGCCCAGACCCAATCAGGGCTCTCCGGGGCGGGCGAACAGGAACTTGTCAATGTCCCCGATCTTTTTCACTACACCAAGCTGTCCCATCTCTTCACCCCAAAACCCGACACTCCTGCCTGGATGTATTTTTTCCCCGGTTTCACCTTTCTGTTCCTCCTTCTCTATGTCCCGGTCGCGCACATCAACCGGATTCACCTTCGGCGCATCCTCTTCTGTACCATGGCCGCACTGACCGTGCTGATCTCCGTTCTCTTCTACCGGCAACCTCTTATCGCCGAAATCCTCTTTCTGATGTTTCTGGCTGCGGTTGTTTATTCCCTGGCTCGCGGATGGAAAAATATGGATCCCCCCGTTCGGGCGGTGACTTTCACATTCGGGGTGTTTTTTCTGACGCTTTTCCGGTTCACCCACATTCCCCTGCTGCGGTCCCTTTCCCTATACGACGTGCTGAACCGTTTTCTTCCCCTTGAAGGCCTTCGCGATGTGCAGCGCGTTTTTTTCATGGGGCTTCCCCTGGTGATCGCCCTGGCGGCCGTGGGAGGGGCCGTGTTTCTGCGGTCCAGGCCATCTTTTTCCCTGCGAAAACAGGGCGTGCTGCTCTTCGTTCTGCTCATTCTGATGGGAGCGGAAAACATCCGCTTCGTCAAACAGAGAGACATGATGCAGCCGCTGGAAAGGATCGATCCGGCCGCCTATGAAAAAATCTCCGCCGATCCCAACGTCGTCCTTCTGGAGATCCCCTTTTATTTCGACAAACCGGATAAAAACGCGATCTATTCCCTCAACTGGAATATCCACAGAGCATCCCTGCTGAACGGGACCTGCTCGGTTCCCCCAAAAAGCTTCGACCTCCTAAGTGTCATCGATTTTCACCAGCTCGAGTTTCCGAGCGACGCCAAACTGCGCCTGCTGCTGGAAAAATTTTCCGTAACGCATGTTCTCATTCACTGGGACCGCCTTGAGACGTATAATCCCGATTCGGCCGCCGCCATGAGGACAAACATCCACACCATCGGTGATTTCGGGCGGATCGTTTCCGACGGCCGGGATCACACCCTTCTCGAAGTGGGGGAACGTGTTCCCGTGCGAAGGATTATTCGGACCTATTCCCAGTATGATTTGCGAGACAAACCCATCGCCGTCCGTCTGGACCACTCCTACGAGGGCAACGTCAACATTTTTCTCAACCACCATCTGGTTCAATCGGGAAGACTGAGCGGAACGGAATTTTCAATCGATCTGAGAACTTGGCCTCTGTCCGCATCCGGAAACCGGGTGGAGATCCATTTCCAAAACCCGGTCAGCGTGAGCAGCGTCGGCCCCCGGCAGAAGTCCTCCCCATCTGCAATCCTTGTTGAATAAAATCCATGTTGAACCGACTTTGCGTCGTTTTAATCCTGCTCTTTCACCTTGGGACTTTTTCGGTTTATAATGGAACAAAATCAAAAATATGGTGATTCTATGAAAAAGATACTGTCTTTGTCCATCATCCTGTTTCTGGCCATTCCTCTCCTTTCGCAGTCAGGCGACCGTAACGAGGGATTGATTCCGGCCTTCCGGCTGGAACCCAACCCCGTCACCCTGG
>JAHIPL010000064.1 GCA_018894615.1 Acidobacteriota bacterium | reverse complement strand
CTTTACCGCATCCTAAATCAAGAATTTTAAGGCTTGAATAGTCATTTGTATGCTTTCGTATTAATTCAATTATTACTTCAGGAGATGAGCCGATCTCCCATAAATCCTGCAAAATATATGGCAGATATGGAAACAAATTACTGTCTGCACCATCCATCGCCGTAACAACGCTTTCTTCAATCGTTTTTTTCAATTCAACCTCTTAGACGGCATTTATCACCTCGTATGCATTATCAAGATTGATAAAATCCAAATATAACATTTTAAATATAAATAAGCTGGTCCTCATCCTCTTTTTTCTGTGAATGATGGATAGCAAATATTGCTATCTCAATGCAGATTACCAAAACCTATGACAATCGTTCAAGAATTCTTTGATAAATATCTTCTGGTTTTAATTTTAATCTATTGGCTTGACTCAATACTCCTCGACTTCGTGGGTTTGGTCCTGGAGAAGGCGGCGGAGAGGGAAGCGGCGGCGATGACGATCGCGGAACCGACCACGGTGTAGAGAGGCCAGGCGATGGACAGGCCCTCTCCGGGAAGAAGGGCGTTCAGCGGGCCGTCGACAAGGAACATGAGGGCGGTGAGGCCGCAGAAAAATCCGAAAAGGGCGTCCTTTTGTCTGGTCCGGCGAAAGAACAGCCCCAGAAGGAACACGCCCAACAGCCCCCCATAGGTGTAGGAGGCGATCCCCAGGCCCAGCTCGACGACGGCGGGCCGGCTCCCTCCGCTTTGAATCTGCAGGACGGCGAAGCCGAGAGCCGATCCCGCGATGACAACTCCCCAGGCAAGACTGAAGATCCGGGACAGACGCAGCTCGCTGCCTGGCGCAGGTGATTTCCGGAAAAGAGGTTTATACAGGTCGTAGAGGGTGGAAGACGCCAGGGAATTGATGGAGGAGGACAAGGTGCTCATGGCTGCGGCCAGAATGGCTGCGATGATGAGGCCGGATATTCCCGCCGGGATTTCTTTGACGATAAAAAGCGCGAACACCTCATCGGCCGAGTTCAGTCCCAGCGCCCCTGGTGAAACACCCCGGTAGAATGCGTAGAGGAGAAGTCCGATCAGCAGGAAAAGGGAAAACTGCAGAAGGACGACGACACCGCTGCCGAAAAGCGCTTTCCGGCCGGAACGGAGGGACCGGGTGCTCAGAAGCCGCTGGACGATGAGCTGATCCGTACCGTGGGAAGCCACGGAAAAGACAGCCCCGCCGAACAGAGCCGTCAGCAGGGTGTAGGGCTGTGCGAAAAACTCCCGGAGGGGCAGATGGAAGCCGAAATCGATCAGCCGCAGCTTTCCGGCCTGCCCGGCCGTCTCCAGGGCTCCGCTCAAACCCTCAGGTAGTCGGTTGATGAGAAGATAAACGGCCAGCGCAGCTCCTCCTAGATAGACCGTCATCTGAACAACATCCATCCAGACAACGGCCCTGATCCCTCCCAGATAGGTGTAGAGGAAGGTGACCGCGGCGATGAGGACGATGGAGAGAAAATAGACCTGGATGTCGGGAGCCCGCAGCCCGGCCAGTTTGAGGATGAGGGCGATGGGGATGGCCGAGGCGAAAAGCCGCACACCGTCGGCCAGGAGACGGGTAACCATAAAAGTGGCGCCGGCCGCCGTCCGCAGGCCGGGCCCGAAACGCCGTCCCAGAAAATGATAAGCGGTTTCCAGTTTTCCCTGCTCATATTTCGGCAGAAAGAACAGTGCGACCAGGGTTCGTCCCAGGATGTAGCCGAAGGTGATCTGAAGAAAGGTCAAGTCCCCTCCGTACGCCACGGCCGGAATGCTGATGAAGGTCAAGGTGCTGGTCTCTGTGGCCACGACCGAAAACAGAACGGCCCACCAGGGGATGTTTTTCCCCCCGAGGAAGTAATCCGCCGCTGTTTTCTGCCGGCCTGAGAGGAGCAGCCCGAAGACGGTCACGCCGGCGAGGTAGAAAAGAACGACCAGATAATCAATCGTAGAAAATCCCATGTGTTTTCCTGCTGACCGGAAGTATACGATTGGGAGGTGTCTGACTCAAGTAAAAAAGAATTTAAGGAAAAGATAGCATGAAACGTTATTCCGGCGAATGAAACTGATCCAGATAATCTTCGAGGCCAGGATCTGCGGCGATTTTTTGAGCGGTTTCCCAGCCGGGATCCACCTTTGTCCGCAGAGCCTCCAGGATTCGAACGATGGACACTCCCGTCTCGCTTTGGTCGGAATCGGAGCGGCCGCAGAAGGATATGGCGTCGAACAGGACGGCGTTGGCTTCAGCATAGGTGATGGGTTCCGTTCGGCCGTACAGCGCGGTCCAGCCCTTCTGTTCCAGCGTGTGATTGACGTGCTCCAGAATGAGATGTGTGGCGCGGCCGATGAGTTTCAGGTTGCTGGGATACACGCTCGTCATGGTGTTGCCGACCACCCGCCCCAACCGGGCCATCACCCCCGTCGAGTGGGCGTTCAGCAGCATTTTCAGGAGCACCTGCCGGCGCAGCTGCAGGGGATCGTCCCGCAAGTCCAGGGGAATCGCCAGAATGACGTCCCTGTCCGGATTCAATGAGAGCGCTTTGTAAAGGAAGGGAATATCCCGGTTTTGTTTCCCTCCGATTAGAATGAGAGCTGCGGCCGCCCCGCGGGACTTGAAAAGCCGGATAAACTGAAAGAAGGAAGAATCCGGATTCAGTGCTTCGTCCGCTTCCTTTCCGAGACAGATGGCGACTCCCAGATCGTTCATCTCGGGTCCGCGCCTCTGAATGTTTCCCTTGGAAAAAGAAAAATCGTAAAAAGCCGCCTGGCCGTCTCCCGCTTTCTCGAGGCTGGCGAGGGCTGTTTTCTGAAGGAAGGAATCGTCTATTCCAAGCAGAAATCGCGGCCGATAAAAGCTTCGGTGCAGCCCCCGGAAGGGGCGGCCCAGCAGGGCGGTCCAGGCTTCTTCCGGGCTCTCCGCCTCCGTCCAGACCTGAATCCAGCATTTTCGTTCCTCTTCCCGGACCGAATCCAGGGGATGGAGGTGAAAGGTCGGGCTTCGCTCGGCTGCATCGGTGAAAACGGTGGCGAGTCCGCTTTTGGCGAAGTACGTCGTCCGCCCGCCCTGGGTGTATGTCTCCGCTTCCAGGGCGGTCAGGTGGGCCAGGTCGGGGACGGATGAGGCCAGAAGCCGGTAGATGGAGGAAAAGGACCGCAGCCCCTCGGCCATGTCAGGAGGATGGGAGAAACCCATCTCCCGACAGGCTTTCTCCCCCGCTATCTGCTGGAGGTAGGCATAAATTCCGCGTTCGAGAATGAGCCCCATGACATAGGTTTCCGATGTCGCCGCCTGCATCCGGGTCGATCCGGTGATGGCCTGTGGCCCGGTTGTCAGGTTGATTTTTCGAACGGCGTTATGGTTCAGTACCCGGCGGCTGCGGTCATAGGAGCGGAGGATATCCTCCGGATTGTTGCAGATGAAGAAAAGCCTCTGCCGGGCTTCTTTGATTGTTTCGGGAGTCGGTTTGCCGTACAAATCGGCGGCCGCCAGTATCGCCCCGATGACGGACGAGGTTTCCCCGCCCTCCGTGATGCAGAACACACAGTCGCCTCTGACCACATGCCGGTCCGCGAGCTGCAGGCGCCCGACGAGTTCCAGGTCCTCGAAACCCTCCAGTGCGCTGATGAACGCCCTGTCTCCTCCCGTCATCTCTCCGATCAGCCGATCCCTGATGTCGTCAGGGACGAAAGACGCCGTCCTATCTTCTGCGCCGGAGGGTAAGGAATGCCAGAAAGGCCGCCACAGGGCGCTCTCCATCTGTTTGGCCAATCGGCCCGTGGAACCGCAGCCGTAGATGAATATCTTTTTCCCTTCGGACAGGGTCTGGGCGGCGGCGTCCCCGGCCGCCTCCAGGACGGCGGGTGAATCGGCCATCCTTTCGAACAAGAGCACGATGTCTTTGTCGACGGACAGGATCTGTTTCAATCCGTCCGGAATACCGGTTTGAATGATCCGGCTCAGATGGAAGGTGGCGGGATGGCGCTGTTCCGTCGGCAGGGTGTGGAGATGGAACTGTGTTTTGTTTTTGACATAGTCGGCGGATTGAAAAGAAGGGATAAGGGACAGCCGTTTCAGCAGAGAATATCCTTTGCCGCTCAAGATGTCTTTCAAACTTCGGCGATTTTGATGTCGGCCTGGTCGATATTCATATTGCCCAGGCCCCGCCTGTGGGCTTCGGTGATCTGGATGATGTCGGCGGCTTTGATGTCCCAGAACGTGGTGCAGAGGGCATCGATGACCACACGGTCCACGCCCGCGATCACCTGCTGCGGCTTGATTATCTCGCCGGGCCCCATAGGGCCGTTGGTGATGATGAATTCCGTGGCGTCCACGACACACAGGGTCGGTTTGACGACGGTATTCAGGTCGACGATGCAGTTCTCCAGATGTTTGATGGCGCCGGCGTCCGTCGTCCAGTCGGGCTGATGAAAATTGCTGCGGTTGTGGGTGGCGAAGTTGAGGCCCATCAGGTTTTTCAGGGTTCCGGTGAACTTGTTCCCGGCGTGATCTTTAGTGATGGGCATGTTGATGAAGACGTCGTTGTTGTAGAATTCCTTCATGATCAAGGCGTCTTTTATCCCTTCGCCGTACGGAATCGGAACGGTTTTATACAGGGCTTCCTCTCTCGGAATGAGTTTCAGGACGGCCCCTTCCTCCTGGATGACGGCGGCCAGACCCGTGGACTCCCAGTTTTTCATGTCCAGCCAGGAGAGAACATTGACCTCGGCGGCGCCGGATTTTTGACACATCTGAATGACGGCCCGCAGTATTTCCGGCTTGGTGAAGGTCCCCGGATTCCATCTCTGCACATTGGGCAGGAGGGCGACTTTGGCGTCATTGTGTACGAACCGGCCCATACCTCCAAGGAGTTCGACGGCCTTTTCCGTGCACTTTCCGTAGTCGGCGCCCTTGACCATTGAGAGCGTAGAGACCGGTCCCGCTGCTGTTACAGGAAGTCCCGTCTTCCATGGGGTTTTTGCCAGAAGCGGCCCGCCGGCTGCCGCGAACAAACCCAATCCGGCTGATTTTTTCAGGAATTCCCTTCGATTGTATGGCTTGGTCAATGTTTCCTCCTTGTTGGATTTATCACGTGTAAAAAGTGTATAACACTCATCCTCAAAGTTCAACGTCGGGCCTCCAGCGGCCCGGGCCGGGACAGGGAATCAAAGCGAGAGAGAGGAAAAGGGGAGTTCCGATGCCCGCGTTAAAGGTTTTATTTTTTGTCATCCGTCTTGAACTTGCCCGGTTTGAGGTCCGTGGCGCAGGAGACATCCAATCCCTCCAGGGTTCCTGATTGAAGGAACCACTGTTCAATGCTCCGGACGCAGTTGCCGCCGACCCCGTGAGCTCCAGGAACGACAAGGTGGAGGCTGTTCGGCAGGTGGCGGGCGGTTTCCTCCCCCCATTCGGGAGGCGTCACAGGGTCCACATTGCCGGAGAGGAGAAGGACGGGGATATCCACGCTGACGGGATCACCGTATGCGGCGGAAATATCGGTCCGGGGCCAGTATTTGCAGGCTTCCTTCTGGGAGCGGACGCGGCCGTCTCCGGCGTCCGTCCAGGCGGCGATTTCGACGATGTCTTTTTCCGTAACACGGTCCATGTCTTCGGCGCAGATGACGGAGAGAAGCATCCCGAGAGCGAGGCTTTGACGGATGCTCCGGCTGCTTCCGACAGCTCGTTCGGCAAAAGGCTGCAGGTCCCCTTCAAAGGCCCGGTGGATGAGATAGGGGACAAGACGGGTGCGGGCGCTCGAATACATCGTGGTGCGAAGTCCTTCGGTGAAACCGTTCTTGTCCAGGAGAACGGTCACGGGCTCTTCCGTCGCCGGATGGGGAATGGTCACCTCGGCCGGGGCCTGCTCAAGCCGGTCCAGAATGGCCAGGTATTCGTCCTCCAGATTGGGATAGGCGGCGTGGCATTCCGGATCGTTGGCGCATTCGGCGAAAAGGGCCCGGATGGCGTAGTGGAAGTTCCGGGAGTGATAGAGGGGGTTGCGGAAGGCGGTGGGAACCAGGCCGCTCAGAGTGGCCGTTCGCACGGTTTCAGGATAACGGCGCAGATAGACGAGACCCATCCGGGATCCGTAAGAGGTTCCGGCGATGTTGATCCTGTCATAACCCAGCGCCCGGCGGATGTCGTTGATATCATCGGCGGCCAGGTTGGTGGAGTACTTGGTCAGATCGAATTTTTTACTGAGCTCGTCCCGGCAGTCCTTAAAGATTTTTTCCCGAAAGAGGGGGTCGAGATATCCCTGGATGTCGTCATCGTCCGCCGCGCTGGGGCAGTCCAGCCGGTTGTCTCCTCCCGTCCCCCTCTGACTGACGAGGATGATATCGCGCTCATCGCGGATCCAGTTTTCACGGTGTCTTTTCCACCGGGGAGTGACGTCGGCTCCGGGCCCTCCGGCGAATTCAAAGTACGGATCGGGTTGAACATTTGGCCCCTTGGCGTGGAGGATGACCACATCGAGATGAATCATGCGGCCGCTCTGGGCCTCTCTGTCCTCATAGACGGCGAAGACCCCCTTCGATATTTTATAACCCGTGTCCGGGTCTGTCTCAGTGTTCAGGGTGAGACGGGATTTCAGAATGTCGATGTCGATAACCCGCGGAGTATCGTTGTTTTTTGAAGGGCTGCAGGACATCAATGAAAAAAGCCAAAAAATGAGGAGGCAGACGCCGACGGCACCGGTGTTTTTCCCGTTCATGATCATCTCCTTTCCATGCTTGTTTTGATGGTATTCATGATGCCTGACCTTGTCAATTAAAAGTCGCAGTTCGCGGGAGGAGGGGCTTTCGACAGGGAGCGCTGCGGCTCTATTTTTGCGATTTGTGGATCCATCCGCTGAAAAAGGAGATGGCCAGGACGACGAGGATGGAAGCAAATCCCACGAGATAGCTCAGCCCTGTTCCGTAAGTGAAGATCAGGATGGGGGCCGCGGCCGTGATGAAGCCCCCGCCCATCATCGGCTCGTAGATGATCTGTTTGTAGCCGAACGCCTTGGCCGCTTCCGTCTTGAATTCCGGGTCGGCCACCCGAAGCAGCATCAATCCCAGCGCCGTGACACCCGTCTGCATCCCATACTCCGTTATGGCCCGCTCAAACCAGGCGCCGGGCAGCATCCGGGGGGCGATGAACCAGGTGGCGAAGATGACCCAGATCAGGCCGATGATCATCAGAATGGAAAAAGGCATAAAATAAGCCAGGAACACGTCCAGTTTGATGGAGGCGATGGCGGAGATGACGAGAAAATCTAGAGCCAGTCCCAGGATGCGGTCGAAGGTGCGGCGGTCCAGGTACTTGGACAGACCTGTTTTATTGGCAAAAATCTGAATGAACAGCCCTCCCAGCATGGCCAGTGGAAAGAGGGGAAAACTCTCGAACAGGTCCGGTTCCATGCCGGCGCTGAGGGCTTTGATTCCCTTCAGCATGTACCAGCCGATTAGGATGGCCACTCCCACAAAAGCGGAATGAAAGGCGAAGGGTTCCAGGGCATCGGGGGAGACGGTTTGATAGGACCCGCTGGGCCGGCTGCCGGGAGGGATAAGACCTCTGATTTCAGAGATTGAGAGGTGCTTTGGCGACTTGATGATTTTTGTGTGGCCCCGCCGGGCGGCCATGTTGATCATGGCCATGCCGAAGACAACGGCGCTGATGACCCCGATCGTGGCCGACATGAGGCCTAGATCCGATCCCGCCGGGAAACCGAGCTTATTGAAGGACTCCGCCATGCCCGCTGCTGTTCCGTGTCCCCCGGAAAATCCGATCTCCAGGAGGCAGCCGAAGAAGGGAGGCACGCCGAACACGGGACTTAAAAAGAGAACCGTGATCCCGACACCGACCATATACTGACCCATGCCCACCAGCCAGCCGTAACAGAACTGCGGGCCGCCTTCCTTCCAGATGGATTTCACCGAAGGGATGGAGAAGCCGAGGAAAAGACAGGCGAACACGATGTTGATCAGCCGTCCCGGATAGAGAGCCCAGGAATTTATCATTTCCAGGGGAATAACGGTGAACAGGTATTTGCCGAAGATATATGGACCGAGGAAAAGCCCGATAAATCCGGCGATAACCGAGGCCGGCAGAAAAAGCCTCTGGAGCAGGGTGAATCGGGAGCGAAGATATTTGCCGACGAGCAGGAGAAGGCTCAACCAGCAGACGTCGACCAGCAGGGCGGTCAGCTGATCGCCGGTGATTTCCATGTCAGTATCCCTCCCGTTCGTCCTTTGGTTTGCCCAGTTCCCCTTCGCTGTAGGCGATGACGGTGGCGGCCGCCACATCTCCCGTGATGTTGATCACCGTCCGGAACATGTCGAGAATCCGCTCCACGCCGAGAATGAGGGCGATCCCCTCGAGCGGAATGCCCACCTGCTTGAGGACGATGACCAGCATGAGCACCCCCATGGCCGGTGCACCGGCAGCGCCGATGGAAGCCAGAGTGGCCGTCAGGATGATGGCCAGCTGGTCGCCCAGGCCCAGGTGCATTCCGTAAACCTGGGCGATGAAAAGGGCCGTCACCCCCTGGTAGAGGGCGGTTCCATTCATATTGATGGTGGCGCCGAGGGGCAGGACGAAGCTCGAGATCTGCTTGGAGACACCGATGTTGTCCTCGGCCGTTTCCATGGTGATGGGCAGCGTGGCGGAACTGGAGCTTGTGGAAAAGGCGATAAGCTGTGCCGGGTAGATGCCCTTCCAGAATTTGAAATAGGGGAATTTGGTGACGAGGGACACGACGGCCGGATAGGAGAGGGCCAGGATGAACAGGCCGCCGATTGTGACGAGGACGTAACGGAGGAGGGACATCAGAATGTCCACCCCGAAGGAACCGACCACGGCCGCGATGAGGGAAAAGACGGCGTAAGGCGCCAACCGTATGACAATGTCGACGATTTTGACCATAATGTCGTTGATGGCTTCAAAAAACCGGATGACGGGCTCCATCTTCT
>JAHIPL010000063.1 GCA_018894615.1 Acidobacteriota bacterium | reverse complement strand
TCGCGTAATAATTTTCTATCGTGTACTCCTCTACAAATCCGAGGTCACGGTAAAGCCGGACAAGAGGATCATTATCAGCTCTGCAGATCAGCTTGATGCAGGGGTAGAGCCGCATGGCCTCCTTGATGAGAGCTTTCCCGATTCCCTGTCCCCGGAATTTGGGAGCGACAGCCACATCCTGAAGTTCGACAAAACCCCGGGATCGATCCTCCTCAAGAAAGACATAACCGGCGAGGCCGTCCGTCTCACGGACGTAAAGACACCGGCTTGAATTTTTCAGCAGATCTATGATTCCGACCGAATTGTCCCAGATGAGATTGTGAAGTTCGATAATTTCCGAAACAAGAGAAAGCCCCTCGATGGACAGCACATGATCATTCATTTCACACCTGAGCAATCAGCACCGGAGGTTTGGTGCGGTTCCGATCCGGGTCATCCCCCGCTGATTCGAAAACTTCGCGGCGAAGGGGATATTCCGGATACTCCCTGTAAATGAAGGACGATTCCATATTGATGAATTTCCGTTTGTATTCCCGGACGCAGGCGCTGAGATCGTACCAACGGATTCCAAGACTCCGGGAGAATTCCATGTTGAAGAGAATGGCATAGATGCCGAGGCCCCGCCAGGCCTGCTTCTCCCCGCAGTCACGAAGACAGAGATAGTCATCCACCCGGTCGTTTTCCCGGCGCACCGCAAAATTGGCCGCGATCAGGCAATCCCCTTCATAAAAATAGTGGCTGATGAGCTTTCCCATTGTTTCGGCCCGCCCCATCAGCAAAAGGTCCACAACAAGCTTGTCGCGGCTGTAATCGGCATAGGCCGGAGTGATGACCATATTTTTATGAATCCAGTAATCGGTCTGAGAGAGGAAGATATCCTGAATTTCCGCCCAACGGATCCTGTTGTCGGATTCCACAAAAAGATCGGTATTGAGGGTCCGCGTCCTTCTGAGGGTGTGACGGGCTTTTTTACGAAGGGACTGGAGATACTCTTCTTCGGATTCTTTCAGATCCACAACACCTCCCGGGGCACGGCTGAAAAATTCATCCCCCACCGGTTGGTAAAAGCAGCTCAGATCATCGCTGAAATGGGGAGGGAGGCAGGCCAGCATCCGCCCCGCGTTCTCGGCCGAACACAGGTATTCCCGGGAAATGATAAAATCATCGCTGAACGTCCACCGCGGAGGATCGACCGGATCGTTATCCACCCGGATCAAAGGGATGATCCCGATACAGCGTCCTTCTTCGACTCCCACAAAAATACGGAGTTCCTCCCCCCGCTTTTTATAAAAACTCTCCCAGATCAGAGAATGCGCTTCCCAGTCCAGCGTCAGTTCTCCCCCTTTATAGGTCCGGTTGATCTCCTCCCAGTAGGGCTTGACGGCCTCGTAGCTGGTGTAGACGGCAACCTCAAGTCCTTTTCTCGGAGGAATACATATGTGCGGATCGTCAGGATTGGATTCCATCTTCTTCACAGAAAAAAAGGGAACGCCTTCGTTCCCCTGCGGATGAGGTGAATGGATATACTTCACGAATTATTTGTATCATGGGGGGTGTGTTGTGTTTGGTTAAACCATATAGGCTCAAGTTGAATAACTTGCAATTATTATATCACCCTTTTTTTTACGGAGTCAAGTCAATCCTTTTAGATTCGGCTTTTTCACATGAAGGAACCCATGATGACGGTTTACAATCTTTTTACATTCCTTTTACGCCCCGGTGACATTTGTATCGCGTGTTTCCGCTATATTGCAGTTGATGAAAGACACAGAGATGTTCGACATCAAATCCGTAATCGGAGGGAATCTAATGAAAAAATTATTCACACTCACAAGTTTGACGGCCTGTATCCTGCTCTTTTTTGGATTTCAGACCGCGCCACAACGACAAATTGTCCAAAATCCGGTCGAGCGAATGCTCAGGACGATGGAAGCAGGCCGACCGGTTCAACAGGGGAACCTGACCATCGTTCCCATTTATCTGAGCCAGGTGCTGAACAAAACCGACTTCATCACTCTGGACGAAGCTATCGACAAAAACTGGATCGAAATCACAGAATCAAACGGCGGACGCGTCCCCGAGGTCCGGATCAGCAACAGGTCCAAACACATCATCTACCTGATGGGTGGTGAAATTCTGACCGGATGCAAACAGGACCGGATCCTGGCGGTCGACATCCTCCTGGCGCCCGGAACCGAAAATCTGGCGGCTCCGGTTTTTTGTGTCGAACACGGCCGCTGGACTCAGCAGACAAGCATTTTTTACAGCAAAAAAAACATCGGGACCCATGCCCTGCGCTCGATCGCCCAGCAGAAATCCCAATCGGCCCAGTCCGACATCTGGGACCACATTTCAGAAAAAAACAGTGAAATGGGTGTCGCATCCGCCAC
>JAHIPL010000062.1 GCA_018894615.1 Acidobacteriota bacterium | reverse complement strand
GGACACGTACGGGGACTGGATGGATTTTGAGCCGAACATCTTTATCTACGACAATTACCCGGGAGGCATCGGCCTCAGCTCCCCTCTCTTTGAACTGGAAAAAACTCTGCTTCGCCGCTGCTTTAAAACCATTCAGGCCTGTCCCTGCAAGGAAGGCTGCCCATCCTGTGTCGGCCCGACCAAGGAAAGCGGCAAATCGGCCAAACAGGTCGCCCTCTTCATCCTCGAAAAAATAACCGCCCCGGTCTAACCTGGATTATTTGTTGGCGCTGAACTTGGCCAGACTTTTGTCATCCCCCATGATAACCAGCACATCGCTGTCCTTGATGACAAAATCAGCACCCGGCACAAAGGTGGTCTCCTCCGGAATCAGTTCCCTTACGGCGATGATCTGGACACCGTACCGTCTGCGGATATCCAGTTCCTTCAGGCTTTTTCCGATAAATTTTTCACTAGGAGCGATCTCCTGAATGCCGATATTCGGCCCCAGCGGCAGGTATTCGAGAATATTGGGATTGTTAAGTTTAAGGGCGGTTCGAACGGCCATGTCCTTTTCAGGAAAAATGATCTCTGTCGCACCGACCGCTTCAAGGATTTTGGCGTGGTCCTCGGTCAAAGCCTTGGCGATGATTCTCTCCACTCCCAGCTCCGCCAGATAAAGAACGGTCAGGATGGACGCTTCCATATCATGCCCCAGGCTGACCACCACCACATCCATGTCCTGAATACCCAGCGCTTCCAGATTTTCCTTGACCGCGGCGTCCATGCTGACGGCATGGGAGGCGAATCCCTGTAGATCCTTGAGCCTTTCCTTGTTCTTGTCGAGGGCCATCACTTCCGCACCCTTTTCAAACAGGGTTTTGGCGACGTTGAATCCAAAACTTCCCAATCCGATAACTGCAAATTTCATCTGTCCTTCTTTTCTCCCATTTTATCCGATCATCACCGACTCTTCAACATATTCATATTTGCCATAAGGCCTTTTCCGGCTGAAAGCGTAAAGCAGGGCCAGGGGACCGATCCTTCCGACATACATGGTGACGATCAGAATGATCTTGCCGGCGGTTCCGAGATGAGGGGTCAAACCCATGGACAGACCGACCGTGCCGAAGGCGGAGAACACCTCAAAAAAGACATTCCGCATGGACAGCTCGGGCTCGACGATAAAAAGGAGAAATGCGGAGAAAAAAATGACAACGACGGACAGGGTCAGAACGGTGAAGGCTTTCATGACCAGAGACGGCGGGAGGGTGCGCCGAAAAGCGTGGACGGATTCCCGGGCATTGAGCTTGGACCCGATAAACGCCAGCAGAACGCCTATGGTGCTCGTTTTGATTCCGCCTCCGGTGGACCCCGGCGAGGCCCCGACGAACATCAAAAAAATCAGAAGCCCGGTGGTCGCCGTCCCGACCGCGTTCAGGTTGATTGTGTTGAATCCCGCCGTCCGGGGAGTCACCACTTGAAAAAGGGCCGTCATGATTTTTTCCCCCGTGCTGTATCCCTCCAGAGAAAAATGCCATTCGACGACCAGAAACACAACAAATGAGAAAAGGATCAGGGCCAGAGTCAAAGACAGGACCATCCGCGTGTGCAGGGAAAGGCGGTGCTTTTTGCCTTTTATCCGCGCTTGAACATATTTCCGGCACTCCTGCAGAACAAGAAATCCCAGCCCCCCCAGGATGATGAGAAGGATGAGAATCCCGTTGAGCCAGACATCTCCGCGGAATCTCTCGAAGCTGTCGCTGAACAGGGAAAACCCGGCATTGCAGAACGCGGACGCCGAATGAAAGAGGGACAGGAAAAAGACACGGCCCGGCTTCCCCTGTCCGCTCCAGCGCAGATAAAACAACACGGCGCCGACCCCTTCGATAAGGAAGGTGTAGAGAAAAATGTTCCGGATGAGAGCCGTCAGGTTTTTGGGGCGGGAATGATGGAATTCCCCCTGGATGAGAAGACGTTCGGTGATGGATATTTTCTGGCCGGCGACAAGAAGGACGAGGGTGGAGAAGGTCATGATACCCAGCCCCCCCAGCTGGAACAGGATCAGGATGACCATCTGGCCGAAGGGCGTAAAACAGGTCGGCGTATCCCTCACGAGCAGTCCCGTCACGCAAACGGCCGATGTCGAGGTGAAAAAGGCATCGATAAGGGTGATCCCTCCCTCTCCGGTTGACCAGGGGAGGGAGAGGAGTCCGGTTCCGATAAGAATGACGGCAAGAAAACTCACCACCAGCAGTTGGGCCGGATGGAACTGACGATTGCCTTTAATGATGCCCTCCCTAAAAATGTTCCCTCTCGCGTTTTACCCGTGCACCGGCTCATCATCCCGATTGAACTTTGCCGAAGACAAGGCCCTGCACTTCGGGTATAATAGTGACGAGAATTTATCTTATACAAAACGCTTACAGGATTCAACGTGGCAGCGATGGACGCAAACGGAAGCTCTGTTGACATGCCGCAAATGCCTGTGCTAATTTGGGACACTTAAAACAATGAATTTTTTCAAACTTATCCTCGAGGCCAGCCTGGTCGTAAAACTTGTGATTCTCGTTCTCCTCTTCTTTTCCGTTTTTTCCTGGGCCGTCATTTTTTTCAAGCGAAACTCCATCAAAACAGCAAAGGCTCAGAACCAGAAGTTTCTCGCCGTATTCAGAAAGAGCCGCAACCTTTCCGAAGTGGGGGAAGCCGCCAAGCAGTTGAAAAACAGCCCGCTCTCCACCCTTTTCAATTATGGTTTCAGAGAGCTCAAATTTTTGAAAAAGGCGAACCCGGAAATGCCGCTGACCGCCCAGAATGTGGAGACCATCCAGAGGGGCCTTATCAAAGGCTCCAACAAGGAGATCAACCGCCTGGAAAAAATGATGCCGTTTCTGGCAACGACGGGGAGCGTGACTCCCTTCATCGGCCTCTTCGGCACGGTGTGGGGCATCATGAATTCCTTCACCCAGATCGGTATCGAGAAGACCGCCAGCCTGCAGACCGTTGCCCCCGGGATCGCCGAAGCCCTGATCGCCACCGCCCTCGGCCTGTTCGCGGCCATTCCGGCGGTGATCGGATACAACCATTTTCTCGGTCAGATCAAGGAACAGGTCGTGGATATGGAAGATTTCACCCTCGAATTTCTCAGTATAACGGAAAGGCTCTATGGGGATTAAGCTGCAGCCCGGCGGAAGGGGAGGCAGGGATATCGGAACATCCCTGTCCGAGATCAACGTCACCCCCCTGGTCGACGTCATGCTGGTGCTTCTCATCATCTTTATGGTCACAGCGCCCTTGATGCATTCGGGCATCGGCGTCAATCTGCCTCAGGCGGAAACGGATTCCGCACCCGCGGACGAAGGGCTGGAGGTGACCATCACGGCCGACCGCTACATCCACATCAACGATGATGTCATCAACCTGTTCCTGCTCGAAGACCGTCTGCGGAGTGAATTTTACGGGAAAGAGCGAAAGGTCGTATTCCTCCGGGCCGACACAGACCTTTCCTACGGATACGTGATCGAGGTCATGGACATCATCAAAAAAGCCGGAGTGGAAAAAGTGGGGCTGGTCGCCAACCCCAAGCCCGAAAAAAAATAGAATGGCCGTGATGTTTGCCGACACTCCCCGATTCAAACGGGCCATCCTCGTTTCAGCCATCGCACATATCACCCTGTTTCTTCTTTTTCTTCTCTCGCCTTATCTGCCCTCCTTTCAAAAAAAAGGCACCATCTTTTATGTGGATATGAATACCTTCGGCGGAGGGGGTGGGGGCGGCGGCAACGGATCCGGAGGCGCCTCGCTCGAATCAAAGACAACGGAATCCCAGGAAGTGGCGGAAACCGCTCCCCCGACCAGAGAATCCCTGAAGGATCTAACCGTTCCCGACAGCCTGGAGCAGGTGGAACCTGAGCTTCGCCATCCCGTGGACAAACCCGAGCAAAAAGCCAAGCCGAAACCCGATAAACAGGCTGTTATTCAGAAAACGGAAACCACGCCCGTCGAAAATAAATCCCGTATACCGCGCCCTCAGTCAGACGCCTCGTCCACCTCGGGCATTCGCTTCGGTCAGATCGGGGAAGGCGGGAGTGGAAGCGGCGGCGGTTCCGGCGGTGGAGAAGGACCCGGTTTCGGATCGGGCAACTCCCCCTACGCCTACTATTTCGACCGCATTCAAAACACCATCGCAAGCAATTGGCTCACCGCCCAGATCCGGTCCGGTTCGTCCGCCACCTTGGAAACCCATGTCCGTTTCCGTATCTACAGAGATGGTCGGATAGGCAGCGTGGAGATCACGCATTCGAGCGACGTTGCCGCCCTGGACCATTCCGCCAGCCGGGCGGTCCAGAGTTCCCGCTTCCCTCCGCTCCCTCAGAGCATGGAGGGACCATACATCATCCTCACCGTTATTTTTGAGCATCGCCGATAAACATGAAAAAAACAATCCTTGCGCTGTTGGTTTTTATGGTTTTTACATGTCTTCTTCTTCCGCAGCAGGAATACGTTCTGCGCATTCAAAAAGGCATGCCGTCGATCCCTCTGGCCATTCCCGATTTTCTGGTCAGGGGAGATTCGGCCGAACTGCAGCAGGCGGCGGCGGACATCCACACCGTTTTCCAGGCGGACATGGCCTACAGCCGGATTTTTAATCCGCTGCCGGCCAACTATTACAAATGGATCCGCGCTCTCGACACGAATGATCTACACTTCAAGGACTGGGAATCCATTCAGGCCCGCCTCCTCGTTGTCGGTGAAGTCTCGCAGGAAGGGGCCGACATTCTTTTTGAGGCCAAGGTCTATGATGTCCGCTCCGAACGCTTCATTTTCGGAAAGCGCTACCAGGCTGAAAAGAGCCTGCTTCGAGAGGCCGCCCACCGGCTCTCCAACGAAATCATGCGGATTCACGGTGAGACGGAGATCTTCACCACAAAAATCGTGTTCGTATCCAACCGGGACGGCAACGACGAAATCTACATGATGGACTATGACGGGTACAACCAGACCCGGCTGACCTTCAATACCCTCAAGGACTACATGCCGGCATGGACGACTGACGGCAAAGGTGTCGCCTTCACCTCCTACAGAGACCAGCGGGCCGAACTCCGCATTCTGTACCCCTGGGAGGGCCGGGTGACCACCCTCGATGCCCAGGGCACCAACTGGGCCCCCAACTTTTCAGCCGACGGGAAAAAGCTGGCTTTTTCATCCACCCTGATCGCCGGCAATTCCGAAATATACACCGCCGATGCGGACGGAAAAAACATCAAACGCCTGACGATCAACAATGCGGCCGACACCGCTCCCTGTTGGTCACCGACAAGCCGGCAGATGGCCTTCACCTCGGACCGCAGCGGCACGCCGCAGATTTACACCATGGATGCCGAGGGATCCAATGTGCGCCGGGTGAGTTTTGGCGGTACCTACCATGACGCACCGGCTTGGTCCCCCGACGGAGACCGCATCGCCTATGTGTCCCGCGTCGACCAGATCTTCGATATCTACATTCTGAACTTGAGCTCCCAGCAGATCATCAAGCTGACGGAAAGCTACGCCAGGAACGAGTCCCCCACGTGGTCTCCGGACGGACGGCACGTCATCTTCACGTCCACCCGCAGCGGCACCATTCAGATCTACTCCATGGATTATGACGGGAAAAACGTCCGCAAGCTGACTTCCCAAGGAGAGAACAAGCTTCCGGACTGGTCCCGCTGACGATTCAATCCCTCTTTTTTCTGGACTATTCCGCATATGGTTCCGCATATGGTGGTTGACTTGTCTTCAATAAATAGGTATAAAAGAAGACGTACATAACCGATTAAGTAAATACCACTTCTATAAGGAGGCCAAATGAAAAAGGTTGTGATTTTGTCCCTCGCCACTATTCTGGTTTTGTCGTTCTTTGTTTCATGTAAAAAAGAGGTTGCGCAAGCTCCTCCTCCGCCGCCGCAGGTCACGGAACAGCCTCAGCCAAAAGTTGAAACCCCGCCCGTAAAAGAAGAGCCCCAGCTGACGGAACAGGAAATGTTCATGCGGAAAACGTTGGAAGAGATCAACGCAGAAAAACCCCTCTCCCTGATTCACTTTGACTTCGACAAGTACTTCGTCCGCGAAGACGCCAAATCCATTCTGCAGCAAAATGCAGCCTGGATGAAGAAGTTCACCTCGTCCAAAATCCTGATCGAAGGACACTGCGATGAAAGAGGAACGGAAGAGTACAACATGGCCCTGGGCGAAAAAAGAGCCAAAGCGGCTATGGACTATCTCATTTCTCTCGGCATCGGCGCCGACCGCGTAAAGATCGTTTCCTACGGGAAAAGCCAGCCCCTCGATCCCGGCCACAATGAAGGGGCCTGGGACATGAACCGGCGCGGCCAGTTCGTCGTGATTGGAAAATAACGGAATCCCATTGCCAAAAAGACTCTTTTGGGGGGTCGCGGTTATCCTTGGTATAGTTCTACTCGTCTCCCCCGCGGATAAAAAGGAAAAAACCTACGAGCTCATTTACAAAGATGTACAGCTTCTGAAAAAGCAGTTTCTGGAACTCGGACGGAAAGTCGACCAGAATGCCGTCAATATCCAGGATATTCAAAACCGGATGGACGTCCTTCTCTCTCTGGCGCGCGAACTTCAGACAGAACGGGCACAGATCAAAGTCGCCCAGCAGAATATTCCCACCCAATTCCAGGTTCTGATCGAAAAACTGGAACAGATGACCATACAGCTCGCCCGGCTTTCCGAGGACATGATCGTTGTTAAAACATCAGCCTTCCAACCGTACTCTCTGCAGAAAGTATCCGGCGGGAGCACACCTCCGGCCGGCAATCCGCAAATGACCGGAGGGGGTGAAACAGCGGGCCTATCAGGGGAATCCCTAAGGGACAACCGGCCCGAGGGGACAGAACAACCGGCCCTCAATCCCAATCTCGACGCCAGAGAAATCTACAACATGGCCCATGAGGACTACCTCAAAGGCAACTATTCCTTGGCTATCGACGGTTTTAAAATTTACCTGCAGCAGTTCCCGGAAAGTCCATATGCCGACAACGCCCTGTACTGGATCGGGGAATGCTTCTACAGCCAGGAAATCTACGACACGGCCATGGACTATTTTCAGGGGCTGATTCTGGAATACCCCCAGGGCGATAAAGTCCCCGCCGCTTACCTCAAAAGGGGAATCAGTCTGATGCAGCTCAAGCGGGACGATGAAGCCCTGTCTGTTTTCAGGCTTCTGATCAGCAAGCACCCTCTGGAAGAAGAATCAAAAATCGCCCAACAGAAAATCAAGGAAATCATCGAAAAATGAGAGATGTCAACAGTTTGAACAAGGTCATCCTGATCGGACGACTGGGCGGCAATCCGGAGGTCCGCTTCCTTCCCCAATCGGAGCGAGCCATCGCCCGCTTCTCGCTGGCAACCAATGAACTTTTTTACAATCCGAACAGCCCGGAGAACGAGGTGCGGACCGAATGGCACAAGATTGTCGTATGGGGAAAGCTGGCTGAATTTTGCGAAAAGTTCCTCACCCAGGGAAAACAGATCTGCATCGAAGGAAAGCTTCGAACCCGAAATTGGGACGACAAGGACGGAAACAAACGCACCACCACGGAGGTAGAGGCCCTAAGTATCGTCCTCCTCGGCAAAAGAGATGACACGAGAGGAAGCTCCGACTCCTATTCTAAGCCTGACACCTCCGACACCTATTCAAAACCCGACACCGACGATATTCCCGGAAAGAAGGACTCCCCTCCGGAAATTGATGTGAACGACGACGATATTCCGTTTTAAAAATCAGGATCCGCTTCGTTCAGGCAGCCCTCGGGGTGGAAAGCGGATCCATTTTTTTTGGTGACAGGCACATGACAAAAACAGCGTCCGAATCCCGGGATCTCAAAGAATTTCACAGCGGCATTTTCGAAGACCATCGTCCCTGGGGAAAATTCCGGTCATTCCCATATGAGAACGCCGGCAGCATCAAAATCATCACTGTCAAACCAGGAAAATCTCTTTCCCTTCAATACCATGCGTTTCGGAGTGAATTCTGGATCATCCTGGACGAAGGCTTAGAGGTGACGGTCGGCGACAGGGTCTGGAGACCGGCCCCCAATGAAGAGATTTATATTCCGCGCCGGGCCCGGCACCGCATGCGGTCCGTCGGAGACCGGGAAACGCGCGTTTTGGAAATCTGGATCGGACACTCCGCTGAAACGGACATCGTCCGCCTCGAAGACGAATACGGCCGCAGCTGACTAAGAGCTCATGAGAAAGGCCTCCGGATGCCGGGCCAGGATCTTTTCCAGCATGTACTCCTCCACCTCTTGAGCCGATTTGAGCGTCACCGCCTTCTGCACTATTTTCTGAACGGTCGCAAACTGGACGGCGCGAAGCGTTTTTTTGATGCGCGGAATGAAGATGGGATTCATGCTGAAATGCTTGAGACCAAAACCCAGCAGAACGAGGGCGGAAAGGGGATCGGCCGCCATCTCTCCACAAACCGTCACCGTTTTGTTGTATTTTCGGGCGGTTTCAATGATAGAGCGGAGCGTCCGCAGAATGGCGGGATGAAGCGGTTTATAGAGATAGGATACATATTCGTTGGAGCGGTCAACGGCCAGAAAATACTGAATCAGGTCGTTGGTGCCGATGCTCAGATAATCGACTTCCTGAACCAGCAGGTCGGTGATGGCCGCCGCCGCAGGTACTTCGATCATGATGCCGAGGGGGATTTTATCATTGAAGGGTTGATCCGCCCGCCTCAGGTCCTCTTTGACTTCCTCGAGGAGAATTTTGATTTCAGCCACTTCCTCGATTTCCGTCACCATGGGAAAAAGAACATGAACATTGTTGAATGCGCTGGCTCGTAAAATGGCCCGCAGCTGGATTTTGAACAAATTCCGTTCCTGAAGCGAAAACCGGATCGCCCTCAAACCGAGCGCCGGATTGGGTTCCTTCTCAATCTTCATCTGCGGCAGGTTTTTTTCCCCGCCCACATCGATGGTCCGGATATAGACGGGAGCCTCTCCGGCCTCTTCCGCGATGCGGGAATAGATCCGGAAATGGTCCTCCTCCGTGGGAAGGGCGCTGCTCTGCAGGTAGATAAACTCCGAGCGGAAAAGGCCGATTCCTTTCGCTCCGAGAGAAAAAGCCTGCTTGACTTCCTCCGGCAGCTCGATATTGGCCATGGGATAGAATTCGTATCCATCCAGAGTGACGGACTCCAGAGTCGCGGTCTTCTTTAGCTCCCTCTGGTAATCGTCATATTTTTTCTTTTTGCTTACGAATTCCCTGCGGATTGTGGTGGCCGGATTGATGATCACCTCACCATCCGTACCGTCAACGATCAGAGTGTCGCCGATTTTGACGCTCCGTGTGATATTTCGAAGTCCCACCACGGCCGGGATGTTCAGCGACCGGGCAAGAATGGCGGTGTGAGACGTCTGCCCGCCCGTCTCCAGGGCAACAGCCAGGATATCACCGCGGCTGAGACAGGTGGCCGCCTCCGAAGGGAGCAGATCATGGGCCACCAGGATTTTTTCCCCATCGATTTCCTGTGCCTTTGAAACGGTGGGCGCCAGATTCGTGTGGATTTTCGAGAGCACATCCGATACATCCGTCTGGCGCTCGCGAATGTACTCGTCCTCGATGGTCTCAAAGATTTTTGTGTATTTATCATGCGTCTGTGAAATGGCCCATTCGGCACGGACAGACTCCTGCTCGATGATGGATTTCACCCCGTTCATCAGTGCTTTGTCTTCCAGGATCATAAGATGGGCTTCAAAAATGAAAGCATGCTCGGTTCCGATTTTTTTTTCGAGCCCGCTCTTGATCTCAACAAGCTGCGTTTTTGTCCGCTTCACGGACCGGTCCAGGCGTTCCAGTTCCTTTTCGATCTGATCGGGGGAAATCGTTTCCTTGCGGGACGTAAAAATGATTCTTTCGGTCAGGTGGACTTTTCCCTGGGCGATTCCCGGAGAGACGCCGATTCCTCGGAGACGGATGTATTCCATGACCCTGTCTCTTACTCCTCCTCACCGAATTTGCCGTTGATGAGGGCCTTCAGTTCCTTAAGGGCGGCTTTTTCATCGAAGCCGGAAATTATCAAAAGGATTTCGGTTCCCTGTACCGCTGCCAGCGTAAGAATCCCCAGGATGCTTTTGCCGTCTGTCTCGTCATTGTTTTTTCGAATCCGGACGGAAGACTGGAACCGGTTTGCGGTGTTGACAAACTTGACGGCGGCCCTGGCATGCAGGCCTAATCTGTTTTTGATGAGAATCTTGTATTCAATCATTTAAAAAAATTGGCGTTATTTGGGATTGAGCAGCGCGCTGGCCAGATGGATGTTTTTCTTCCCCTGTTCCACAACTTTTTTCGCCACTTCTTTCAGATTATGGCCTCTCTGAAGCGAAACAAATTTGATAAGCATAGGCAGATTGACACCGGTGATGATTTCCACATGATTCTCTTTGAGAAAGCTGAAACTCAGGTTGGAGGGGGTCCCTCCGAACATGTCGGTAAAAATGACCACTCCGTTTTTTCGATCCATGCGTTTCAGACAATCATTGATCCTTTTTTTCGATTCTTCAACATCGTCATACCATCCCATGGAAATAGCCTCCATGTTGACCACTTCACCCAGAATGATATTGAGGGCGTTGAGCAGTTCCTCCGCGAGTTTGCCGTGGGAAACGATTATACCGCCGATCATGATATCAACATTCTATGCATCAGATGACCCGGCTCCTTCAAAACAAGCAAAACAAAATCCGTCACAGTTTTTCTATTGTATCATCATCCCATACGATTTTTAAGCGAAATATCAAGACGGATTTGTTTCGGTTTCAGGAAAGGCGGATCTTATTTATAGATGTCGCGGTGGTAGATGGACGATTTAAATCCCCTGGTTTGCAGGTGCTTGTGTATGACATCGGATAGAACGACGGATCTGTGCCGTCCTCCCGTACATCCGATGGAGATGGTGACGTGGCTTTTCCCCTCTTTGACGAAACAGGGCATCATGTAATCGATGAAAGCTTGAATCGCCGCCAAAAATACCGCTGTTTCCTCGAATTTTAGGACATAGTTTCTGACGCTTCTCATCATTCCCGTTTTTTCACGCAGACGATCGATATAAAAGGGATTGGGCAGACAGCGGGCGTCGAAAACCAGATCGGAGTCAAGAGGCAAACCGTATTTGTAACCGAAACTGACAACAACAACCCGCATCGGCTGTCCCTTCCGGCCCGAAAATCTTTCCGTGAGGATTTCTTTCAACTGGGAAACCGTCGACTCCGTTGTGTCGATCACCTCATCCGCCATGCCCTTGATGTCAGCCAGGCTTTCCCTTTCCGCTGCGATCACTTCGGCCATGGATTTCTGGGAAGAGAGCGGATGGGGCCGGCGGCTCTCGCTGAACCGCTTAATGAGGGCTTTGTCCGACGCCTCCAGAAAAAGGATGGTCGGATTCACTTTGGTTTTGATCTCCTCCAACACCGCGGGGAATTTTTGGACAAAGCTCGATTCCCGGATATCAATGACGAGAGCCACTTTGTCAATTTCCACCTCCCGACGGCTCCAGAGATCCACAAGTGTGGGAATGAGCTTGACGGGCAGGTTGTCGATGCAGTAATACCCGAGGTCTTCCAGAAACCGGCTGACACATGACTTTCCCGATCCGGATTGACCGGTGATGATGAGAAATCTGTCTTCTTTCATTTTTCCCTGTCCGTTGGAAGGGCGCCTGTCGTCAGAACCCGATTCAGCGTTTTGATGATCTCCTCCGGGGCGTGGTAGCCCTGTTCTCTGAGGAGATGGACCTTGCAGGCCACCTCGATCAGAGTCGCCATGTTTCGTCCGGGAGCGACGGGCATGCTCATCTGTGGAATTTTTTCATCCAGAACGGTGTGTTCACCGTAATATTTGAGACCAAGCCTGTCATATTCCCTGCCCTCTTCCCATTTTTTCAGCTCGATGACAAGATCGACGGCCGTTTTCTCGAGCAGCGCATCGGCCCCAAAAATGTGGCGAATGTTAATGATTCCCATCCCCCGGATTTCCATAAAATCCCGGCTCAGCTCCGGGGCTCTGCCCATCACCTGTCCGGATTCCTTAAAGACCTGCGTCACATCATCGGAAATAAAATGATGTCCACGCATAATAAGCTCCAGCGCCGTTTCGCTCTTCCCGACGCCGCTGTCTCCTACAATCAGAATCCCGAGTGAAAGCATGTGAAGGAGCCCTCCGGAAATGATCCGCGAATCTTCGGGGCCTATGCTCTTCCGGTTTCGCTCAGTCATGGAGCTGTTCTTCCTCTTCCCGGATGATATCCAGCATCTGATTTCCGGATTCCGCTTCGAGGATTTTCTTTTTCAGGTTCTTCGCCTTTCGAATAAGGTGGGCGATGGCAGCCAGGATTTGAAGGTTCAGACTGGGATTGTCCGGGCAGGAAATGATCAAAAAGAATATCCTTGTGGGTTTTTTATCCAGCGCGGAAAAATCGATTCCCTTTCGTGAGACGGCCAGCAGTACGATGGGCTTTTTCAGGCCTTTCATCTTGCAGTGCGGGATGGCCACTTCCCCCCCGATGGCCGTACTCCCCAGCTTTTCTCTTGCAAGCAATTTTGTCAGTAGATCCTTATCCTTTGATATTTTTTTCCTGTCTTTGAGATATGTCACCATCTCCTTCAACAGTCCTATTCCGTCATCAGCCTCCACATTGGGCATAATCATTTCGGGGGAGAGAAGGTTGTGTACTTTCACTGCTGTTCCTGTAAAAGGTCGGATTCGCTGCTGTTATTCAGGCTCGATGAAACCGAAGTGTCCGTCCCGCCTCTTGTAAACGACAGCCCATTTTTCCGACCCGATATGACGAAAAACAAAGACCTCTTTTTTCCCGGAGTCGAGCTGGATCAGCGCCTCTTCCACAGACATCGGTTTAAGGGAATAATCCTGACTGCGAATGACTTTTTTTCGCGTTTCCTCTTCGGCGGGAGGAACGAGCCCGGATTCCTTTTGCTTGCGCCTTTTCCGTTTTCGAAGCTTTTCCTTTTCCTTTCTTGTTCTCCTGTCAAGCTGATCAAAAGCGGCATCCAGAGAACTCATCATATCGGAGGTCTCTTCCTCGGCATTCAGCTGCGCCACCCGGGACTTGATATTGACCTCGGCGATGTTCCGGTACTTCTCGGTCGACAAGATGATATCGGCTTCCACCTCGGTGCCCAGTTTTATCTCAATGGATTTAATCCGCCGTTCGCAGTATTTTTTGATCTCAGGAGTGATGTGGGTTTGCCGGGCGGTAAAATTAATATTCATGTTGATTCCTCCATCCAGTATTTCCGTTTTCTGATATGTGAGGGCTCTATTCTCAGCTGTTTTCGATATTTCGCAACTGTCCGGCGGGCGATCTTGAAATTCTCCTTGGCCAGCTGCTGCTCGATTTCGATATCACTGAGGGGATTTTTATTGTCTTCGTTCTCCACCATTTTTTTTAATCGCTCTTTCACACGGAGAGAAGAGATTTCCTCTCCATAGTCCCCGGTCAACGATTTGTGAAAGAAATATTTCAAGGGGAACACACCCCTCGGCGTCATGATGTATTTGTTCGAGACCACCCGACCCACCGTGGACTCATGCACACCGATTTCCTCCGCCAGTTCCATCAAGGTCAGCGGCTTGATGAATTCGAGCCCCTTTTCAATGAAGTCCGTCTGTGCATCGACAATGTACTTGGCGACCTTGAAGATGGTCTGATTGCGTTGGTCCAGGCTCCGCATAAACCAGAATGCCTTTTTCAACCGGTCCTTCAGGAAAGGATAGGCCTCTGTCTTATCTCTGGAAGACTGCGCCATCAGTTTTTTATAGAAATTACTGATGCGCAGATGGGGCAGCCCCTCATCATTGATGGTGATTGTCAGTTCGCCGTCTTCCTTGCGGACAATGATGTCGGGAACAATATACTGTGTCTTTTCTTCACTGTATTTCACACCTGGAGTGGGGTTGAACCCCTTGATGATGTCGATCCGGGTCTTGATATCCTCCAGAGACACCCCCAGCACCTTGGACAGCTGAGCGAAATCGGATTTTTCCAACAGGTGAAGGTGTTCGGTGATGATGGTTCGCAGCAGCTCGTCTTCGATATTCAGGTATTCCATTTGGGCGATCAGCACTTCCTCCAGGGACAGACTGCCCGTGCCCACGGGATCGAACGTCTTGATCTTTTCCCTGATGGACCGGACCATATCAATCTCGCAGTCCAGGGTATCGGCGATTTCATCCTCTGTTGTCATTAAGTATCCGTCACCATTGATATTGCCGATGACGTACTGGGCAATCTCCTTCTCTCTGTCCTCGGAAAAAGTGAGATTGGCCTGCCATTCCAGATGATCCCAGAGCGAGATGCTTTTTGAAATGAAATTTTCAAGGACAGGGGCCTCTTTTTTTTCCTGGCTGTAGGTGCGGAAGCCGTCATCAAAATATTCCTGAAAATACTTTTGAATATCCCGGTCGTCGTCTTTCCCGTCCAGGCCGAGGGCACGGGCCAGATCCGATTCTTCGTCCACAGGCCCCTCCACCGCCCCCGGTTCGGATGAATCTTTTGCGCCCTTTTCCAAATCCTCATTGTTCTCGGCGGATTCTTCTTTCACCTCAAGGAGAGGATTTTCAGAAAGCTCCTGGTCGATGATCTCGATGAGTTCCAGATTGGTGAGGGGAAGCAGTTTGATGGCCTGCTGAAGCGCCGGCGCCAGAATGAGCCTCTGGACTTGTTTTTGATGGAGCTGTTGTTTTAAAGCCATATCCATCCGCTCTCTTCATTCCCCGTTTCAATCCAGATCAAAGTCTTCTCCCAGATAGCGTCTCCTCACCTTATCTGAATTCACGAGCTCCGTCGCCGTCCCCTCCGCCAGGATTTGACCGTCATCGATGATGTAGGACCGATCCGTGATTTTCAGCGTTTCCCTCACACTGTGATCCGTTATGAGGAGTCCCAATCCCTTCTCTTTTAAAGAAAGGATCATGTCCTGAAGATCACCGATGGCGAGCGGGTCGATTCCCGTGAAGGGTTCATCCAGAAGAATAAACTCCGGATCGGTCATCAGGGCCCGGACAATTTCAAGCCTCCGCCTTTCCCCTCCAGACAGCGTATAAGCCTTTGCCTTTATCAGAGGGGCAAGCCCGAATTCCTCTATGGTCCTTCCCGCGTCCTTCTTTTCTCTCGATGAGTCCCTGACCGTTTCCTGAATAGCAAGCAGATTTTCTTCCACGGTCAAATTCCTGAAGACAGATGGTTCCTGAGGGAGAAGGCACAATCCTTTCCGGGCGCGCGTGTACATGGGAAGATGGGTGATTTCCTCTTCATTCAGATAGATCCGCCCCGCGTTCCGGGATATCAGGCCGAGCATGAGTGAAAAGGTTGTGGTTTTCCCCGCCCCGTTCGGTCCAAGCAACCCGACGACTTCACCTCGACTGACATGGAGAGAGATGTCGTCCACGACACATTTCCGGTGATAACTCTTCACGAGTCCCACCGCTTCGAGATTGCTTTTCATCTTTCACTTGATGACAGTGATAGACCTTTCCTGACCGCTATTTTCAACGATGATTCTATCATCGGCCATGTGAAAAGTCAATTTGTCGCCCTCGATCTTCCCCCTGATAGGGTCGTCCACTTCAGGGTGATCCATCAGCACAATCACATCGTCATTCAGGTTGTATTCAGCCCGACCGGCGGTGCCTCTCATTGCTCCCTGTTTGAAAAGAACCCCGCCCTCCGCCGTGATGGAAAGAAGCTGATTTCCATCCTTTTCCACCCGCACATTCAGCGTTTCAGCCTGTACGGACATACCCGCGACCTGAAGCAGACTCTTTCCTGAAAATCGCATGGCCTGATCGCCCGGTTCGTAAATCATTTCCCGGGACCCGATTTGAATCTGCCGCCGTTTTTCCGCGTCTTCCGACTGGAAGAGCAGCCTGGCGGTCACATTTCCCTGGCAGCGGAGTTCTCCTCCTTCCTCCAGTATGAGCTCCTCCGCCTGCACCACTGTTTCCTTCTGCCAGATCTTGATATCTTCATAAAAAAAGAGACGGTTGGTCTCGCTGAAGAATCTCATCCGGTCTGCTCTTACAAATACAGGAAGATCCCCGGAAAAAAGGCTTTCGGATATTTTCTGATCCTCCCCCTCCGTCCGGAGGATGCACTGCAGCCGTCCGGCCGCTTCAAAACTTCCGCTGTCGAGTCGGATGGATATCTTTTCCGCCGCAATGTCCCGTTTCCCGTCCCTGAATTCAGCCAATCGACCGTCCCCGCCGACCACTTCGAGCAGACGGGCGTTTTCGGCCAAGGTCATTGTTTCTCCCGCGAGTCGCTGAAGACTCCGTCCGTCCGCGGAAAACTCCTCCAGTTTCGCTCCTTTTTCGGCCAGGAATTCTCTCATTTTTTCCGTTTTAGTCAGACTGAGGCGGATTCGAGAGGCTGTTATGCGTGTGGTTCGACCATCGGCGGCGGAAAACTCAAACCGGCAGCGGCCGGAGGCGTCCAGACTCCGCATCTGCGACAGATCCTTGAATCCGGTCAGTTCCAACCGGTCGGCCTGAATGCTTCTCTTTCTTGAAGACAGGGAAAAGGAAGCGTTCTTCTGTGTCTCTTCAACGGCCTCGGGATTTTCAAGTTCAGCCCAAACGTTCCCGCGCATTTCCATCTTCTGGATGAAATCACCATCCTTTGTCAGTGAAAATTGGACACTGTCCGCCCGCGCATGACTGTTTCCCTGCTCCAACCGTGTCGGCCCCGGGGAAACTCCACTCTTCCCCTGATTAGTGATCACCAGCTCCTCAGTGAGGATGACAACAGGTTCGTCCGTCTCCAGCGCCGGCCTCATCTCCACCCGGACTTCCTTTTTAAGTAGAATTCGCTTGAAATCTTCAGCATAGGACATCCGGCCTGCTGAGCCCTGCACCCTTTCGGAGCGGAATTGGACCTTTCCGGGGATGAGAAAGGTCCGCTCGTCCTTCGAGTATTCGATACGGACGGAGTCGGCGGAAAAGCCCTGATAGGAAAAACGCGCCTTCCCCTTCAGAATGAACACGGTTTTATCCTTGTCGAACACAACCTCCTGGCCGCTGAGTTGGATTTTTCCCTCATCCCCCCGTTTCAGGGATTCGGCCCGCACGTTCCCCTCCATGTGGTACATCCCGTCTTCACCCAGATAATGCCGGTCCGCCTGAAAACGGAAATTTGCTCTGGCACCCTTGAAAAAATCAAGATATTCCACTCCCTCGGTATTTTCCTGCCGGCTCGCCGCAGCCGGCTCCGTATTTCGGGTCACGGCATCTCTAGCGCCCGAATTCCGAATGAACGAAACGGCAATGGCGCAGAAAACGGCCGTGATGCCGACGGCAAAAACCAATTTCAAGTACCGGGAGTAATGCATTCGATCTCTTCTCTTCGCTGCCGATGATACGCAGACGTCATTATTATACCCCAGTCGCATCAAATTCGATATCCCCTCAGATCCTCTCCCCCAAATTCAGCTTCAGTGGTAAATTTTGGAAGATGGAGCCTGGATGATTCAAACGCCCGGGATGGAGACGGTCCGTCAGGTCGGAGACTTGATATCCACGATTTGAAAATTGAGCTTCCTCTCTCCTCTAAACTCGGACCACTGGACGGTGTAAACCAGATTGATCCGGTCCCCGCAGTTCAGGTTTTCAGCCCAGTCCTTGCGTCCCCACGCCAGTCCTTCAAAACTTTTGCCGTCTTGACGGAACACACATTTGGAGTGTTTCCCCTTGAGTTTCAGGGGAGGCGCCGCCACCTCAACATCTTCGGATAAAAAAACGGGCCGGGGATTTCCCACACCAAAGGGAGCAAGAAGAAAATAAGACTCTAGAAAGGCCGAGTCGATTTGTTCGAACCGGATGCGGGCATCGATACGGATCTTTTTTTTCAGAAGCTCATCCGTCACCCGCTCCTGTGTGTACTGATTGACGGCCTGTCTGAGGGACGCCATGTTGGCCCGTTCCAGCTCACAGCCGACAGCCAGAGGATGACCTCCGTAATTGAGAAAATGGGCATGACAGTGTTCCAGGCATTCGATGAGAGAAAATCCGGGGATGCTTCGTCCTGATCCCACAGCCCGTCCGTCCTCATAGGAAAAGAGGATCACAGGCCGGAAGAGGGCGTCTTTGAGCTTGGAGGCGACGATTCCGACAACACCGCGGTGCCATTCCCTGCAGCCCAGGATGAGAAGTTTATATTTTTCATTCAGGTTTTTTTTCTCAACGAGGTCCATCGCCTCTCTGAAAATGGTTTCCTCGATTTTCTGGCGTTTGGCGTTCAGCTTGTCCAGTTGACGGACGATGCTGTTTGCCTCCTCCTGGGAAGACGTGAAAAAGAGGTTGACCGCCAGTTCGGTTTCTCCCAGTCGGCCGGCAGCGTTGATACGGGGACCAAGTCTAAATCCCACATCCCCCACACCAACCTCACCGTTGGACAGTCCGCACGCCCGCATCAGGCTCTTCAAACCGGGATTCGAAACCTGTTCCAGCCCTTTTAAACCAAGGCGCACCAAGATCCGGTTCTCCCCCCTCAATTCCGCCACATCGGCGATGGTCGCGATGGCGACCAGCTTGAGATAGTGCGGGATATGGGCCTCTTTTCCTTCCTGCGTCAGCAGCTCCTGGATAAGCTTGAACACGACACCGATCCCGGCGAGTCTTTTTTCGGGATAACCGGAAGATTCAAGCACTGGATTGAGAACGGCCAGAGCAGCCGGTATTTGAGGCCCCGGCTGATGGTGATCGGTGATGATGACATCAACACCTTCTGTCTCGGCCAATGAAACAAATTTCACGGCTCGCATCCCGCAGTCCACGCTGATGGCCAGGGTGGCTCCCCGCGATATCACGACATCCAGATATTCCGGTTTGATTCCGTATCCTTTTTTCAACCGCTCAGGAATGAAGTGGCTGACGCGGCCTCCAACGGATTCCAGCGCCCTGGTCAGCGCCACAACCGACAGAATACCGTCCACATCATAATCACCAAAAATGATGATTTGCTCGCCTTCCCGTATGGCGCGCCGTATTCGCGCCACCGCGGTGTCCATCCCCTGCATGCGGAGAGGATCGATCAGCTGATCCAGGCTCCCGTGCAGAAAGACCTCGGCCGCATCCTCGCTGTCGATTCCCCGGTTGAGAAGAATCTGGGTGAACGGAGCGGGCAGGCCCAGCTTCCGGGAAAAGTCCTCCGCCTCTTTCCCGGGAGGAGAGTACAACCAGATGGTTTCCAGATCGTTTGTCATTGCTGTTTTTGCCAGAAAAAATAGTCATTACTGTAGCACAATCAACCGCGAGGAACAACTTATAACCGCCCTGTCCAAAGAATTGGACATTGAAGCGCTTTTTACGATTGGCTATAATGGAACCAACGTGATCAAAGGATTAAAGGAAAAACTTTCCAAAACCCGAAAGTCCATTCAGGACTTGCTGGATGATGTCCTGCGCAGCGGCAGGGACAGGGATCTCATTCTGGATGAACTGACGGAGGTCCTCATTCTCTCCGATATCGGGTATGCGACAGCAGAAAAAATCATCGCCGCCGTCCGGACGGATATCAGAAAATCAGATTCCGTCGATTCCATCCGGTCGGCCCTTCAGGCCGCTTTAACAGGCCTGCTCCTTCCCTATTCGGGTGATGAGATCATCCCGAAGGCCGGGTCCGTTTACCTGTTCGTCGGAGTAAACGGAGGAGGGAAAACAACATCCCTGGCCAAGCTGGCGGCCCGATTCAAGGAAAAAGGGCTCGACTCCCTGCTCGTTGCCGGAGACACTTTCCGCGCCGCGGCCAGGGAACAGCTGTCCATCTGGGGAAAACGCATCAACTCTCCCGTGATTCAGGGGCCTTATGAAGCAGACCCCGCCTCGGTCGTTTACGACGCCGTCCAATCCTATAAAGCGCGGGGAACCGATCTTCTTTTGATCGACACGGCGGGAAGGGTTCACACCAATGCCAATCTGATGAACGAACTGGAGAAGATCAGAAGGGTTCTGGGGCGGGAAATTGAAGGGGCTCCCCATGAAATCTTTCTGGTGCTGGATGCCAGCATCGGTCAGAACGCCGTTCACCAGGCCCGGGAATTTCTCAAATTCTCCGGGCTGACAGGAATCATTCTGACCAAACTGGACGGAACGGCCAAGGGGGGGAGTGTTGTCGGTATCGTCGACGAACTGAAGCTTCCCATCAGATACATCGGAGTGGGGGAAGGGTTGGAAGACATCCATCCTTTTTTACCAAAAGAATTCGTGGACGCTCTTCTTTCATGAACAAGCTGCAGGATCGCGCTTATCTGGAAATGGCCTACAGCCTCGCAGAAAAAGCCCGGGGCTGGACCAGTCCCAACCCCCTGGTGGGAGCGCTCCTTGTCAAGGACGGAATCATCATCGGTCATGGATACCATAAAAAACCAGGGACGGCCCATGCCGAAATCATCGCGCTTCAAATGGCCGGCACGGCAGCCAGGGGAAGCACTCTCTACGTCACACTGGAACCGTGCATCCACACAGGACGAACCCCCCCCTGTGTGGACAGCCTGATCCCGGCGGGAATCAAGCGGGCCTTCATCTCCGCCATGGACCCCAATCCCGTTGTCCACCGAAGAGGAGCGGAAAAGCTGCGTGAGGCGGGCATTTCCGTCGATACCGGCCTCCTGGCCGAAAAAAACGCCCTTCTCAACGAATTTTACGTCAAATACATCACAAGGAAAATCCCCTGGGTGACCATCAAAGCCGCCGTGAGCCTGGACGGGAAAATGGCGGTTTCCGGCGGGCATTCAAACTGGATCACCTCATCCACGGCCCGGGAGTACGTTCACCTCCTCCGAGGCGAACATGACGCCGTTCTTGTGGGATCCGAAACCGTTCTGCAGGATAATCCCCGCCTGACCATTCGTCACCCTCAGTGGAAAGGAAAAAGACTCGTTCGGGTTCTGCTGGACGGCAGGCTGCGCATTCCGGCTTCCGCCCGCCTGTTCGAGACACTGGACCGCGGACCCGTTCTGATCTTCACTTCGATCGATGTCCCCCGGGATAAAGCCGCTCCTCTGGAAGCCCATGGCGCAGAGGTGATTCCCGTTCCTTCCTCCGCCAAGGGGCTGGATCTGAGTCAAATCCTCCAGCACTTGGGAACCCGTCAGATCACCTCCGTCCTGGTCGAAGGGGGCGGACGCGTGATCACCGGACTGGTCGAATCCCGTCTGGCGGACTGCATGTATCTGATGGTGGCCCCAAAGCTCATCGGAGGAGATAAGGCGCCTTCCATTCTAGGGGGGAAAGGGATTGACACCATGGACAAGGCCTTTGTTTTCACCCGTATTCATTCTTTTCAACTGGGCGCGGACACCGTGTTCAAAGGATATTTCTAATGTTTACAGGAATCATTCGTCATATGGGCCGATTCGAGGCCTACCACAACGGTAAACGGGAACTCGTGATCTCCGCTCCGGAGGGAGTCGTCTCATGGCCTCTCGGCGAAAGTCTGGCCGTCAACGGTGTCTGCCTGAGCATTACCGCCGCCGATCGCGGACAGCTGGTCTTCAACCTGTCTCCGGAAACCCTGACAAAAACCAACCTGGGACGGCTGCGCCGTGGAGATCGGCTTAACCTGGAACTGCCCCTCACTCTTCAGACACCCCTGAGCGGACATCTCGTGTCCGGTCATATCGACGGCGTGGAAAAGGTGGTTCAGATCACATCGGGCGGAGGAGGGAAGCGGTTCCGGTTCACGCTGTCCGCTGCGATCGGACAATTTGTTATTCCCAAGGGCTCTGTGGCTGTCAACGGCATCAGTCTGACCGTAGCCGAACTGGACCGTCACTTTTTTGAAGTGGACGTGATTCCCATCACGCTGAAGGACACCAACCTGAACGACCTGAAACACGGAGATCCGGTGAATGTGGAAAGTGACATGATCGGTAAATATGTGTATAATTGGGCGTTTAAAAAAGGCGATTTATAAGGACAGACCATGCCGAAAATATCAAATATAGTTGACGTTGAGAAGGCCGTCCGCGAAGTCAAGGCCGGCCGCATGATCATCATCGTGGATGACGAGGACCGGGAAAACGAAGGGGACCTCATGGTCGCCGCCGAAAAAACCACCCCTGACATCATCAATTTTATGGCAAAATTCGGAAGGGGTTTGATCTGCCTTCCTCTCACCACTAAAAAGCTGGAACAGCTTGTGCTCCCCCCCATGGTCATCGAGAACACGGCGCCCTTTCAGACGGCTTTCACCATCTCGGTCGACGCCGCCAAGGGCATCAGCACGGGCATCTCCGCACCCGACCGGGCGCACACCATCCTGACGGCCATCCGGGACGACTGCAAGCCCTCCGATCTGGTCCGCCCGGGCCATATCTTCCCGCTGGAGGCCAAGGACGGGGGCGTTCTCGAACGGGCGGGGCAGACAGAAGCCTCGGTCGACATCGCCCGGCTCGCCGGATTGTACCCCGCGGGTGTGATCTGTGAAATCATGAATGAAGACGGGACCATGGCCCGACTTCCCGAACTGGAGGAATTCAGCCGAACGCACGATATCCCCATCCTGACAATCGCCGATTTGATTAAATACCGGATGAGCAATGAAACCCTCGTCCAGAAAATCGAGGAGGTGGATCTCCCGACCCGATATGGTGATTTTCGGCTGATCGTCTTTCAGGACGCCATCCGAAAGGAGCACCACCTCGCACTGGTCAAGGGAGATCTCGACAAGGACGAGCCCACTCTTGTCCGTGCCCATTCCCAGTGCTTCACCGGGGACACCCTCGGTTCCGGACGCTGCGACTGCGGCGACCAGCTCCACCATTCCATGGAGATGATCGAGAAGGAAGGCCGGGGAGTGATTCTCTACATGATCAACCAGGAAGGGCGTGGCATCGGACTGATCAACAAAATCAAGGCCTACGCCCTTCAGGACAACGGCGCCGATACGGTAGAGGCCAACCGCGCACTGGGTTTTCAGGATGATCACCGTGATTACGGCATCGGCGCCCAGATCCTCGTGTCGCTGGGAGTTACCAGGCTTCGTCTCATGACCAACAATCCGCGCAAATTCATCGGCCTGGACGGATACGGGCTGCAGATCGTCGAAAGAATCCCCATCGAGATCCCGCCCTGCAAGAATAATCTGCGCTACCTGAAGACCAAAAAGGAGAAGATGGGGCATATCCTCGACATGGTCTGACTTGGATTTAGATCAAATCCGCCGCCTCCTAGCGCCTTAAGATGTTTCCGGATTTTTTTGAATGATGAAGGTGACGGGGCCGTCGTTGATGATTCGGACTTCCATCAGCGCTCCGAAGACACCCGTTTCCACATGGAGGCCCCGCTC
>JAHIPL010000061.1 GCA_018894615.1 Acidobacteriota bacterium | reverse complement strand
GTGTTGATGTCCTTGCCCTTGATGGTCTTCTGCATCTCCTTGAAGGTCGGGACGCGCAGAAGCCAGCCGAGGGGGATGATCATGGACAGGAGAAGAAACAGCTCGGCGTGCTCCTTGACCTCGGACTGCACAAAGATGACGCTCCGTTCCGGATCCAGTCCGATACTCAGCCAGTCAGCGGCGTAATCCCAGGTGTATTTTTGAATGATTTCACTGTTCTGGTATTCAGAGCTCAGAGCGTGCCAGGTGACGATGCAGTAGAAGCACTTGTATTTTTCCTGAAGAGAGAGCCAGTTGCGAAGCGCTCCCGCCAGGTGGCCCAGGTGAGGGGAGCCGGAGGGCCTCATTCCGCTGAAGACGATTTGTTCACTCTTTTTTTCCATGGTGCTCGTTAGATGATCATGTGGAGGATCTGCAGGATAAATCCGATGAGGCGTCCGATGAGACCCGTCATAATCAGAATGATAAGGATGAAAAAGCCGTAGGGCTGAAGCATTTCGTATTTTCTGGCGTTTTCAGGTGAGAGGAATCCCATCAGAATGCCGCTTCCGTCAAGAGGCGGGATGGGGAGCAGGTTAAAAACGGCAAGGATGACGTTCACGATGACGAGAGAGTAAAGCACCATATACACGCCGCTGATCATGTTGGCGGCGGCCGGAGAGGCGGTCGTCATACCGAGGACTGCCGCCTTGAAGAGTTTGAGGATGACGATGGCGATAAATGCGAATCCGATGTTGGCGAGAGGTCCGGCGGCGCTGATGATCAGGTTGTCCTTGCGAGGATCTTTTAGGTTCATAGGGTTGACCGGAACAGGTTTGGCCCATCCGAACGGAGGCGCCCCCATGATGACAAGCAGAAGGGGAAGGGCGATGGTGCCGATGGGATCGATGTGGGGAATGGGATTGAGGGTGATCCTTCCCAGGGAATAGGCGGTGGGATCTCCTTTTTTATAGGCGGCCCACCCGTGGGCTGATTCGTGGATGGTGATGGCGAACATCAAAACGACGATATAAATGATTCCTTGTTGTATACTCATGTTAACTCACGTAGTTATAGCATATCGTTTCGCCCGCGTAAAGTGGAACGGTTCCAGTCGGCCGAGTGGAGACGGTAAAATGAAAAAATTAAAAAAATATGTGATTCTTGTCATCAATCCCGGGTCCACTTCGACAAAAACAGCTGTTTTCCGCGGGAGTGAAGAGATCTTTTCCGAAGAAATCATCCATTCCTGTGAAGAGACGGCGCGATATTCCGGTATCATGGAACAGGAGGATTTCAGGCGGGGATTGATCGAGGAAATGCTGGGACGCAAGGGTTTTTCCCTGAAGGAACTGGATGCCGTCGTCGGCAGGGGAGGCGTTCTCCGGCCCATGCCGAGCGGCACCTACACGGTCTCCCACCGTATGATCGATGATCTGAGAAAGGGCCGCTACGGCCTTCATGCCTCCAACCTGGGAGCGGTTCTGGCCCGAAGCCTGGCCGATTCACTGGGGATTCCTTCCTTTATCGTCGATCCGGTGACGGTGGATGAAATGGATGAAGTCGCCCGGGTGTCCGGCCTGCCGGAGATAAAACGGATCAGCATTTTCCATGCTCTCAACCAGAAAGCCGTGGCCCGTTTGGCCTGCCGGGATCTTGGTCTGCAGTACGCCGTTTCCCGCCTGATTGTCGCCCATATGGGAGGAGGAATCAGCGTGGGAGTTCACCGGAACGGGCGGGTGATCGATGTCAACAACGCCCTTAACGGCGACGGACCGTTTGCGCCGACCCGGACGGGAGGCCTTCCGGCAGGAGCCCTTGTCAGGCTGGCCCTCTCGGGCGTCTGGCCGGAAGATGAATTCAGTCGAAAAATATCCAGCCAGGGAGGGATGACGGCCTATCTGGGAACCAATGACCTGCGGGAAGTCGGTGAGCGGATTAATAACGGCGACCGGGAGGCGGAGCTCATCTTTGATGCCATGGCTTATCAGGTGTCCAGGGAAATCGGGGCCTGCGCCGCCGTCCTGGCCGGCGCGGTCGACGCCGTCGTTCTGACAGGGGGAATGGCCAGGGATGAAGAATTCATCAGCCGAATAAAAAAACGGATTGCCTTTATCGGGCGGGTGCTGGTCTATCCCGGAAGCCGGGAAATGGAAGCGCTTTCTTCGGGAGCGGAGAGAGTTCTGTGCGGCGAAGAGGAGGCCGGAACCTATTGATCTATCACGCCGTGGCCCGGACGGGGGTAAAAGGGTGAATCGTGAAAAAATTCAAGGCCCTGTGCTGTCTCCTCTTATTGGCCGCCTGTTCCTCCCGATTCGTTCCCCCAGCCGTCCCGGATCTTTCGCGGATCGGGAAAGAAAGAAACGCGGACATCATTCGCCTGCTGGCTGAGGCGGATATGCTGGCGGCAAAAGGGGATTACGTCAGCCTTAAACAGGCGTACACAACCTATGAAAACCTGTCATCCACCCTCCCGTATCAACTGGGGCATAAGGAGAAGCAGTGGAGAACAGCCCTGTTGCTCGTTCTGAGGGAAAAGGAACTGGCCGTCTATGGCTCGCCTCACATGGCGCGGGCGAATCAGCTGGCCCGGAGCGGTTCATTCCCCGAGGAATACCGCATTCTGACCCGCTTTGTCGAACTGATCCCCTTCACGACAAAGGGCATCGCTAATCAGGAATTCACCAACACAGAGGAGCTGCGGCAGAGGACGGAGTGGATCAGGGCCAACCTTCCGATTCTCGATTTTCTTCGAACCCGGGCTCCCGGCGATGAATTTTTCGCCTATCTGTATCTCTCCCTCGCGTTTTCGCTCAGCGATGCGGTTGAGACCGTGTTGGATGCCCGCCGTATCGCCGAAACCTTGTCCGAGTCGCCTCTGCTGGGCTACCGTCTGGCTGCCGGTCTTCCAGCGGATGTGCGGGTGTTGGAGAAACTGGCCGATGAATATCCCGGATTCGGCGAGGTCTTTTATTTTCTTGGAGATGCTTCCATGTCCCGGCAGGAAATCGTCTCGGCTGAGAAAAACTATTCTCGAGCATTTTCCCGGATCCCCGAATCTGTCAATGTCACCCTTTCCCTGGGAAATATCAAATACTGGTTTGAAGAACTGCAGTCGGCGTTCGATTTTTATCAGAAAACGCTCGATTCACTGCCCGAACACCATGACGCCCTTCTGGGCCAAGCGGTCTGCCTGGGTTACCTCGGCCGCCACAAGGAGGCCATCGAGGTTCTGCGCACCATTCTTCTTTTCGGCCATGCGCGGACCGGGGAAGCTTATTACTGGATTGCCTGGAACCGGAACATGCTCGGACAGTATGAGGCGGCCCTCCAAAATGCACTGGAGGCGGAAAAAATTCTGGAGGACAATCCCCTGTTGTTTTCCCTGTTCGGGATGATCCACTTCAATCAGGACGAACTGGAGGAAGCGGAAATACGGTTTCTCGCGGCCAACAGGCTGGATCCCCTTTATTTTGAGCCGGCTTTTCACCTGGGGAAGATCAACGCCCGCAAGGAAAACTGGATCTATTCCGGGTACTATTTTGAAGCGGCCGCCACCTGCTGCCTCCATGAGGAAGGGAAGCTGACCGAATTGATGGAGCAGATTCAGGAGATGTCCGTGGAGGAGGAACGTAAGCAGCGGTTTCTGGCCAGAAAAAAGAGGCAGATGGCCCAGATTCAGCTGGAAAAGGCCACGTCCGATTTTAATGCGGGCGCCGGCTATTACAATGCCGGTTATAAAGAAAAGGCGCTCGAATTTCTTGAAAAGTCCGCCGGGCACACCGCCTTCGAAGAACGGGCCAAAACCCTGATGGACCGATTGAAAAAAGAGTGATCGGCATCATTCCTGCCGAAGGGAATCCACCGGATTGGCCCGGGCTACCACACCCGAAATCACAAACAGTTCCAAACCGAGTCGTGCGTGATACATGAAGGGGGACGGAAGAGGTGTCGGATTTCTCGGATTAACATGAATTGTCTGAGAAAGAGAACCTTTTTGTGCGGTTCTGCGTCTTTCTCTGTGATGGATAAATTTTTTAAGGAGACGTTGACCGATGAATAATAAATTGAAAACCGGAGTGTTGCTTATCCTTCTGCTGGCCGTTTTTTCGTTCGGTGCGGTTCAGGACAATCTGGAAAAATCTTTTCAGGTCGGACCCGGAGGCACCCTTTATGTCGATGCCGAACAGGGGAGTATTGAGGTCAGGGGAACAAATGAAAACCGGGTGGATGTGGAAATCAAACGGGAAGTCCGGGATTACAGCGGCGAAAGCGCCCGCCGGGTCCTGGATGACTATGTTATTCGGTTCGACCAGTCCGGAAATGACGTGCGCATCACAGCCGCTTTCAAGGACCGTGAGTGGAACCGTGAGCAGAGGCGTGTCCGGAACAGGCTTCATGTCCGATTCATCATCACCGTTCCCCGGGATTACAATGTCGACAGTTTGACCCGAGGCGGGAGCATCAAGGTCGAGGATCTGGATGGCGCGGTCAAATGTGAAACATCGGGCGGGAGCCTGAATTTTGACGATATAACCGGAGACATCAACGGGCACACCTCGGGCGGATGTATTCGAATCGGGGCTGTCGGCGGGCGTGTGAACGTGGACACGTCGGGCGGCGGCATCACGATCGACAACGCCGGCGGCGATGTGACCGCATCCACGTCCGGAGGCAGCATCACCGTCCGGGAAGTGAAGGGCATAATCAAGGCCAAGACATCTGGCGGATCGGTGAAGGCCACCATTTCTATCCAGCCGGAAGCCGAGTGCAGCCTGAAAACATCCGGTGGTTCGGTCACGGTTTATCTCGACGAAAGCATCGCTGTGTCCGTTGAGGCCCATACGAGCGGCGGAAGCATTCACACCGATTTCCCTGTCAGAATCCAGGGGAAAATCGATCGGCAGGACATGAATTTTGATATCAACGGTGGAGGACCGGGGCTCTTTCTCCGGACATCCGGCGGAAGCATTTACATCAAGAAAAAGTAGTTCGGAGAAAAAAACACGCCGGCGATTACAGCGTTATCGTCATGTGGATTGGGCTTTTCCTCCTCTTTTTGCTATATTACGAATCGATGGATCAGACAGGATGAGCATTCAGGTTGTCGACCGGATCGGGGATGTCAAAATTTACGGCGGCGGACATCCGGGAGGAAAGGGCGCCGGTCTTGTTAAAATCAATGAGTGCAGTATAAATAAAGCGCACAAACTTCGCACCCGTATACTGACGACCACTTTTTATGACCGCTTTCTTGAGCTCGACGGCCGGCTTGGACCGGACGAACTGGAGACGATCTCCTCCATTCTCCATAAACTCGAAGGCATGCCCATCAGTGTCCGCTCTTCGGCCACGAATGAGGCCTGGGTCGGTCCCGCAGGAAAGGGCTCGGTTCATGCCGGTGAAAACACGTCCTTCATGCTTCCCAACAATCATCCGGATTTGGAGCGGCGCTTTCAGCAGTTCATTCAGGCCGTCTCCTTCATCTATCGGGATTTTATCGCCAGGCAGCCTCCGGACAGCCGGGAAAAAATGGCCATCGTCGTCAATCCCATTCCCGGCATCACGGATGTGACGGATGCCGGGCCTGTCTATTATCCCCTGATATCAGGGGTCGCCAACTCCTATTTTTTCCATGCCATCCGCACCCAGGACCCTGATGAGGGATTCGCCCGAATCGCCTTCGGCCACGGCTACGCCACCGTACTCGACGATTTTCCCGTGATGTCCATGGCCACCATTCGAAAACCCCTCCCCGTCCGTTACTTCGGGAAAGGACAGAAGTATTTTTATGCCATCAATCTGCGAAAGAATGAGGGGCTTCGCGGCGAAGAACTGGAAACGATGAGCCGCCTTCATCTGCGGTTCGCTTCTCAGCGTCACCTCAACCGCCTGGGACTCTCCGGCGGGCGCGTCACCTTTGAAGATGTCATCGAAAAGGATGCCTTTGGTTTCCGCAGCCAGCTTTCGGAGATCATGGAGACCGTTTCGGCCAAGATCTCGTCCCACTTCCAGATTGAATTTGTATTCAACATCAAAAACGGTGGTTCCGATTCAGAGAAAGGGACGTTCCATGTCGTTCAGCTGACCGAGCTGCCCAAGCTGAAATTTGAAAAAGTCCACATCCCTGATTTGATCAAGCATGTCTATCTGTCTTCCGGAAGCCTTCAGGGACACGGGATCAAAAAGAACATCTCCCATGCCGTTGTCGTTTCTCCCTTTATGTATCAGAAGGAGATGCACGACCGGGTCCGCCGTGAGCTGGCCCGGATCAATAGTGACATGAAACGGATGAATAGGACCTATCTTGTGATCGTACCGGGGCGGTTGGGAAGCGGCAACCGGAACTGGGGAATCCAGGCGGATTTTGGAGATGTGGACGGCGCCGCTGCCATTTTTGAGTACGGTGTCGATATTGCCGGACGGTCCGAACCGGTGGCGGAAAAAAACAGCAGCCGGGGGGGCATCTACGGGAGTCATTTTCTTTACATGATTCAGGGGGGATTTGATGAGGAGCGAAAAAGGGTCCAGACCCGAATGTATGGGACTCAGGGCACTCACTTTCTGACAAATCTGGTCAGCAACAACGTCATCTACTCCTACCTCACTCCCAACCGGGATGTCATCGACCCGTGGTTCTTTCAGCCGCCGAAAGAGGGAGGCGTCCCCTATGTTTTGAAGTTTCCCGTTCCGGTCACTATTTATGCGGACTCCATGAATCAGGACTGCCGGTTGATTGCGGAAAAGGGGTAACCCATGGGCGGAACAAAACCGAAAGGCAGCAAAAACAGGGAATTCCCATTCGCTCCCCGGGTCATCAATCCCGCTCCCATCGCTCATGTGGTGATCTTTTCAGCCGAGGAGGCGGTCCGGAAAGAAGCCGGGGTGTTGGAAAAGGAAATGCCCTGGCTGACCGTACATCACTTTTCCGATCCCCTCTCCGTTTCGGCTTTTCAATCGGACAAACCGGTCGTTTTCCTGCTGGACGACATGTCACTTTCTTTTGTCGACACGGACAGGATACGGGAAAACAACAGGGATGGAGTGATTGTGCTTTTGTCCGCCAGCGATGTCGTCCACCGCTCTCCGCCGGCTGTCGCTGAGGAAAAGCACCCGCACATCCGGCGGGCCGATCTGATATTCGCCATCAACGACCTGGAATTCAGACCCTCCCGGATTTTGCCCGCCGCCGTCCGGGCCGCCGAAGATCTGATCAATATCAACAAGTACAGCCGGGCCCGGCGGTATATCTTCCTTATCGTCGATGATGAACCGCGGTGGTTTTCACAGTTCCTTCCGGTCCTCTACAAAATCATCGGCCAGCGCGCAGCTGTCCGCCTGACGAGAACCTACGAAGAAACCCTTCGTTTTCTGTTTGGTGTTGAGCATGAAGAAGACATCGATGAGGAGGAATTTTTTCTCCGGGGCAGAGGAGATGACGTCGTCTGTCTGATAACCGATGTTTTTTTCCCCCAGGGTGATCTGACCCGAACCGTGGCCGGGGTGGATCTCATCAAACTCATCCACAGATTTTACCCGCGTATTCCGGCCATCATCGCCTCCAAAGCCAAAGAAGCCGAGGGCCAAAGGGACAAAGCGTTCATCCTGCCCAAAGGGGATCCGGAAGCCATTCAGATTTTCAGGGATTATATTTATGACTATACCGGGATGGGGGACTTTATCCTTTCCCGTCGGGATGGATCGTTGATCCGCCGAATCAAACATGTCGGGGACCTCTACGACATCATTCTCGAGGCGGAAAAGGAGACGGAGGAGGCGGAAGAGCTCCGCTCCGTCCTGGAGGAATACGGCCGGCGGGATTATTTTTCGACCTGGTTCTACATGCACGGTTTCCGCGAAATGGCGGATGAACTGCGGCCGCGTCGGGACAGGGGACGCCGGCTCATTTCGGTTCTCAAGCGCCACCTGCAGCGGGAAATGATCAAGACCAGCCGAACGCCGCTCCTTCTCGGGGAACTCAAAATCCATTCCCTTTCCGAACTTCGGGAAGGACTAAAAACGGCGAAACCGGAGAATATCCAGCGACTGTCCGACAGCGACGTTTTTTCCACCTGGCTGGAGCAGAACTGTTATCCAGAACTGGCTGAGGAACTGCGGCCCATCCACGGTTCGGGCGAACCGCTGCGGGATGTCCTGATCGGCATCCTCGACTTGTGGCTTCCCCGCTACAGCCTTCGTGTTCCTCCTTCCGAATAGACCTCCCTCAAACGATTATCCGTTGAGGATTTCGTTCACCTCGTCTTTGTCCACATCCATGATGTAGGTGATGCCGCTGATGTCGGCGGCATCCTTCGTCAGGGCGGCGATGTCGTCGCGGGTTATGTACTTGAGGGCGAACTTGCGGCTTCCGGCCATGAATTGTTTCAGACCCTGTGTGAGTCTCGAGAAGTAGCCGGTCACACCCAGAGCGCCGGTCGGGATCTTATCGAAATCGGCGCCGTATTTATTCTTGAGCGCGGTGGCGGTCACGAAGATATCTTCCTTTTTATTACCGAAACGTTCGACATAGACGGGGACCTCGTCACTTTCGATCCGTTTTCCGATGGTCTTTCCGACCATGGCCGCAGCCAGAGGAGCGCGGGCCATGCCGATGGCCTTGACATAAGGAGCGCCCAGAGCGAAAGCTTTGTAGATCTGATCTTCGAAGGTGATGCCGCCGGCGAAGACAACGTCGGGCACGTATTCGCCCTTTTCGTCGAGCCGTTTGCAGTAGTTGTGGGTCAGCGACCAGATCTCCACGGAGGGAATACCCCATTCGTTCATCATTCTCCAGGGGCTCATTCCCGTTCCTCCTCCGGCGCCGTCTACGGTCAGCATATCGATTTTAGCCTTGGAGGCGAATTTGACCGCGCGGGCCAGGTCAGCCGGCCGGTAGGCGCCGGTTTTCAGGAAAATATACTTGGCGCCGCGGTCGCGGAGTTCCTTGACGCGGGCTTCAAAACTTTCCCACTCCACCATGCCGAGACGGCTGTGGCGTTCGAATTCCTTGAACGCACCCTTTTCAAAGGCTTTGATGACGTCGGGGTCGGTCGGATTGGGAAGGACGATGTATCCGGTTTTGTAAAGGCGCTGAGCTTTTTCCAGGCTTTTAAGCTTGACCTCGCCTCCGATGTCCTTGGCGCCCTGTCCCCACTTGAGCTCGACGACGTCGACACCCAGCTTTTCCATCGCGTATTCCTGAACGCCGAGGCGCGTGTCCTCAACATTGGCCTGAACCACGACCGTGCCGTAGCCGTCGTACCAGTTCTTGAAGGAGTTGATGCGCATTTCCATATCGGGGGACCGTAATACTCTTCCATCTTTGATCTCGGACTCATTGTCCATGGCGCAGACATTTTCGCCGACGGTCAGAATACCGCCCGACAGAGCCACACCGGCACCGAGTTCAGGCCAACTGTTCTTGGCGACATTGGTGGATCCCATTCCGGGAACGACAAAGGGGACTTTTAACTTGAGACCCTTGTCGCGCCCGATTTTTGTTTCGAGGTTGACGGCCGGAAAAGTGGCGTGGTCCGGATCGGCCTTCACTCCGTGGGCGCCGACAGCGGTTCCCAGGATAGTGAAGTGGCTGAGATCCACGGGGTAGTCCTTTTCCGAAGCTGAGGTGATCAGGCCGAAGGGCTGGGGATAAAGAACTTCATGCCCGCGGTAGGCTGATTTCCCGATTTCACACATTCCGATACAGCCGTCCACACAGGTGACACACATGCCGCTGAAGGGGCTGACGGATCCTTCCGTTCTGTTTTTAGTCAGGGTAGCGGCGCTTCTGTTCAGTTTTGTATAAGACATTTTTTATATCCTCCTTATTGACTTTCCATATGTTGACCCGGTTGGGGTTTCACTTTTTTCCCTCAGCGGGTTTTTCGCCGTCTTCCGGCGGCCTGACGCATGTGCCGCAGCGGCCCGCGTCATACATCCAGCACTGTGCCTCGTCATGGACCTCCACACAGGTGGGATCCATGTTGAGGCAGGCGTTGCAGATCGGTTCCTTCTCCTGGGGGCCTTGACAGCGGGCCTGGCAGGCGGGGCAGACGTACAAACATCCGCCGCATTCCCGGCACACCTTCGATTTGACATCAAACGGTGTTGAGATTTTCCGCTTGTGCCCGCGGTTCTGGAATCCGATGGCCTTGCCGTCCATTTGCTCGGCGCACATGCGCACGCAGAGCCCGCACAGGACACACTCCTCATTGCGGACCTCGAAACGCTGCTGTTTGACGCCGTAGAGCGAAGCCAGGTCCTGCAGCACTTTGGAACCGGGTGCGGTCGAAAGCATGAGTTCGATCATCATCCGACGGGCTCTGAGCACCCGGGCTGTATCCGTATGGACGTTCAGCCCTTCTTCGATGGGATACGTGCAGGAACTGACCAGCTTGGTTCTGGGTTTTTTCCCGATTTCGACCAGGCAGAGACGGCATCCGCCGTAGTTGCTCAGTCCGGGATTGTAACACAGGGTTGGGATCTCAAGCCCGTAGAATTGACACGTCTCCAGCAGTGTCCAGTGCTCCTCCGCTTGAACTTGCAGGTTGTTGATAAACAAGGTGATCATTTCTTTCCCCCCAGCGCGGCTTTGCCGTCTTCGGTTTCCAATTCACAGCGCAGACAGCGCCGTGCTTCCCTGACTGCCATCAATTCGTCCAGCCCCAGATCGACCTCATTGAAATTCTTGTCACGCTTTTCAACGGACAGCCGAGGCATTTGAGGCCTCAGTGCGTTTTCCACCTCTTCTTCAGTCAGTTCGATGGGAGGGATAAATTGGGAGGGCCGGTGGAGTTCGTATTGTTTTGCCAGAGGTTTATCCTGAAGGAATAAATTGATAGAGACGGCGGCATTTTTTCCGGCTCCGATGGCCTTGACGACAGAACTTGGTCCTGTCATCGCGTCACCGCCGGTAAACACGCCTTTCCTGTTCGTGACAAGGGTTTCCTCATCTGCAACGATGGTCTGCCACCTGCTGATTTTCAGGCCGGTTTTTTCATCAGCGAAGGACACGTCGGGTTTTTCCCCGATTGCCGAAATCAACGCATCCACGGCGATTGTATACTCGGAACCTTCCATGGGCACGGGTCTCCGCCGCCCGCTTGAATCCATGTCGCCGAGTTTCATCCGGATGCAATCGACACCTGTCATTTTGCCGTTTTTCGTCAAAATCCGGACAGGCGCGACCAGAAATTGAATGTCAATGCCTTCTTCAAGTGCAGCTTCGATTTCTTCTTCGTAGGCCGGCATTTCCTTTCTCGTTCTCCTGTAAAGGATTGTTACTTCGGTTGTGTCTTTGTTCCGCATGGCGACCCGGGCCGCATCTATCGCCGCGTTGCCGCCGCCGACAATTGCCACTTTTTGCCCCAGGTTGATCTTTTTTCCCAGATTAACTTGCGTCAGGTATTCCATTCCGGGAAAAACACCCTCGGCATCTTCCCCTGGGATCTCCATCTTCATGGATTTGTGAGCCCCGACGGCGATGAACACGGCTTCAAAGGTGTCCTTGAACAGGTCGTCGAGACTGAAATCACGCCCCAGGGCCATATTTGTTTTAAGCGAGACACCGGATTTCAGGATATAATCAATATCGGACTTCAGGATGCTTCTGGGCAGCCTGTGTTCGGGAATCCCGATGGCCAGCATGCCGCCGGCAACCGGGTGAGATTCAAAAATGGTGACATCATATCCTTGGAGATTCAGATAGTATCCTGCGGTCAGACCGGCGGGTCCTGAACCGATGATGGCCACTTTTTTATTTTTGCGTGGCTCTTTTTTCTGTTCTGCGGCCGCTTTCTTGTTCTTTTCGGACCAATCCAAAATAAAACGTTTGAGAGCTCTGATGGAAATCGGTTCTCCAATCTCTCCAGCCCGGCAAACGGACTCGCATTTGTGGTCGCACACTCTGCCGCAAACCGAGGGAAGAGGATTGTCTTTTCGAATAATATCCAGGGCTTCTTGATATCGGCCTTCCGCGATCAGAGCGACATATACGGATGCCTCCTGATCGATGGGACAGATATATTGACAGGGAGCCGAGACAATCTCTCTGCAGAGCAGCGCGGGACATTTTTTATGAAGGATGTGCTCTTCATATTCTTCCTTGAAATATTTCAGCGTCGAGAGGACCGGGTTGGCGGCCGTCTGTCCCAGGCCGCACATGGAGGCGTCCTTGGTGATTTCGGCCAATTCCTCCAGGAGGTCCAGATCCTTCATCTCGCCTTTGCCCTCGGTGATTTTGTTCACGATTTCCCACAGCCGCTGGGTTCCCTCACGGCAGGAGACACACTTGCCGCAGCTCTCGTCGCGCAGGAAATTGAGAAAGTACTTGGCGATATCCACCATGCAGGTGTTCTCGTCCATGACGATCATGCCGCCTGATCCCATGATGGAACCGGCTTGGATCAGGCTCTGGTAGTCGATCGGAAGATCGAGCTTTTCCTCGGGAAGGCAGCCGCCGGACGGACCGCCGGTCTGAACGGCCTTGAACTTTTTGCCGCCGGGAATACCTCCTCCGATATCATAGATAACTTCGCGCAGCGTGATCCCCATGGGCACTTCGACAAGCCCGGTGTTGTTGATTTTTCCGACCAGGGAGAAAATTTTGGTCCCTTTAGAGTTTTCTGTTCCGATACCGGCAAACCACTGGCTGCCGTTGTTGATGATCAGAGGAATGTTACCCCAAGTTTCAACGTTGTTGATGTTGGTCGGTTTTTTCCAGAGGCCGCGAACGGAGGGGAAGGGGGGCCGCTGCCGGGGTTCCCCGACTCCGCCTTCGATAGAGGCCATGAGCGCGGTCTCCTCCCCACAGACAAAAGCGCCGGCTCCCCGGGAGATTTTGACCTTGAATCCGAATCCCGAACCCAGAATGTTGTCTCCCAGAAGACCGAGTGCCGTGTTGTCCTCGATTGCCTTGGTGATGTGGTCCAGAGCGACGGGATACTCATCGCGGATGTAAATGTATCCTTCCTGAGCTCCGATCGCGTAGGCGCCGATGATCATGCCCTCCAGCACCCGGTGGGGGTTGCCTTCCATCAGGCTCCGGTCCATGTAGGCCCCCGGATCACCTTCGTCCGCATTGCAGATGACGTATTTTGCATCACCTCTGGCATCCCGGGTGGCCTGCCATTTGATTCCGGTAGGAAATCCTCCACCTCCACGGCCGCGAAGACCCGAATTCTTGATTTCATTCACCGTGTCTTCGGGGGACATGTCGCTCAGGGCCTTTGCCAGAGCGCTGTAGCCGCCGACAGCGAAATAATCGTTGATGCTTTTGGGCTCGATTCGTTCGTTTTCGCCGAGAACAAGACGTTTCTGTTTCTGGTAAAAACCGATCTCCGGTCCTGACTGCTTCACTTCACCGCTGTCGTGTTCCCTGTAGAGAAGGCGGTCGATGACGTTTCCGCCGACCATGGTTTCTTCGATGATGGCTTCGGCGTCTTCAGGTTTGACATTCTGGTAAAACAGGTTGTTCGGCTGGATGATGATGTTGGGCTCGGCCTCGCAGAAACCATGGCAGCCGGTCACAATGACCGAGATTTTGTCTTTCAGCCCTTTTTCGCCGATCACTTTTTCGAGGGCGTCGACGACCTCAAGAGACCCCCGGGCCTGTCCGCAAGTTCCGGCGGAGACGGTGAGGGTGGCTTTTTGAACGGCGGCCTTTTTGTCCCTTTCGGCGGCGATCCTTTGTTTCAGCTCTTCGATGGATTTTAATTTGCCGATACTCATTGTTCCTTCTTCTCTTCCTTCTCGAGCATCTTCAGGATTTTGTCCACGTTCCGGATGTTGGTCTGGGCGTGGTAATTGCCGTCTGCGACGACAACCGGACCGATGGCGCAGCAGCCGAGACAGGCCACCTCATCCAGGCTGTACTTTCCGTCCTCTCGCGTATGGCCGGCTTCGATTCCCAGCTTTTTCTCGAATTCGGCCAGGATCTTCGGGGCGCCTCGCACATGGCAGGCGGTTCCCATGCAGACCGTGACCTGATGTTCGCCTTTTGGTTCCAAGCTGAAGGCGTTGTAGAACGTGGCGACCGAGATGATGTCGATAAGCGGGATGTCGAGTGCCTGTGAGACCATGTTGAGCGCGACCGGGGGAAGATACAGATACTCTCCCTGGAAATTTTGGAGAATAGGAATGAGTGACTCTTTTTTCTGAGGATGCTTTTGAATGATTGCTTCAAACTCAGACTGGTCAATTTGCATAGACACACTCCATGATATGTTTGGATTTTAAAATAGTAAATAAAAATTCATAAAAAAACGATAAATGATTGATTTGCTGACTCTTGCGGGGATAAGGGATCAGCTTCTCCGTAGAATAAGCCTCCTTATGAAATAAAAAACACCAACGCTCCTCTCGGTCCAAAACCGAATAGAATTTTATAACAGAGGCATAAAATGAAGTCAAGAAACAATTTCCGAAACACTTTTTTCCCTTCAACCGTTATCAAGGAAAGCAGAGAATGGAAATAAAACAGACAAGATAGCCAACCCAAACGGATTTATAACGTATGTATGTGTAATAGGAAACGGCCTGTGAAATTGATTTACATAATGTAAAGGGATTTAACGGAAGAGGGAAAATTCACCCTGTCCCGGACTTGGCATGTAAATGGCTGCCTGATCTTATAAATACGGGTCCGCGAGATGGAGAATGTTATGAAGAAGACCGGTCAGATTTTATTATTATTGATGATTGTCCTTTTGTTTGCCGTTCATCCGGTAGAGGTGAGGGGTCAGGAGAGCGATCTCGACATCGAGGAATTAAAAAAAGTAGCGCCCAAGGTGTATATCGACTGCGGATTGTGTGATATCGACTACATCCGGACGGAGATCACCTTTGTCAATTATGTCAGGGACAGAAAGGAAGCCCAGATCCATCTGCTTGTGACGACACAGAGCACGGGGAGCGGAGGGAAGGAATACACCATCGCCTTTATCGGGCAGGGAGTGTTCGAAGGGGTCAACGACACACAGACATTCATCACCGACAGGACGGATACAAGTGATGAAATCCGGGTGGGACTGGTCATGGTTCTCAAAATCGGGCTGATGAGTTATGTGGCCAAAACTCCGATTTCGGAACGAATCAAAATCGATTATACCGAACCTCGGACGGAGGATATACAGGTGGACCGGTGGAACAACTGGATTTTCCGTATAAGCGGAAGCGGCAGCTTTAAAGGCGAAGAATCCTACCGGTCCAATTCTTTGGATGGGACGTTCTCCGCCGCCCGGATCACATCCGACTTCAAGACCTCTCTGTCGCTCCGAGCCGAATTGGAACGGGAGGATTATCATTATGATGGAGGCGACATCGAAAGCACAAGTGAAAGCTTCAGTTTTAATGGTCTTTTCGTCAAAAGCCTCAGTGAACACTGGTCCGTGGGCGCCTTTGTCCGGGCCGATTCATCCAGTTATGAAAATGTGAAATTCGCCGTCTCTCCCCAACCCGCCGTGGAGTACAATCTCTTTCCTTATTCCCAGTCCACGCGCAGGCAGCTGACTTTTCTCTACCGGATCGGTTTCAACGCCGTCCGCTACAGGGAGGAGACCATCTACAACAAGACAGAGGAAAATCTGCTTCAGGAGGCCCTTTCCATCACCCTGAGCCTCAAAGAAAAGTGGGGAACGGTCAGCACGTCCCTTTCCGGGTCCCATTATTTTCACGATTTCAGTAAAAACCGGATCAACTTCTTCGGCATCGTCAGCCTCCAGCTGCTCAAAGGATTAAATCTTTTCGCCATCGGGGGAGGATCACGCATTCATGACCAGCTGGCCCTGCCCAAAGGGGGCGCCACGCTGGAGGAGGTGCTGCTGCGTCGCAAGCTGATTGAAACCGGTTACAACTATTTTGTTTCGGTCGGATTAAGCTACAGTTTCGGATCCATCTTCACCAATGTCGTCAATCCCCGGTTCGGTTCCAGCGGATACGGCGGTATGAACATCATCATCGATTGATCTCCGGGAAATCATCATGACTGAAAACACATGTAAAATGAAAAACAACGCCCTTGGATTTATTCTCCTGGCCGCGCTGATCCTGCTGGTTGTTGCCGCTCCCCTCTCCGCAGCAGCAGCCGATCCGTCTATTCAGGTTGACCCCTCTCAGACCGGCAAGCTGAAGGTCTATGCCGACCTTTCCGATGACGATCTCAGAGGCCTTCAGGAAAGCATGGGTTTTGTCCAATTCGTCAAATCCGTGGAGCAGGCCGAAGTGGTGATTGAAATACAGCTTGAACGGCAGGATGACGGTTCAATCAAAAAAAACATCACCTTCCGGGGAAAAAACCGGTTTGAAAACGATGATGACCGGATCTCCCTGCTTGTCGGAAGCGATTTCGAGGGTGAGGCATCCGGGAAAAAGCTTGCCCAAGGCATCAAAATGACGCTGATGCGGTACGCTGGGAAAACCCCGCTCCGTGATCGTTTGTCCATCGGATTTCAGGCCAAGGTCAAACCCACCGATGTCGTCTGCAAATGGGATTTCTGGGTGTTCAGTCTCAATGCGAGCACGTGGATGAACGGTGAGTCTCTCTACAAGAGCGCTATGCTGTACGGTTCCGTTTCCGCTGTCCGGGTGACGCCCGATCTCAAGGTTCGTCTTTCCATCGGTGGAATGAACAATGTCAGCGAATTCTCATATGACGGCACGGAAATAGACAGTTCCTCCAACAGCCGGTCCTTCAGCGGGATGATCGTCAAAAGCATCGATGACCACTGGTCCGTCGGAGCCTATCTGGGCGCGGCGGCCTCCTCCTATGGAAACACGGATTTCAGCCTCAGCCCGGCTCCGGCCGTGGAGTATGATCTGTTTCCCTACTCCCAATCGACCAAACGGCAGCTCCGGTTTCTCTACCGGATCGGATTAAACCTGGTCGACTACACGGAAGAGACAATCTATCAAAAAACAAAAGAATCCCTTTTAAAGGAATCTCTGAGCGTCACCCTCTTTCTCAAACAAAAATGGGGCACGGCCACCGCTTCGTTGGAGGGCTCTCATTATTTTCATGATTTCAGCAAAAACAGGCTGGTCTTCAACGGAGACCTGTCCTTCCGTCTGCTCAAGGGGCTCAACCTGAATCTGGATATCAACTACTCACGGATTAATGACCAGCTGTCTCTTCCAAGGGGAGGGGCCAGCCTGGAAGAAATCCTCCTGCAGCGGAGAGAACTGGAAACGACCTACCGCTACGGTTTCTCCGTCGGCATCAGCTACACCTTCGGTTCGACGAAGAGCAGTGTTGTCAATCCCCGGTTCGGATCGAGCGGAGGGGGAATCAGCATCAGTTTTTGATCGCCGGGACGCTTTCATCCTCAGCAAGTCGACGGGTTGGTGCTGAAGTCGAGCCCGTTCCCGTCAAGCCTGTCCGTTATGTCTTTTTATTGCAGTGTGCTAAGATTCGTGATTGAAGGGGTTGTCCCATCGAAGCGAGGTTCTACACCATGCGATTGTACGCGTTCAGTTCCTTCCTGATCGTTCTTGGGGCCGGATTTTTTCTGCTGTCCTTTATCCGCCGCCGCAGGCTGCTGGATCGCCGCTCAAAATTTTTCAGGGCTTTCATCCGGAATGTGTTTTTTTTCAATCTGCTCATCATCTCCGGCAATCTGATCAATCTGCTGGATCTGTATCTGGGGAGCGGGCTTTCCCTGTCAATGCGGTCCGCCCTGCAGACAGGCATTCTCGTGTTCATGACCGGCCTGAAATTTTTATGGCTGTATTCTTTTGCGGCCATGAACAGCTACCTTGTCGACAGAAAACTCTCCCCTCTCTTCAGCCGGATATTTATCTATTCTTCTGTTTTTCTGGTGGGAATGCTGGGCTTCGCCTTTATTCGCGCGCGGGGTCCTTTCGGTGACATGTCGGTACGGTTTCTTGTGATTTTTATCGAATCCCTCATTATTGCGGCGTCCTTCGCTTTTCTGCTTCGGATGTTCTGGTGGACTCACCTGGAGCGGCGTTTCATATGGGAGCGGGGGGCATTTTTTTTCAGCGGGATTTACCTGCTCCTCTTCAGTGTCCTTCTTCTGACTCTGACCATCGGCTTTTTTCTGGACAGAAGCAGGACTGAACTGTTCACACTTGTCAATTCATGTGTCATGCTCCTTTACAATTTCCTGCCTTTGATCTGGATAAAAAAGTACGGGGAATGGCTGGAAATACATCCAAAAAACAGGTGTCAGAAACCCAATCCGGCTGATTCGGTTGTTTAACTCAACGGAACCCGATTAACGGCGCGATTTTGACCATGAAGAATATGAAAACATATCCGTCCCCGAAGAGATCCAGCAAAAATATCAAATATCAGGAAAACGAATGGTCTTATCCGGACTGTGCGAAAAGTGCATCCGTGTGAAGATAGATAAAAACAAAACGAAGGAGAAAAAACATGAGTAAAACAAAAGAAAACATCAAGGCCGCCTTTGCCGGCGAATCCCAGGCCCGCAACAAGTACACCTATTATGCCGAAGCGGCGCGAAAAGAGGGCTATCACTACATCGCCAAATTGTTTGAAGAAACCGCCGACAACGAGAGGGAGCACGCGCGCGACCATTTCAATCTTTTAAAGGGCGTTGGAAGCACGGTCGAGAACCTGAAAGCCGCCATCGAGGGCGAGCACTATGAAACCGTGGATATGTACCCCGAATTCGCCAGGATCGCCGAGGAAGAGGGGCGGATGGATGCGGCCGTTCTGTTCAAGCAGATCGGGAAAATCGAACTTCAGCACAGAGACCGGTATAAAAAACTGCTGGAAAAGGTCGAGAACGGGACGGTTTTCAAGCGCGAGAAGCCCATCAAGTGGAAATGCAGCGTCTGCG
>JAHIPL010000371.1 GCA_018894615.1 Acidobacteriota bacterium | reverse complement strand
TCCCCCTTGAGCGCCGAGAAAAACCGGTCGGAGACGTCTCTCACTTCGACATGGATGCCGATGCCGGCAAAGCTGGACTGAATGGTCTCCGGTTCATTGAGCCGCATCATTCCCGTGTTTAGAAAATAGTTTTTGACGCGATCGCCCAAAGCCCGGTGAGCCAGAATGGCGACCACGGAACTGTCGACACCGCCGGAAAGGGCATTGACCGCCACCCCGTCTCCGACCGTGTTTCGAATCTCCTCGATTTTTTCTTCGATAAATTGACTGACATCCATGCTGTTTGTCCCTTATTATAAAATGGTGTGATTTTGAGTTTATGAAATATTCCCAAAGAATTCAAAGTCTATTTTACTGCGCTGGGACTGGGAGCGACGGTCAAAAAGGATGTCCTCTTCAAACAGGGTTAGGGATGGCGCATGACGGACCATCGAAATTAGGAGAGAGGGATCTTGTCGCAGAAATTCTGCACACCGTCCAGCAGGCGGTCAAGGTCATTAAAATTGTTGAAGATGTTGACGGCGGCCCGGACAGCGTCATTTCTTTGGGACACATATATTTTGTTTTTGCGCAGGAACGTCACACATTCCGGGCTCTTTTTTCCGACCTTGAATGAAACGATGGCCGACCGCTCGGCATAGGACCGGTGTGGAGAGATGACCTCCACCGAACAGTCGGACAGGCCGTCCAGCAGATAATCTGTGAGAGTGAACAGCCTTTTACGAATGACATCCAGGCCGATTTTTTGGATGTAGTCCAGAGCTGTTTTAAAAGCCATCAGGAGCTGGAGGTTTATGGTCCCCAGGGTGTACTGTTGAGCCGAGGAGTGGATTTCCGGCGAACTGTTCATCTGACCCGGCACCAGCCCTTCTCCGGGATCGATGGACAGCCATCCCGCGACAGCCGTCGGGTATTTTGCCCTGAATTCGGGAGCCGTGTAAAAAAGAGAACCCAGGTGACCGGTCATCCCCCACTTATGGAGTGAGGCGGCCAGAACATCGATTCTCATTTCTTTGACATCGATATGGAAATATGGAAAGCCCTGGGTGGCGTTGACGATGAAAAGCAGATTGCGGCGCTTCAGTTCCTCGCCCAAAGAAAGAAGATCCTGCCTGAATCCCGTTCCGAACTGGACATAGGATGTGACAATCCCTGCTGTTTTGCTGTTGATCTGTTCAAGAAGGGAGGAAACGGAGTAGCGGGCCGAATCCGGTTCACATGTGCGTAGCGGGATGCCCAGATAAGAAAAAGGAAACGTTGAGGAAGGGAATTCATCCTTCATTGTCAGGAAATGCTGATCCGGCTCCAGTTTTTTGTGCACGGAGAGGCCAGTCATTGACATGGCGGTTGATGTATTGGCAACAAAGGCGATATCTTCTTCCCGTCCGTTTAGCATATCGGCACAGACGGATTTGACGGCATTCAGCCTCTCCAGATCCCTGCACCAGTTGGCGTCACCCCACTCGACGAGTTTTCTGTATTCTGACATGATCGCTTCGAATACCGGAGTGGGGATGGGAGACATGGCTGCGCTTTCAAAATAGGCCATTTCCTTTGTAACGGGAAAATCACGACGGATCCGTTCCCAGTCCATAGAACCTCCAAAAAGAAGCTTTATAATACACCAGAATGGTGTTTTGAACAATTGAAGGATTTCGGGATTTCGGGCACGGCATCACCCGTCCCAAGGAACAGCTTGCCGCCCAGTGGCACAACTGGCAGTGGTTCGCAAGGTACATCTGGAACGAAAAAACATAAAAACACATTGATTTTCACAGAATATTGATATATTTTTTTAAAAGGGAGTGATGAACGCAAACGGAATCATCGAGAAGCCCATCGTCTCGTTTGTTCCGACAAAAATAGCCGGAATGGACGTTCAATCCATGGGAGATATGGGAGGAACCTCGATTGAGCAGAATTCCCGATGCCAAGCTCTGTCTCTGCAGCACCAAGGATCCTGGAACCATCCTCTTCACATATGAACTGAAAAATGTGATGGTCACCGGATTTGTTCAGGAGGGAAATCAGGAGAAGCTCAGCCTGAATTTTGAAGAAATAAAATTTAACTGACTTCCATAACCGGATTTATCGTTCCTCACTCATTTCCTCCGGTTTTTAAGTATATCTCAGTTTCAAATTCTCACTGAGGAAATATTTCCTGGTATAAATTTCGTGCGGACCAGAAAGAAGCAAAGAGAAGCGGCTCTTGTTGCGGCTGTTTTAGTTTGTGGAGGGCTCTTTTTTTTAAACATCCTGCTCCCGCCTGATCCGGTGCCCGATACTGCGGAAGATATTAAATTATCAGGGCTTGTCGGCTCGATCACTCTTTTCAATACACTGAACCGCCCATTCAGCTTTGTGTACAAACCTCTCAATGAGGACGTAAAACCTGAAAAAAGAATTCTGGGAGCAGGTGTAAGGGCAGGATTTTCAGGCAACCACCATGTGGAAATAACTTTTCTTCCGGAGAGCGGCCATTTGAGTTATTGGCTGTTCCCTGGTGAACGCTACAGCGTCAGGGATATCGGTGAGGACGACGTTCGTATTTTCAAGATGGTTCACGGAGACGCATCGGCCGTTAACCTGGCGCCTCATGTTCCGACACCGGATTTTGTGATCGAGCGGATGCTGGAGGTGACCGGGGTGCATTCCGAGTCCGTCGTTTATGATCTAGGATGCGGCGACGGGTGTGTCCTCATCAGAGCGGCCGAAAAATGCGGGGCCAGAGGAGTCGGAGTTGATATCGACCCGGATTTGATCAAACAGGCCCGAAAGGCCGCCGCTGCCGCCGGCGTATCCTCCCGCGTCAGGTTTCTCAATCAGGACATTTTTGACACGGATCTGTCGGATGCCACTCTGGTCTATCTGTATCTTTTTCCGGATTCCCTGAATCTGCTCCGGCCTTATCTGGAAGACAACTTAAAAAAAGGCGCAATGGTGGCCTGTTTCAGTTTTGCGCTCTCTGGCTGGGAAGAGAAGTTGGTGGCTCAACACGAAATAGAGGGTGATTTTATCATTCCCAAAATCATTTATCTTTATCGGCGATGATCCATCATAAAATAAAGTTCTTTTCCAAAAGCACTTATAAGTTGATTGCGACCTGAAAGAATACGTTCAGGGACAGTCGTTTTTTAGATAACATATTGTTTGTTGAATCATATCGGGATCTTTGAGGATCCGCCGGTGACCAAGGCCTTTTGTCGATTCCAGGCGGATTCCATCATTTCGATCCGCTGCCATCTGTGAATCGGTCAACGGAATAACCCGGTCGTTCCGGTCGTGAATGATAAGAGCCTTCATGTCCCTCCGGGAGAGGAGTTGGATGGGATTATCTTTTTTAAGGTTATATGGATATTTTTCTTCATATTCAGCAATCAACTTCCTGAAAATGTGAAGCGGAATCCCGTGAAAACTGAATGCCAGTTCCAACAGTTCCTTCAGTTTAAGAGCAGGGGCGATCCAGACGGAGGGAATGTTCAGTTGTTCCTTGTGAATGGTGTTGATGATGGCTCCCGCTCCAAATGAGTGCCCGACAAATCCCCGGATTTCGCCGATTCTTTCGTCGTGGATCAGGGCTCGAAGAGCTTCAGACATCTGAAAATAGCTGGATGTCTGTCCTTCCGATTCTCCGTGACCGGGGCCGTCAAAGGCGATCACGGAAAGCCCTGTTTCCAGAACCGGCTGAAAAAATTGAAAGAACTGGATTCCCCGTCCATTCCATCCGTGAACAAAGAGCACCGCCGGGCCGGTCCCCCATCTCCAGCACCTGATCATTTTGTTGTCCACCTGAATGGAAAATGGCTGTCCTTTTCCTAGAATATCTGTTTCAAGGCCGGATGTTTTGTACGGAATCGGAGTAAAAAAACGATTGAGGATAAAACGTCGCACCTGTCCGGGAATCACGAACCAAAGAAGGGAGATAATGATGGTCGTGAAATTTCGCTTCAAATTCCAAGGCCTTTTTTGGTGTTTGTGGTTTGTTGGACCGCCGTATCTGTGCGCCATGACGTTTGTCTCTCTTAAAAGTTGATCTACCTGATTGAAAGTGGGATATATCACAAACGTCCGATCATATTCAAGAAAAGAGCTGAAAGAAAAGAGCTGAAAGAAAGAACCGAAAGGACTTAAATCGAGAACTTTTTTATCTCTATATGCGTAAATGCTTGTGAAAGGGCTTATCATTTTAAAAAATAAATTGTATTCGTTTCTCAATATCGTCGGGCTGGCCATCGGGATCGCCTGCTGCACGCTCATCCCTCTGTATGTTCAGGATGAGATGAGCTTCGACCGTTTCCATGATAATGCCGACCGGATCTAACGCTCAAGGCGGCTCTCACCGATCCGGGTATAGCCATCAAATACGAATAAAAAAAAGAAATCGCTGCGTTACTTCTTAACGGCGGAAAACTCCATTTCTCCAAAATCACCCATGGCGACCATGCCTTTGATGGTATCTCCGTCAATCGTCCCGGTGTAGGTGATGGTCATATCTCCCCGCTGGGTGCTTATCTCGAATTTCCATTCGATATTATTTCCATCGACCGTTCCCTCACCCGTCATTTCATCACCGCGAAAACCGGGCATTGTGACGGTGATCTTATCCCCATCCTGCTCGATGGTCATCTCGGAGACTCTCTCGTCTCCCCTCGGCGTCTGCGAGGTGACTTCCCAGGTGCCGCTGTCATTTTTTTCATGCTTTCCTCCATTCGGAATATTCATATACTTAGACGTTCGATCAAAAAAAACCTTTCAATTTTTCAACATATCGAGCCTGACTTATTCATAAAATCGACCGATGTATAAAATGTCTTCATGTAACTGTCTCAGTTGCTTGATTTATCACTCTGATGTTGAGTTTTCCGCAAATATTATTCCGTATTTAAAATTTATCGGCCGCTTTTACTTTACAGGCGAGAAAATCAAAATGTTTTTTTGACAAAGTGGTTATAAACATGACAAGCTTTAATGAACGGAAACTCAAATGACGAAAATCTCTTTGTACAGCTCCTCCGGTTTTTGTATGATGAGGAGGAATTTCAATACACTGCGGACATATGGACATTTTTGGATTCAAGCTAAGTAACAAAGGATCACAGCCGAATAAGCAGAAGCCGGTGATCTGGAAAAAAGACAGACACGGCATTTCCAAAAACGACATCGACCCGGCCGCCGCCAAAGTCATCCACCGCCTCAGCAGCCAGGGATTCAACGCCTATCTGACAGGGGCGACAGTTCAGAACCTGATGCAGGGAATCAAGCCCAAGGATTTTGATATCGTCACGGATGCCCGCCCCGGTCAGATCAAGCGGAGATTTTCCAACTCATTCCTTATCGGCCGCCGTTTTCGTCTGGCACACATCCACTTCAAAGACGGGAAAATCATCGAAGTGGCTACGTTTCGCCGGATGGCCGATGCGGTTGTAGACAGCAATGATGACATGAATATCGGAGATAAACGCCGTGAGACCTACGGAACACCCGCTGAGGACGCCTTTCGTCGCGATATCAGCATCAATGCCCTTTTTTACGATGTACGAAACGATACGGTCATCGACTATGTGAACGGGCTCAAGGATTTCACGGATAAGCGGATAAGGATTATTGGAAACCCGGCCCAAAAATTCAAGGAAGATCCTGTCAGGATTATGCGCGTTGTTCGCCATGCGGCACGGCTCGGTTTCAACATCGACAAAAAAACGGAAAAATCCCTTCGCTCTCTTATTCCTCTGCTGAAGGAAAGCTCAAAGGCGCGTCTCTATGAGGAACTGAACAAAGACATGGCGTTGAAGACCCGCATCGCTTTTGAAGCTTATGCCCGCTACGGCATGCTCGGTCATATTCTCGGAGAAGTAGGAGAAGAATATGAAAACGATCCTAAGCTCTTTTCTCGATTGATATTTATTCTGGCGGCAAAGGACAGGGCGGCCGTCAAAGGGGAAACATTCACCTTGGAGGAACTCTACACGCTTCTTTTCTGGCCCTGGGCGGACAAGCATTTTTCCCAGGAACAGGAAGATCCTCAAAAACAGCTCGCTGACTCCGTTCAGAAAGCCTTTACTTATGTAACGGTTCCGCGAAAACTCCGCTCGGATTTCATCCACATCCTTCTTTTGCTACGAAACATGAAAATAGCCATGCGAACGGGACGGATGCGAAGCGCCTGGCAGCGGCACCCCCTTTACGGTTCGGCATCCCGCCTCGCCTATCTGATTCAGGAAGGCTGCCTGCCCGGTAAAGGCCGTTCGTTTGAAAGCCTCTTTCGAAGCAGACATGGGAAGAAAAAGCCGCATTGACTCAGACAGGGGGAGCGGCGGGGGCGCGGATCCACAGGCAGCTCATTTTCCGATAAAGCGGTTGATGAATTCAAATGTCCGGTTGTAGGCGTCCATCCTATTTTTATAGAGCATAAATTCATGAGGTTCGTCGGGGGCAATCATGAGCTCGATATGAACATCGCCTTTAGCCCTGAGCTTCTGGACGATATCGGTCGTCTGCTGAAAAGGCACATTCCTGTCGTCATCGCCGTGAATAAAGAGAACAGGTGATTTCCAGTTTTTAACGTCGGCCACCGGAGAAGACTGCCTGGCTATTTTCCTTCCCGCTTCGTTCAGCCGGCCCCATCCCATCTGCGACCAGTCATGCACACCGGCCATGTCCACTCCCACTTTAAAAATGTCGGAATTTCTGGCAAGCGACATGGCCGTTAGAAGCCCTCCGTAGGAAAGCCCCCACTTCCCGATCCGTTCGGGATCCACCTCCGGCCGGCTTTGAAGATATCTCACCCCGGCCAGAATGTCCTGATATTCGGCGGCGCCCGCCATCCCGGTGTTTGGGGCATTTCTGAAAGACCGGCCGTATCCGATGCCGCTTCTGTAGTTGATGGAGATGACGGCATAGCCGTGATTGGCAAAATACTGGTTGATCCCGTAGGCCTCGGAATAAAACTCCATGTAGTGCCATCCGAGAAGCATCTGACGGATGGGACCACCGTGGGTGTAAACCACTCCCGGAAGATTGTCCCCTTCCTTGGCCCCTCTCGGCAGAAACAGCTGGCAGGGAACCTCCGTTCCGTCCTCGGCCTTGAGGATCACAAGCTTTGGTTCCACCAGCCTGTCCATCGGATATTCGGCCGGCAGCTTTTCGGGGGCGACGACCTTTACGGCACCTCCATCGGCGGAAACGGTTGCAATCGAGGTGGGATGACGGGATGTGGCATGAAGAAATGCGGCTTGAGCGCCGGATGCAAGTGATACGGGATAGGTCCCGATGGTCGCCCCCGAGGTAAGCTGAACGGGATTCACTTCTCCATCCGTTTGGACTTTCCATATGTGGCGTCCATGGATGTCGCCGTGATTGCTGCTGAAGATCAGGGTTTTCCCATCGCGGGAAAGCCCCAGATGCTCGATCATGCCCTTTCCGGGTGTGAGATCCACGGGCTCTCCGCCTGACAACCCCAGAGAGTAAACATGGTTCCACTCGTCCGCTTCGGCGGTGAATAGAATTCTTTCAGACGGGGTAAGCATAAAATTGCGAAAGGAGTAGTATCTCGGTTTTTCCCGGGGTATTCTCCAGATTTCGCGGGCATTTCCCTTTTCGATGTTTCCGATCAAGAAAGACAGATTGACGGCGCCGCGGTCACGAAAAGAAGGCTGCGCTCCGTACTGCAGCCCGGGCCGGCGAACAAAAACGATCCGCTCGCTATCCGCCGTCCACCAGGGATCCGTGTCATTGTCCACGCCGGGAGCGATCCATCGGATCAGTTTTTTCTCGATGTCATAGACGCCGATAAAGCTGTGGTCGGTTCGGCGGCTGACAAAGGCCACCATTCGGCCATCGGGTGAATAGCGGGGCGAGTCATTCCGTCCGGCGGCATGGAAGAGGATGTCATGTCCGGGAGATTCGGCCGGGTCGCGCGGAGGCTCCAAAGAAAATCTGTGAATGAGTTCTTTTTCGACCACAAGCACCCACCTGCCGTCGGGCGAAAGGACGGGATTGTTTCCTTCGGTTATCAGCCAGGGCTTTCCTCCAGAAGTCCGTACGGCCCATATTTCCTGCCGCCGGCGAACCGGGCTGCTGTCGGAATTTGTGACCCAGCCTTCGCTGTTGGGACGGCCGTTTTTGATGTAAACAGCGGTTTTACCATCATTTGACAGATATACCTCGGGAAGTTCAAAAACCTCATCCTTTTTATAACCGGTCAGGTTGACCGGTTTGAAATCGGGCGCCGCCGCGGTCCAGACGTTCCTCTCCCCTTTCTCATAAAATATCCAGGCGATCCGGTCGGCTTCGGCGGCCGATACGAGTCCCCAGGGATAGGGTGGACTCAAAACCTCTTCCATGGTGAATGTTTCCTTGGGTACTTCCTGTCCGCTCACAGCACACATGGCAAGACACAGGACGATCAGTCCGATCCAAAGCCTTGATTTCATTCTTCCTCCTCTTTCGACAAATGGAACACGCATCAATCTATCATTTCCGCGTTTACATTAATCAATTTGGATCGTGTTAATCAACATTTATTATAAATACAAAGAACGAAGACGGACACATCCGTGCCGGGCATGACCTGACCATTCTGCAGGCGGACCTGGTCAATAAAAATATTCTTGAATTTTTAGGAATAGTGGATCCGGGGTTCTCACAGGCCTTCTCATGGTGTAAAATACGGTCAGGTGAACACATGAAATACGGACTGCGATGGATAGGTTTCCTGTTGTTTCTCTCACTTGTGCTGGCGGTCGGATGTTCCCCCCCTCCCCCCGTCGAGCCGGAGGTCAAGCCCCCTCCCCCGCCTCCTCCGGCAGGATTTCGCCTCAAAACCCATCACCTGTCCATGAGCACGGAGATGGAAAAATCCTATCTGCAGGCGGATGAAATTCTTTTTGGGATTTATTCCGGAAGCCGCACAGACAGAGAGATCGGCTTGACATATTATTTCACCGATTTTTCGACCTTCAACAAAGCAACCCTCACTTGGGGCGATCCAATGAACGTGATCGTTTCGATTCATCCGGCCGCTGTCCTACCTGAACTCATCGGACGAAACGAGTTCAAGACACTGTCTAGTCTGGACAGACGGGGTATCTGCTGGGATTTCGCAGACGGTAAACGTTTTGTCTACCTTGTTGAAGGGCAAAAAATGATTGTTTTTCTGGAAACGGGATATGATGAAGCAGGAGATCGCTCTTACCGCAATCTCATCGATGCCTATCCGGTGACCAACGCCTGCAGCGCCGACAGGGTGTTTCAGGTGATGCTGCACTCCATTTACCGGAAGGACTGACCGGATCATCTCAAGACTGAAACCCCTGATTTACCTCAGGAGCCTGAT
>JAHIPL010000370.1 GCA_018894615.1 Acidobacteriota bacterium | reverse complement strand
GCCGCCGCCGCCGCCGAGGCCAAAGCCCGAGAGCTGGGTTACAATGCCTTCATTCTCTCTACGGCAATCGAGGGGGAAACGCGGGAGGCGGCCCTCGTTCACACGGCGCTTGCCGAAAAAATTCACAACACCGGGCATCCCGCCGTTCCGCCTGCCTGTCTCATTTCCGGAGGGGAAACGACCGTGACCATCCTGGGGAACGGAAAGGGAGGGCGCAACCAGGAATTTGCCCTGGCCGCCGCCATCGCCCTCGACGGCCGCAAGGGCACAGCCGTCCTGAGTTGCGGCACGGACGGCACGGACGGCCCGACGGACGCTGCGGGAGCTTTTGCCGACGGAGGCACCGTTAAACGGGCCGCTACCCTGGGCATGAATGCCCGGAAATACCTCGACAACAACGATTCCTATCACTTCTTCAAGCCCCTTGGCGACCTGGTTTTCACCGGCCCTACTCACACCAACGTCATGGATCTCCGTGTGTCCCTCGTGTTTTGAATCCTCTGTACAAAAACAGGGGCCGGCTGTATAATCCCTCCTTCCATATGGCAGGACCACTCCTCCAGGAGACAGAAGCCCATGAAAAAGATCGTTATCCTTGGGGCCGGGCGTTCCGCGACGGCCTGTATTCGTTACCTGCTGGACAGATCAGCCGAAAACGGCTGGACGGTCACCGTCGGCGACCTCGATCTGGAACAGGCTGAAAGAAAAATCGGCGGCCACAGCAGCGGGGAAGCCGTTCCTTTTGATATCAAAGACAGAAACCTGAGGCAGGAACTTCTGGGTGGAGCCGATTGTGTCATCTCGCTTCTCCCCGCCCGCATGCATCCCCTCATCGCCCGAACCTGTCTCGATCTGGGAAAACATCTTGTCACCGCATCCTATGTTTCGGATTCTCTTCGAAGGCTTCACGCCCGGGCCAAAAAAAAGGGGCTCGTTTTTCTCAATGAGGTCGGGCTGGATCCCGGAATCGACCACATGTCGGCCATGCGGATCATCGACCGGATAAAAGAACAGGGAGGCCGCATCACGTGTTTCGATTCTTCGACCGGCGGGCTGATCGCTCCCGCCAGCGACGACAATCCCTGGCATTACAAGTTCACCTGGAATCCCCGCAACGTCATTCTGGCCGGCCAGGGCGGCGCCCGTTTCCTTCATCATGACCAGTACAAATTCATCCCTTACCACCAGTTGTTCAAACGGACCGAGATCGTCTCCATTCCCGGCTGGGGGGATTTCGAGATTTACGGAAACCGCGACTCCCTGAAGTACCAGCAAACCTACGGATTGGAAAATATTTCGACCATGTTCCGCGGGACCATCCGCCGGCCCGGATTCTGTGAGTCCTGGGACATTTTTGTCCAGATGGGGATGACGGACGACAGTTACTTCATGAACGACAGTGAAACCATGACCTACCGCGAGTACACCAACCGGTTCATGAAATTCGATCCCACCCTGTCGGTCGAAGAAAAGTTGGAGCGAGACATGGGGCTTGTCCCGGACTCGGCCGTCATGGAGCGGCTTCGCTGGACCGGAATCTTCGATGATAAGCCCATCGGCCTCAAGAAGGCCACTCCGGCGCATGTCCTGCAGCATCTGCTGGAGGAAAAGTGGAGCCTCAAACCCGACGACCGCGACATGATCGTGATGCTTCACCGGATCGGTTATACGCTTCAGGGTGAGGAGCATGGGATCGTCTCACACCTTGTCGTCGAGGGGGAGGATCCGGACAACACGGCCATGTCCAAAACCGTCGGGCTGCCGGTGGCCATCGCCGCCCGCCTGATTATGGAAAATAAAGTTAAATCCAGGGGAGTTTTGCTTCCGCTGGAACGGGACATCTATGATCCCATTCTGGATGAACTGAAAGAGCACGGCATCCGGTTCATCGAAGAACAGAGAAATTTCTTTATCTAGACCGGCCGGAAAGGGCACCCAATCAAATTGATCCGATCAAATTGACCCGATCAAATTGACATTGACTCAGATCAAAGAACGCGATATATATCAAGGCTGTCGGATCATGAAACGTACCAAGGAAGATGACGGCAGGGCCGCGAAACCACCCGTTCCCTCCGGCACAATTAGATATAGCTGACATATCAAACAATGAGAAAAAAGGTCATCGGGGTTTTCTGGGTGTTGGGTATCGCCCTGCTGGCCTTTATCATCTATAAAATCGGTCCGAAGCAGATCTGGGAGCATATCAATCGAATCACCCTATCCAAATTCCTGATCCTTTTCGGAATGCGTCTCGTGTATTTTGTACTGCGGGCCATCAACTGGTCATTCATCATGAACCTGTACGAAAAAAGGATTCCCCTTTTTCAGTTGATTATCGCTCGCATAGCAGGGGACGGGATCAGCTATATCACTCCGTCCGCATATCTCGGGGGGGAACCGGTCAGGGCCATGATGATCAAAAGCCGGGACGATCGGAGAAGCTTCGCTTCCGTCGTAATCGATAAAACGATTGAAATCGTGGCGATGATATTTCTGACCATCGTCGGCATCAGCATTGCCATTCTTCATATCGCCCTCCCCCAGAGATACAAGCTGATCTTTATCCTTTTCGCCGCCGTCATCCTCATTTTTGCCTTTTATCTTCTCCTTCGGCAGCAACGAGGTCTTTTCAGCGGAATATTGATTCTGTTCGACAGAATCAAATTCAGACCGAGATTTATCGTCAAGAACCGGGAAAAAATTTTGGAAACCGATCGCCATATCATCGATTTTTACGCCCATCACAAAAAAGTCTTCAGTCTTGTCTTTTTGCTCCATTCCATGGTTTCTCTCTTCTGGATTTTTGAAATTCATCTGACACTTCTCTTCATCGAGGCTTCAGGGGTCCATTTCGTCAAATCATTCCTCGTCGCCACTCTGGGAAGCATGGCCATCCTGATGCCGTCCACACCGGCCTCCATCGGCACTTACGAGCTCACCTTCGTCACATTGATCGTGCTGGTGGGAATCCCCGCCGGCGCCGGGATCACTATGACCCTTCTTCGCCGGATCGTCGCTCTCCTCTGGGCCGGAATCGGACTGCTGCTGATGCTGAAAAAACTGGGACCCGGCCACGGTAAAAAAACCTGAAAGACGGCGCTCCACTCCTCCTCCTCCTTGCATTTTCTTTCTTCTTTTTTTTACAATGCAGCCGGAAAACATAACGATGCTGACACTGCTGACCGGACCCGTTCACAGCGGGAAAACGACCCTGCTCGAAGCGGTTGTGGCCCGTTTAAAGGATGAGAATAAAACAATATCCGGGTATCTGAGCCCTTCCGTACGGCAGAAGGGAGACACTGCGGGATATGACCTGTGGGACTGCCGGACGGGGAATAGAGAACCTTTCCTTCGCAGAGAAGGTCCGGTTCACTGGGAAAAAACCGGCCCCTATTTATGCCTGCCGGAGGCGATGCGGAAAGCCCGGCACATCATTGCCTCCAGCCGGACCTTCGATTACTGCATCATCGATGAAATCGGCCCCCTGGAACTGCGGGGAGGAGGGATCTGGCCCGCTCTCTCTCTGCTGACACCCGGAAGAGAAGTGGAGGACATCTGGGTTGTCAGGGAAAAACTCGTTGCCGAATTCCATTCCCGGTTCCCTCAAG